>JALHND010000075.1 GCA_022843705.1 Burkholderiales bacterium
GCGATGAAAATACATGTCCTGCGTGCGGCCTGCGCCGCACTGCTGCTCGCCACCACGACCACTGCAAGGGCACAGGCTTATCCCGCCGGACCGATCCGCGTGGTCGTGCCCTTCCCGGCCGGCGGCGGCGTCGATACCGCCGGCCGCCTGTTGACGCAGAAACTCGGCGAAGCCATCGGCAAGCCGGTGATCGTCGAGAACCGCGCCGGCGCCAATGGCATGATCGGCAGCGAAATGGTCGCCAAGGCACCGAAGGACGGCTACACGCTGATGGTCAACGGTGCCAATTTCGTCACCAGCCCGACGCTGTATGCGAAGGCGCTCTACGATCCGATCCGCGACTTCGAGGCCATCAGCCTGCTCGCGCATGCGCCCAACGTCCTCGTCGTGCATCCCTCGCTGCCGGCGAAAAACGTGCGGGAACTGATCACTTTCGCCAAGGCCCGGCCCGGCGACATCCTGTTCGCCGGTTCGGGCAGTGGCAGCACGCCCCATCTCGCGGGTGAACTGTTCCGCACGCTGACCGGCACCCAAATGGTCCACGTGCCGTACCGCGGCACCGGCCCGGCGATCACCGCGATCCTCTCCGGCGAGGTCAGCACGATGTTCATGCCGGCATTGACCGCGCTGCCGCTGATCCAGTCCAACCGCATCCGCGCGCTGGCGGTGACCTCGCTGGAACGCCTGCCCGCATTGCCCGATCTGCCGACGGTGAACGAGTCGGGGCTGAAGGGTTACCAGTCC
This sequence comes from Burkholderiales bacterium, assembly GCA_022843705.1. Lineage (GTDB taxonomy): Bacteria > Pseudomonadota > Gammaproteobacteria > Burkholderiales > SG8-41. Next base: position 745 of record JALHND010000075.1, read on the forward strand.
AGCCAGTGGTACGGCCTGCTCGCCCCGGCCGGCGTGCCGGCGGACATCCTCAACCTGCTCAACGGGCACGCCGTGAAAATCATGCAGTCGACGGAGATGAAGGAACGCATGAAAAACAGCGGCGGCGTTGCCGTCGGCAGCTCGCGTGAAGTGTTCGCGAAATTCGTGCAGAGCGAATTCACCAAGTGGGCGAAAGTCATCAAGGCTTCCGGTGCGACGGTGGATTGAGGCTTGAAACGAAAACCTTCAGCCACAGAGGACACAGAGAACACAGAGAACACAGAGAAAAACCAGGACGGGTGTCTGCGGGGCCGGTGAGTCATTGCTTGCCTTGACTGTCGCACCGGCCGACAACTACCGGGGAAACCTCTGTGTTCTCTGTGTTCTCTGTGGCTGCTTTTGACTTTAGCTGTTGAAGTTTTCATTCAAAGGACGCACCGTGACCGATCAGAACAAGAACGCCATCAAGCACGAAACACCGATCCCCTCGCCCGCCAGCGACGCGCTCTACGGCAGCGACGTCATCGCCGGCACGCTGCGCGCGCTGGACATCGACTACATCGCGCTCAATCCCGGCGCCAGTTACCGCGGGCTGCACGACAGCCTGGTCAATTACCTCGGCAACAAGTCACCGCAGATGGTGCTCTGCCTGCACGACGAAAACGCGATATCGATCGCCCAGGGCTACTGGAAAGCCAGCAACAGGCTGATGGCGGCGGCCCTGCATTCCAACGTCGGTCTGATGCATGCGTCGATGCCGATCTTCAACGCCTGGTGTGACCGCGCGCCGATGCTGATCCTCGGCGCCACGGGGCCCTGGGACGCCGCCAAACGCCGGCCGTGGATCGACTGGATCCACACCTGCTCCGACCAGGCTGCGCTGGTGCGCAACTTCACCAAGTGGGACAACCAGCCGGGTTCGGTCGCCGCCGCGGTCGAAGCGATGATCCGCGGCGCACAGCTCTCCACCATGGCACCGCGCGCGCCGGTCTACGTCAACCTCGATGTCACCATCCAGGAGGAAAAACTCGAGGCGCCGCTGCCGCTGCCCGAGATGGCGCGTTACGCGCCGCCGCCGATGGTGCGTCCGGCCGACGGCGAGATCGAGGCTGCGGCAAAACTGCTGTCTAACGCGAAAAACCCGGTGATGCTCTGCGGCCGCGGTTCGCGCCGGCTCGACCACTGGAATGCCCGCGTCGCGCTGGCCGAAAAACTCGACATGCGCGTGATCACCCAGATCAAGCTTGCCGCGTCCTTCCCCACCGATCACCGCCTGCACGCAGCCCCGCCGGCCAACCGGCTGGTGCCGGCCGCGAAAAAAACGCTGGCCGAGGCCGATGTCATCATCGCGCTGGACTGGCTCGACCTCGCCGGCGCGCTGAAGCAGACCTTCGGCAACAAGCCGGTCAACGCCAAGATCATCAACATTTCCTGTGACAGCCAGCTGCACCGCGGCTGGAGCATGGACTACCAGGCGCTGCCGCCGGCCGACGTGTGGATGAACTGCGAGCCCGATGCCGCGGTACCGCTGCTGACCGCCGCGGTCACTGCGCGGCCGCGCAAGATCGAAGGCAGCGGCTACACACTCGCCGGTGCGCCCGGCGAACCGCTGGCACTGAAGGGCCTCGCGCACGCGCTGAATGCCGCGATCGCGAATCAGAAAAATTCGCAGGACGTCAGCATCACCCACCTGCCGCTGGGCTGGAGCGGCGCCTACACCCACTTCCGCCATCCGCTGGATTACCTCGGCTTCGACGGCGGCGGCGGCGTCGGCGCGGGCCCGGGCCTGACCATCGGCGCGGCGCTGGCACTGAAGGGCAGCGGCCGCATACCGATCGGCCTGATGGGCGACGGCAACTTCCTGATGGGCAACACCGCGGTGTGGAGCGCGGTCCACTACCAGATCCCCTGCCTGATGATCATCTGCAACAACCGCTCCTTCTTCAACGACGAGCGCCACCAGGGCCATGTCGCCGAATACCGCGGCCGTCCGCCGGCAAATGCCTGGATCGGCCAGAAGATCATCGATCCCGACATCGACATCGCGGCGATGGCCCGCGCACAGGGCGCCGAGGGCATCGGCCCGGTCACCTCGATGGCCGACATGCAGCCGGCGATCGAACGCGGCATCGCCATCGTCAAGGCCGGCGGCGTCTGCGTGATCGATGCCCGGGTTTTACCGGGGTATGATGGAGAATAAAAAACAGCGATGAACGATGAATGATGAACAATGAGCAAAAATCCGGAGGGATGCTCATCGCTCATCGCTCCGCGCTCATCACTGCATCTTATAACCGCGAGGAGAACATCATGATCAAGTCTTTAACCATCGTCGTTGCTGCAGGTTGCGCGGCCCTGGCCGGCGTGCTGCCCGCGGCCGCGGCCGACAGCTATCCGTCGCGGCCGATCCGCGTCATCGTGCCGCAAAGCGCCAGCGGCTCTACCGATATTGCCGCACGCGCGCTGACCGACCGCCTGGCCGAGTCGCTGAAACAGAACATCGTTGTCGACAACCGCCCCGGCGCCGGCAGCCTCAACGGCACCGACATGGTGGCCAAGGCCGCGCCCGACGGCTATACGCTGCTGGCGATAGCCGCCTCGCTGACCATCACGCCGGCGATGCACAGCAAGCTGCCCTTTGATCCGGTCACCGACTTCGCGCCGATCACCCAGATCGCCGACCTGCCGCACATCGTCGTCGTGCATCCCTCGGTTGCCGCGAAAAACATCCCCGAGCTGGTCGCGCTGCTGAAGGCCAAACCCGGCCAGATCACCTGCGGCTACAGCGGCATCGGCACCAGCACCCACCTCGCCATCGAACTGTTCCAGCACATGAGCCAGACCAAAATGCTGCTGGTGCCGTACAAGGGCGGCACGCCGGCGATGACCGCGCTGCTGGGCGGCGAAGTGCAGGTCAACTTTGCTGCCAGCTCCACCGCGATCCCGCACATCCGCGCCGGCAAGCTGCGCGCGATGGCGGTCACCGGCGCCAAACGTTCAACCGCGGTGCCCGACCTGCCGACGATGGCGGAGGCCGGCGTCAAGGGTTACCAGCACGCCTCCTGGGTCGGCCTGCTGGCGCCGGCGAAAACACCGCAGCCGATCATCAACCGCCTGCACGAGGAGTCGGTCAAGATCATCTCCCGCAACGACGTCAAGGCGCTGTTCCTGAAAAGCGGCATGGAGGCCGAAGGCAACTCGCCGAAGGAATTCGCGGCCACCATCCGCGAGGAAGTCGACAAGTGGAAAAAGCTGGTGAAGATCGCCGGCATCAAGGCCCAGTAAGCCGGGCCGCAGCCACAAAAAAACCGCAGGGCGCGCCCTGCGGTTTTTTTGCGTCCGGCGATGCCGCTCAGGACTTGCCGAGGTCCTTGTCCGGATGGTCGGCGCTCATCAGCGCGCGGAAGGTCAGCACCGGGATCGACGAGCGGTGCAGCACGCGGCTCGCCTCGCTGCCGAGGATCAGCGACACCAGGCCCTTGCGGTGGCGCGAGGTCATCACGATCAGGTCGCAGCCGCGTTCGTTGGCGGCATCGACGATCGCGTCATAGGGCTGCGGCCCCTTGGCAATCACCGTGTCGCAGGTCACCCCCGCGGTATCCGCTGTTTTCTGGACAAAGGCGAGGAAGCTGGCCGCGCGTTCACGCTCGCGCTCCTCCATGCCTTCCTCCAGTTCCGTGGGCGCCAGCCCTTCGGGGCCGATCATCATCCGGTAATCCTGCATCACGTGGATGCCGGTCACCCGCGCGCCGCACAGCTTGGCCAGTTCGATGCCGCGCTCTACGGCACGTTCGGAGTGCTCCGAACCGTCAGTGGGCATCAGGATGTGTTTGAACATGAAAACTCCTCGCTCGGTTGCTGGTCGGTTGTGCTGGCAGTCGTTTCAAGGCCGCCACCACCTCGTCGCACGGTACGCTGCCGTGCTGCTCCATGTTCGCCAAATTGGAAAGCAAAGTCCAGCATGTACAATGCCCGCCAGGGGCTTGCACAACAATCGCAGTAAAAACAGCGGCTTGCGCGAGCAGGCCGCTGTCCGGATTCAGCCCTTGCCGTCGCGGTCGGGACGGTAACTGGTTTCGGGCTTGAGGCCGCCGCGGGTCGCCTTTTCGCTGATGCGCCCGTTCTCAAGGTAGCCTCCGGCCGCCGCGCGGCGGCCGCCTTCATCCCATTGCGGCAGCCAGTCGCCGACCGGTGAACCGAACCACGGCGACTGCGGCCGCAGCTTGGGCATGCCGAGTTCTTCCCAGATTTTCCGGCTGCGCTCCATGTACTCGCGCTTCGGCAGCGCGAAGGGCGGCAGCACCTCCTTGGCGGTTGCGTCGATCAGCAGCGTCGAATCCTCCTGGTCGGTCTCGTGCTCGCGCTCGGGGCCGTGCCCGCCGCTGCGGTGCTTCAGTATCTGGATATCCTCCAGCGGGTTCATGCGGAAGGCCATCGCCCAGAACAGCGCATCCGAATTTTCCGGCTCGATGTCATCGTTGACGGCGATGCAGATCTTGCCGCAGTCCGCCTTGAACGAGGTCACGCCGTAGAGCGCGCGCCAGATCTCGCTTTTGGGGGTGCCCTGCTCGACGGTGACGATCGCCATGCGCCGCAGCGCGGTCATCCGTTCATGCAACGTCACCCGCTTCACGCCCTTGATGCCCAGCGTGTTGCGCAGGTGCGAGAGGAACATCGGCTCGTACGACACGCGCTTGATCGCGCTTGATTCGCTGGGGGTGACCTGGCTCAGGTACGAAGCCACGATGGCGCCCTTGCGGTGGGTGATCGCCGTCACCCGCATCGGCATGTTGAACTGCTCCAGCGCGACATGGCCGTGTGATTCTCCGAATGGGCCTTCGGGCTCGACGTGTTCGGTGTCGATCAGCCCCTCGATCACGATTTCGGCATCCGCCGGCACCAGAAGGTCGACGGTCTTCGCCTTGACAACGCGGATCGGCGCACCGGCGACGCCGCCGGCGACACCGACCTCGTCGAGGTCTATCGGCAGCTTCATCGGCGCGACAAAGGCCACGCAGGGCGGCGCGCCGAGCACGATCGCCACCGGCATCGTCTTGTCGCCGCGTTTCTGGTGTTTCTGGTAATGGCGGTAACCGCCGGCGCCGCCGACGCGGGTCGCCATGCGCACGACCATGCGGTCCGGCGCCTTCAGTCCGGCACGGTAGGTGCCGTGGTTCTGGATGCCGGTTTCCGGATCCTTCGTGATGACGTTGGTCGCGGTCAGCGTCGGCGCGCCGTCGAATCCCGGCGTCGACACCGGGATCGGCAACGCATCAAGGCCATTGCCTTCGCCCTTCAGTGCATCGCCGGTGATCACCACCTCCTGGCAGGCGCCGGACCCGACCACCACCGGCGGCAGCGGATTGGCGATCGCCTGGTCCCAGCGCTGCTGCACCTCGTCCAGCGGCACGCCCATGCCGACACCGTAGATCTCGCGATTGCCGGCAAAGGCGCCGACAACGACCGGAAATTTGTATTTCCGGCCGCGGGCATCAACCACGTTGGTGAACAGGAAGGCCTTGCGCTCGTGCTCCTCGATGCCGCCTACATACTGCCAGCGCACCAGCGGATGCATTTCCGAATCCTTGTCGATCGGCCGATCCACCTCCACCAGCAGGCCCCGCTCGCGCAGGGCCGCCAGGTGGTCATGCAGGTCCGCGTAACCGCGGTCGTTCTTGCTCATGCCGTAACCGGTGCGATGCGGCTTATTTGCCGCTGCGGGTCGCCACCCAGGGCGAAGTCTTGCCGCCGGCGGTCACGGTGCCCTCGATGCGGTCGCCGCTGACCTTGCCGGTGTAACGTCCGGAACCCGCGGTGAAGCTGATTTCCTCGCCGCGCATGCGGCCGTTGAGCACCGGCGCCAGTTTGCCGGCCACACCGACCGAACCATGCACCATCTGGTATTCCTGCGCGAACTTGAATTCCTCGTTGCCGGATTTCCAGACGCCCGCCACTTTCGCCGGCACGATCCACATGTAAGCCGTGCAGTAGCTGGTGCAGTCGCCCTTGGCGGTCTGGGTTTCGTCCGATTTCCAGTCGCCCATCGTGAACGAGTTCGACACCACGCGGGTGCCCGGCTTCATGTCGAGGATTTTCGGACGCAGCTTGACGTTGAGTTCCGGCAGCAGGAACAGCGTGATCACCGTCGCTTTCGAGAAATCGGTCTCGAAAATGTCGCCGTGGATGAAGGTTGCCTTGCCGGCGAGTTTTTCCTTCGCCGCGTTGCGGCGCGACAGCTCCACCATGTCCGGGTTGTACTCGACGCCGTAGGCCGTGGCGCCGCGGCGGGCGGCGGTGATCACCGTGCGGCCGTCGCCGGAACCGAGGTCGTAATGGATGTCCTTCGGCGTCAGCTTGACCATGTCAAGCATGCGGTCGACCAGGCCCTGGGCCGTCGGCACCCACACCACGTCCTTGCCGGACTGGCCGACCTCGGGCACGAATTCGGCCTTGGCGGCGGGCTGGGCCTGCGCAAAAGCGCCGGAAGCGAAGATGGACAGGGCGAGCGCCAGCACGGTGCGGCGCGAGGTGTTCGATAAACTCATTGCGGTCTCCGGATTGATTGACAGCGCGCGACGGAACACGAATCCCCCTCTTCTACCGACAACACGTAAAACTGGTTACCTCACTCCCCCTCTCAGGAGGAAGAGGCTCGGTGCAAAGGCTTGCAGGGGCTCTCTACTCTGTCTGGCGCCGTATATGGGTAATATAAAGCTGCTGTGGAATAATACCGGATTCGGCAGCCCGCGGAGGACAATGGGCGACATCGGGCCGTCATCCATTCATGACAGTCACGCGCCGACATGAACGGCCGTCCACGACAGCGCCGACACCGCAGAAAATCATCTCCTTGCGCTCTCGCAATACATTTCCGATACGCCGCAAGAGTGGTCGGATTGCAGATGATCAATCTGCGTTATGTGCGATACCGTTACCTCACCCTTCGAGCCCTGTGCCGGCTTGACTTGGGTAACAATAATGATTTATTGATTGGATGCCAATGGTGCACATTCGCTAGCATTCTAGAATCATCACTCGCCCCATAAATCTATTTCATGCGCATGGCCACAGCCTCTGTGACCAACCACATTGTCTTACATGAAGAGAGGAGGAAATCCTTCATGAAACAGCTGTCGCCGGAGGAACTGTCGGAAGCGCACAGGCTGGCCCGTCAGCTCGGCCTGACCCGCATCGCCGATTCCGATCTGGAGATGCTGCTGAATGCGGCAAAGCTGGCGGACGCGCGCCGCGGCGCGCTGGATGTCGCCAGCCTGTCTCCCGAGGATGAACCGGCACATGTCTTTGTGCTACCGGCAGCGAGATAAGCGCCATGAGCGACCTCGCCTATCTCTCGATCGCGGAAGCCTCGGCGCTGATCCGTGACCGGAAACTGTCTCCGGTGGAATGGACCCAGGCCCTGATCGCCCGGATCGAGCAATACGACAGCCAGTTGAACGCCTTCCTGCGTTTCACTCCGGACATCGCGCTCGCTGATGCCCGGCGGGCCGAAGCCGAGATCATCGCGGGTCAATGGCGCGGCCCCCTGCATGGCGTCCCTTACGGCCTGAAGGACATCATTGATTACGCCGGATTGCCGACAACTGCCCATTCCGCCATCCTGAAAGACAACATTGCCAGGGACGATGCTTTTGTCACCCGGAGATTGCGTGCTGCCGGCGCGGTTTTCATGGGCAAGCTGTCCACGCACGAGTTTGCGCTCGGCGGCCCCTGCTTCGACCTGCCCTGGCCACCGGCCCGCAATCCGTGGAACCGCGATCATTTCTGCGGCGGATCCTCCAGCGGTTCGGGCGTTGCCACTGCCGCCGGATTCCTGCCCCTCGCCATCGGTTCCGATACCGGCGGATCGATACGCAATCCTTCAACCATGTGCGGTGTCACCGGCATCAAGCCCACCTACGGACTGGTCAGCCGACGCGGCGTGTTTCCCCTCGCTTATTCGCTTGACCACGTCGGGCCGCTGACGCGCACGGTGCAGGACAATGCCACCGTACTCAACGTGCTGGCCGGCCATGACGGCCTTGATCCGGGCAGCGTGGCCCGGCCCGGCGTCGACTACACGGGTTTGATCAACAAGGGCATCAAGGGCGTGCGCATCGGATGGCTCAGACATTTTTACCATGACGACATCAAGGCCGATGCCCAGATGGGCGCGGCAGTGGATGCCGCAGTGATGAAAATGCAGGACCTGGGCGCACAGGTCAGCGAGGTCAAGACCATACCACTGAGCAAATTCCAGGCCTGCAACCGCGTCATCATGGGATCCGAGTCTTACGCCATCCATCAACACTGGCTGCGCGAACGGCCGCAGGACTATGGTGAGATCACGCGCCAGCGTTTCCTCTACGGCGCGATGTACAGTGCCAGCGACTACATCAACGCACTCCGGTTGCGGGCAAGATACACTGCGGAATTCCATGCGCTGTTCAATGACTTCGACGTCATCGTCACCGCAAGCGCCCACGACCCTGCCTGCCGCATCGACGATCATGAGGCCTGCGAATTCATCTACAGCCGTCAGGCGCGCGCGCCTTTCAATGTGACGGGCAGTCCCGCCATCGCGGTGCCGGCCGGCTTCAGCAGGGAAGGTTTGCCGCTCGGCATCCAGATCGTCGGCGCGCCCTATAATGAAGCCACGGTGTACCGGGTTGGTGCGGCTTATGAGGCAGCGACTGCATGGACCAGGCAGCATCCGGTGTTGCCAAAGCCCGTCGACAAATAAAAACAATGCAACAAGGCCGGCAGGTCTGATTCTTGCTGGGAGGAGGCAGGTTCGAGTGGCTGTCCGAAATTACCCGGCGGCCAGAACACAATCTTGAAACTGGAGGCCCTATGAAAGCAGTTGTAAAACGCAGTGCAGGCGTGACAGCGCTTGTTGTGATGACCGCATTGTTTACCCCGATCGAAGCAGGCGCGGCATGGCCCGAGCGTCCCGTGCGCATTGTTGTGCCCTGGTCTCCCGGCGGCAGCACCGACATCGTCACGCGCATACTCGCAGCCGATTTCACCAAGCGCCTGGGTCAGCAGTTCGTAGTCGAGAATCGCGCCGGGGCGGGCGCCATCGTCGGCATGCAGTTCACCTCGCAGCAACCGCCAGACGGGTACACTTTCCTGCTCAATTCCACGGGCTACGGCTACCTGATCAACAAGGGTTCGAACGTCGATCTCGTGAAGTCATTTGACTCGGTGGCCATGATTGGACTCTCCGACAGCGCGCTCGTCGTCAATCCGCATCTGCCGGTAAATACCGTGAAGGATTTGATCGCACTGGCGAAAAAGCGGCCCGGTGAACTGCTGTACTCATCCTCCGGTGTGGGCGGATTTCCGCACATGAACACCGAACTGTTCAAACTGATGGCCGGCGTTAACATGACCCATATCCCCTTCAAGGGTGGCGGCCCGGCCATCGCTGACACCGCGGCCGGCAACACCCAGCTGCAGATCGGATCGATTCCCACGGTCATCGGCCATGTCCGTGCCAACCGGCTCAAGGCCATAGCCGTCGGGGGGCCGAAGCCCAATCCGGCATTGCCCGGCCTGCCGACAATCAGCGAATCGGTTCCGGGTTACGAGTCGCAGATCTGGTTCGGACTGTTCGGCCCCAAGGGCCTGCCTCAGGCCGTCGTTTCCGCCATGCACGGCGCTGTCAACACATCCCTGGAATCGGCAGATGTCGTCAAGCGCCTGAACGACCAGGGCGTTGACGTCAACAGGATGTCGACACCGGCATTTGCCAAGCTGATGGCCTCCGAGCAGGAAAAATGGGCCAAGGTGATCAAGGCGGCCAACATCACCGGCGAGTAAGCCGAAGCGGGAAATTCAAATGTCGGTCACATCCGATTTGACGGTACCCCAAGGCGGAATCCTGAGTCTGTCCGCGACGCAGGCAAGTGCTGCAATCCATGCAGGCGAATTGACATCGGAGGACCTGGTGTCAGCCTGCCTGGATCGCATCGCGCTACGGGAGGATGCCGTTCAGGCCTGGGCCTGGATAGACCCCGATGCGGCGTTGGCTCAGGCACGGGCGCTTGATCGCGAACGCCCGCGCTCCTGGCTCCACGGCATTCCGGTCGGCATCAAGGATGTCATCGACACCTGCGACATGCCGACCGGTTACGGATCTCCGATCTACCAGGGCCACCGGCCGGTGGCCGACGCCGCCTGCGTCGCGCAGATCCGTGAACTGGGGGGAGTCATCCTGGGCAAGACGGTATCGACCGAATTTGCCACGCGCCATCCCAATAAGACGCGCAACCCGCATCGCCTGACCCAGACTCCGGGAGGCTCGTCGAGCGGATCCGGCGCAGCCGTCGCGGACTTCATGGTGCCCCTCGCGCTGGGCACACAGACCTCGTCCTCGGTCATCCGGCCCGCAGCCTATTGCGGTGTCGTCGGCTACAAGCCCGGCTTCGGACTGATCAACCGCGCAGGCCTGAAGTTTCTCGCGGAGTCACTGGACACCATCGGCGTTCTGTCGAGAACCGTGACCGACGCCGGCATGCTGGCCGCGCTGCTGTCGGGATTGCCCGTCGAAGCGGCCACTTTCCGTGCAGGGAAAGCGCCGCGCATCGGCCTCTGCCGCACACCCTGGTGGAGCGAAGCCTCCCCTTCGGTTCAACAGTCGCTGATGCAATGTGCCGAGCGATTCCGCGCGGCGGGCGCGACGGTGGGCGAGATCGAACTGCCGTCAGAGTTCGCGGAATTGAACGAGGTGCAGATCCGCCTGAGTTCCTATGAATTTTTTCGGGCACTCACCTACGAGCGCACCCGTCATCCGGCAAAGATTTCCGACAGCCTGACCCGGCGCATTGCCGCCGGCGGACAGGTCACACGGGAGTCCTACGAAGCCGCGGTGGTCACGATGAAACGCTGCCAGCACTGGATGTCCGGTGTCATGCCCGGATACGAGCTGCTGATGGCGCCGAGCGCGCCCAGTGAAGCACCGGATATTTCGGGCACCGGTGAGCCCACTTTCGGGCTGATGTGGACCTTGCTGCAAATGCCTTGCATGACACTGCCCTGCGGCCTCGGACAGGCCGGCCTTCCCGTTGGAGTGCAGCTCATCTCCTCCTGCGGCAACGACCTGGGCCTTTATCGCGACGCGGCCTGGGCCGAGTCCGTACTCTCGGGCCGCTGAACAAACTTCCGTTCACAGCACCTCCGGCCCCGGACCGGGCGAAGCTCAATCAAAGCGAAACACCAGGGATGGATGCTCCATGCGTCCACGCGGCTTGCGCATGCGCCCGGCCATCGCCAAGGCATGCGGCGCAGTTTCCATGAGGATCATCATCTGCCGGTCATCAAGCCTCAAGCCTGCCTGCCGCGCCATCTGCTCGACGTGTGATTGTTGGGCAGCAGTCAGACTCGACGGCTTCGGCTCGTTGGCTTTCAGGTCCGGAACCGGCAGCGCCTCACCACCAGCGAGTTGAGGCCGGCGCAGGTGCCAGTCAGTCGCCTGCTGGAACGCATGACCGGCCTGCAGCACGCGCGCGTCATCACCCGGCCGGCCGACAAGCTGCATGCCGAGTGGCAGTCCGCCACTGCTGTAACCACAGGGCAGCGCCAGCGCCGGATTGCGGCCGGTGTTCGAAGGTGTGCACACATTGCTCTTCAGCCAGAAATTTTCCGTGCGGTAATCCTCGAAGCGGGGCGCCGGACCGAAGCCGCTAGCCAGCAGCACATCGAACTGCTCAAAGACCGGAAGCAGTTCGTCCAGATAGCGCCGGTGCTCACGCAGCGCCTGCACATAATCAGCCGACTGGAACACGCAGGCCGGCAGCGCCCGGCCCAGAAAATCGCGGCCGTACTTCCCGGGACTGCGGATCAGGCTTTCCTGGTGGATCGAAAAGATCTCGCTCTCCGCGATGATCACCTTGATGTCAAAGCCATCCTGAACGGGCCGGATGCGACAGGTGCTGACGGTCGCACCCAGGCCCTCGAACACCTTGACCGCATCCTCCAGTGAACGGGCATGCTCGGGAGTAACCGGTATGTCCTCCTCCCAGTAATGCCGCAGCACACCGATGCGCAGCCCCTTTACCGGTTGACTCAGATGACCGCGGAAATCCGCGACCTCATGACGGATGCTGCCCGGATCTGCCGCGTCGTATCCGGCAAGCTCCTGCAGCAAAATCGCGCAGTCCTCCGCACTGCGCGCCATCGGACCGCAGTGATCAAAGGTGAACGAGTTGGGCATCACTCCCGCACGGCTCACCAGTCCGAAAGTGGGCATGAAACCGGTAATCCCGCAAAACGACGCCGGGCCGCGGATCGAGCCGCCGGTGTCCGAGCCCATCGCGGCGGGCATGAAGCCTGCTGCCAGCGCCGCAGCGGAGCCGCTAGACGAACCACCGGTGAATCGCGACAGATCCCAGGGATTGCGTGAAGGCGGCCAGGGGAGATCAAAGGAAGGACCGCCGTGCGCAAACTCATGCGTCTGCAGTTTGCCCAGAAGTATGCCGCCGGCCTCCAGCAGCTTGCGGACAACCGTCGAGTCCTGAGTCGGCACGTTCTCCGCGCAGACTGCGGAACCGCCGGATGTCAGGATGCCGGCGGTATCGTAAATATCCTTGAGGCCGAAGGGTATGCCGTGGAGCGCCCCCCGATAACGACCGCGCCTTATTTCCTGTTCAGCCTCCCGCGCGGCCACAAGCGCCTGCTCCGCAGTGTGGGTGATGAAAGCTTGCACGCGGTGGTCCAGCTGACCGATGCGCGTCAACAACCCTTCCGTCAGCTCCACCGGCGAGAGCTTGCCGGACTGGATCAGCGCCGCAGCTTCGGCGACTGAAAGATAGTGCAAATCGCTATTGCTCATGAAAGTAATCCCGGAAATCCTTGAAATTGATTTAGGTAATTAGGGCGAAACACAACCAAAATAGATTTTCAGGAACCGCTTGAAGACGTTCTCTTTCCGGTGGTTAAGGCAATGTTCGATTTCCTTCGAATACATCGGGAAGTGATACTTTGAGACACCGCGGTAACCATAGCAATTGTGCTTAGCATAGCCGACAGCTACGGCGCGGCGAAATAGTGCGACTGCTTGGTGTGCGCGGGATCCACTGGCGCGCCACATTGAGTCCGCAATGTGCGCACCGAAATACTTCGGTAAATACCGCTGGCCCAGTGGAGAAGACGAATGAGAAACGAATCCCTACAAGCTGCGAGTATGCGAAAATGGCACGCCTCCCCGCCCACTGAATACCATATTGCGGATCAATTGATCCCGCACACAACCTATTCCGAAACAATACTGCCCCATGACACACTCCCGCGGCTCCGCTATTCATTACGCCTGGATTGTTCTGGCGGCGGCATGCATCGTCAGTATCGTCAGCCGCGCCGATTCGGCCTCGTTCGCGGTGCTGGTTGATCCGCTGGTCGAGAAATTCGACTGGAAACGCGGCGATATCGGCCTCGCGTATTCCCTTGCCTTCATCTGCAGCATGCCGGCGATGCTGGTCTTCGGCTGGCTCGGCGACCGCGTCGGTGCGCGCACGCTGATGATAGGCGCATCACTGATGATTTCCACGGGCACGGTCCTGCTCGGGATGATCGAGGAGTTGTGGCATCTCTACGTACTCTACGGCGTGTTCGTCGGTGCCCTCGGCAATGCCGCGTTCATGGTGCTGATGCCGGTCCTGGTGACCCGCTGGTTCGACAAAAAAATGGGGCTTGCGCTGGGCATCTACTGGGCTGCCCTTGGCGCCGGGCCGGTGATCTTCGCGCCGCTGTTCCGCTGGCTGATCGAGACCCGCGGCTGGGAATCGGCTTTCCTGGTGATCGGTTTCGCCTTCGGCGGGATCCTTCTGGTCTTTTCCTCGCTGATCCGCACCAGCCCGGCCGAGATGGGACTGAAGCCCTACGGCGCCGAGGAAGCGGCAAGAGAAAAACAGGCGTCCGGCGCATCAGAGGCCGCAGCCGTCAGCCTGCGCTGGGTACTGTCGCGCAGGCCCGTATGGCTGCTCACCGGCTGCCACCACCTCGGCTGTGCCGGTCATGCGGTGATCCTCGCGCACGGCGTGTCGATGGCCACCCACCATGGCATTCCGGGACTGCAGGCGGCGGGCGTGCTGAGCACGATTGCCGGCGTATCGATCTTCAGCCGCTTCACCTTCTCGCTGCTGACCGAGCGTTTCGGCGGACGCACCATCCTCTCGCTGGCGATCTTCGGCCAGAGCCTGTCGATCCTGGCGCTGCTCTTCGCCACCGAGGCCTGGCATTTCTACGCTTTTGCCGTCATTTTTGGCATCTGCTACGGCGGCGAGATGGTCGGTTTCCCGATCATCAACCGGCAGATGTTCGGCCCGAAGGCCCCGCTCAGCTCGATCTTCTCCTTCGAGATGATCGGCGCCAGCACCGGCATGGCGCTCGGCGGATGGCTCGGCGGCGTGCTCTTCGACCACAC
>JALHND010000076.1 GCA_022843705.1 Burkholderiales bacterium
ATCGTCGGCTGTTACCTGCCTTACCTGTGGCTGCACAAGGGCGCGCCGGTCTGGGTGCTGCTGCCGGCCGCGGTTTCACTCGCGCTGTTCGTCTGGCTGCTGACGCTGCATCCGGCGGCTGCGGGCCGGGTTTATGCCGCGTACGGCGGCGTCTATGTCGCGACCGCCCTCGTCTGGCTGTGGGCCATCGACGGCATCCGGCCGACGACCTGGGATCTGCTGGGCGGCACGGTCGCCATCGCCGGCATGGCGATCATCATGTTCGCGCCGCGTCCGGCCTGAGCACGATCCTCAATAGGTGCCGGGGTAGGTACCGCCGTCAATCAGGAAATTCTGCCCGGTGATGAAGGCCGCCTGCACGCTGCAGACATAGGCGCAGAGTTCGCCGAATTCATTCGGATCGCCGAAACGGCCGGCGGGAATCACCTGGCTGCGTTTGTCGAGGTACTGCTCCAGCGTCACCCCCGCCTCCTTCGCATTGACCGTCAGCCGGGTCTTCAGGCGGTCGGTCATGAACTGGCCGGGCAGGATGTTGTTGATGGTGACATTGTGGCGCACGGTTTTTCGCGCGAGGCCGGCGACGAAGCCGGTGAGCCCGGAGCGCGCGGCGTTCGACAGTCCGAGCTCCTCGATCGGCGCCTTCACCGAGTTGGAGGTGATGTTGACGATGCGGCCGAACTTGCGCGCGATCATGCCGTCAACCGTCGCCTTGATCAGTTCGATCGGCGTCAGCATGTTGGCATCGACCGCCTTGATCCAGTCCTCGCGGCTCCAGTTGCGGAAATCCCCGGGCGGCGGGCCGCCGGCGTTGTTGACCAGGATGTCGGGTTGCGGGCAGGCAGCCAGCACCGCGGCCCGGCCCTCGGGCGTGGTGATGTCGGCGACCAGCGCGGTGACCTTCACGCCGGAGGCCTTGCGGATGTCTTCCGCGGTTTTTTCCAGTGCCTCTCGTCCCCGCGCCATGATCGTGACATCGACGCCTTCACGCGCCAGCGACATCGCGCAGGCGCGTCCGAGTCCCTTGCTTGCCGCGCAGACCAGCGCGGTTTTGCCCCTGATTCCGAGGTCCATGCAATGCATCTCCCGTATCGAAACGAAAACCCGGTCATGCCGGGCGCATGTCAATGTAGCATGGCGAATCAGAAAATCATCCCGGGCGTATCATCACCGTCATGCCAAGCCGGTCATCAAACCGCAGTCTGCTGTACGGCATCGTGCTGGCCGCGATGCTGTCATGGGCGCGGCCGGGGTACACGCAGACATCACAAACCATAGATCTGCCCTCTCGTCCCGGCGTCACCCAGCGCATCCTCGTCATCACCCCTGAAAAACCGAAGGCCGCGGTGATCCTGTTCGCCGGCGGCGATGGCGGGCTGACCCTGCAGGCCGACGGCAGCATCCCGAAACTGGCCGGCAATTTCCTGATCCGCTCGCGCCGGCTGTTTGTCGAACAGGGCCTGACCACGGTGCTCATCGACGCGCCTTCGGACAAACAGTCCCACCCGTATCTCTCCGGCAGCCGCCAGACCGTGGAGCATGTCGCCGACGTCAACGCCGTAATCGCCTGGCTGCGGCAGCAGGCGAAGATCCCGGTGTGGCTGGTCGGCACCAGCCGCGGCACGCAGTCGGCGGCCTGGGTCGCAACCCAGCTGCCGCTGGCTTTCGGCGGACCCGACGGCATCGTGCTCACCGCTACCGTGCTCAAGGACCCGCGCAGCCGCGCGGTGCCGGAGATGGCGCTGGACCGCATCCGCATCCCGGTGCTGGTCGCGCACCACCGCGGAGATGCCTGCCGCGTCTGCCTGTTCAGCGACCTGCCGTTGCTGATGGAACGCCTGACGACGCCGCAGCGCCGGGAACTGATGGTGTTCGAGGGCGGCATCAGTGAAGGTGATCCCTGCCAGGCGCGCGCATACCACGGCTTCAACGGCATCGAGCGCGAAGTTGTCACGCGCATCGCGGCCTGGATCACCGCGCCCTGATCCCGCGGCCGGCGGCGATGCCTTCGTTATAATCGCCGCTCCCATTTCCGGAACAGACCATGCATCTCGTGATCCAGGGCGCGGACATCGAAACGCGCGACCTCAAGTCGCTGGCGAAACTGTCGGGCGCCTCCGCCATCGACCGCCTCGCCGACACCGCCTTCCGCCTGCGCGGCGCGCAGCCCGCCGCCGGCATCGCCGAACATTGCGCGGCGGCGAAACTCGACTTCGGCTTCGTGCCCGAGGGCCGCAGGCTCGGCGACTTCCGCCTGCTGGTGATGGACATGGATTCGACGCTGATCACGATGGAAACCATCGACGAACTCGCCGACATGGTCGGCATCAAGGCCGAGGTCGCGAAAATCACCGAACGCGCGATGCGCGGTGAAATCGAGTACGACCAGAGCCTGCGCGAACGGCTGGCGCTGCTGAAAGGGCTGGATGAATCGGCGCTGCAGAGGGTCTACGACGAGAGGCTCAAATTCTCTCCGGGCGCGGAATACATGCTGGAGACGGTGCGCCGCGCCGGCATCCGCACGCTGCTGGTGTCCGGCGGCTTCACCTTCATGACCGACCGCCTGAAGTCACGCGTGCAGATCGATTACACCCATTCCAATGTGCTGGAAATCAGCGGCGGCAAGCTGACCGGCAATGTCATCGGCGGCATCGTCAATGCCGAGGCCAAACGCAGGGCACTGCTGAAAGTGGCGGAAGAACTCGGAATAAAACGGGAACAGATCGCGGGAATCGGTGACGGCGCCAACGACCTGAGATTCATGGCGGAATGCGGCGTGAGTTTCGCCTACCGCGCGAAGCCGGTGGTGCGCGAGCAGACCACCTATGCCATCAACCACAGCGGGCTCGATGCCCTGCTCTGGCTGCTGTCCGCCGAAAACGACTAAAATATCAATAAAATCAAATACTTATAAAAATTACGGCGGGAAACGATAGAAGTCGCGATTGAGCCAGGCGACGATGTCCTCGATCTCCTGCCTGCTGAACTTCGGATTCATCCGGTCATTCCAGCGTTCGGTTTCCTTTTTCAGCGCGGCCAGGGTCTTCACCTTCGCCCGCGACGGCGCATAAAGTTCGGTGCCGTGGCAGCCGAGACAGTCCTGGTGCAGTTTTTCGCCGCGCACCGGATCGCCGGCGGCATGGCCTGCCGTCACCACGCAAATGAGCAGCAGCGCAGGAAGCCCTTTCACGGCGTTCCCTTCAAGCGCGAATAATCGATCAGCTGCAGGCCGCGCATCTGCGCACGTTCCTCCATCACCCGCACATGTTCCGCGCGCAGGCGCTCGCGCTCCTGCGGAGTCCCGGCCCCGCGCAGCCGCAGGCGGTACTGTTCGCGCTCCTGTGAGGTCATCAACTCGGAACCGGGAATGATTTCGCGTTGCAGCTGCTGCGGCTCGGCGGCCGCAACCGGCGCAGCCGCAAGCGTGATCAACGCCGCCAGACACAGGGATGTCAGAACCCGGACATTCATGACGCGATTGTGCCGCCTTTGCAGCCGGAGGGCTTGATCTGCGTCAACCGGGTCCCGTCCCGGCACCGCAATCCGGCCCGATCAGTAGACGGGATAACTGCCCCGATCACCCAGGCCATAGGGCCGCATCAGCCCGGCAACGTCGTTGCAGAGGCCGTAGATGAAGGGAAAACCGTCGCGGCCCGGTGTCAGGAAACGCAGGTCGCGGAACCAGACACAGAGCTTGCCGTCCGCGTCGTCAATCCGGTGCAACACCGGATAGGCGGAGAACCAGCGGAAAAACGCGAAGTCCTGGTGCTCGAATACCGCGCGCACCGCGGCGCGTTCACCGCCGTTGCCGAAACGCGGGCTGTATTCCCACACCGCCCTGTCGAGCGGTTGATACACGGCGTCGAGCCGCGCGATGAGGCCCGCCTCCGGACCGGCGGACTTTGGCAGGTCGCGGCGGACATTGATGTGGCTGTAGTGATAACCCTCCGCATCCTCGATCACCACCATCCAGTTGAAGGGCGACACCGGGCGCGGCAGCGCATTCACCGCGACCGCGCGGATGCCGGCAGCCTGCGCATGGCGTTCGCCAAAGTCGATCGCCTGCTGCAGGGCGGTGTATTGCAGGCCGACATAGGAGGCCAGCAGCAGCAGGCCGGCAACGGCCGGAATGCGCGAACGCCGCCAGACCAGCGAGGCCAGCAGGCCGGCGACAATGATGCCGCTGAACCAGAGGTCGATGATGAAGGTGGTGCCGAGGCCGTGGCGGTAATCCGAGAACGGCGCAAAAATCATCGTGCCGAAGCTGGTGATCCAGTCGCCGGTGATGTGCGCAGCCAGCGACAGCGCGACCACCGGTGCATAGGTCTTCCAGCCCGGCCCCTTGCGCCAGAGCAACGCGAGAAGCAGTGACAGCAGGATCGTCCACAGCGGCAGCATCACCAGCGAGTGGGTGATTCCGCGGTGATGGTAGAGGTAGGCCAGCGGCGAAATCCACGAAGCGACGACATCGATGTCGGGAAATGCGCCGACGGCAAATCCGATGCCGACACGGCGGGCCAGCGGCAATGCGGGTTTTTCGAGGCCGGCAGTGGCGCGCGCCAGCAACGCGCCCGAGAGGGCGTGGGTCAGGGTATCCATGGGGCGGTGATTGGCAATTGGTGACTGGTAATTGGTGATTCAGCGGCCTGCCCGGCCAGTCACCAATTACCAGTCACCAATCACCGGCTTTCAGTCCCAGCGCTCATCACGCACCTGTATCTGTCCGTCCTCGATGCGCAACGGGAACCTGGCGGTCGGCTCGTAGGCCGGTGCCGACAGCGCATCGCCGGTGCGCACGCAGAACCGCGCGCCGTGGCGGGGGCAGATGACCTGGTCGCCGTCGAGTTCGCCGCTGGCCAGTTCGCCGCCGTCGTGGGTGCAGACATCCTCGATCGCGAAATATTCGCCGCCGAGGTTGAACACCGCGACGGCCACGCCGTCGACATCGGCAACCTTGCAGCTGCCGGGCGCGATCTCGCCCACCGCGGCGACGGTGATCCAGTCCGCCATGATTACACCGCGACGACTTCGAGGTCGGGCTCGATCTGGCGCACCAGGCTTTCGATGCCGGCCAGCGTGCCCGACAGCGAACTCGGGCAGCTGCCGCAGGCACCCTGGTAATGCACCGACAGCTTGTTGCCCTCGAGGCCGACGACATAGAGGTCGCCGCCGTCGTTCTGCAGGTACGGCCGCACCTGCTCGTCGAGTGCGGCGTTGATTTTGTCGAGTCGGTCACGGTCTTCCGGGCTCAGTTTTTCCGGATCCAGCGCCTCGCCCGCCTGCTCGGCCAGCTGCGCCGACTGCGCATCCGCCGTGGGGGCGTCGCGGATCGGCACTGCCAGCTTGCGCATCAGTTCCTGCCAGTCGGCGCCGCCATCCTGGGTCACGGTGACCCAGTGGTCGACGTAGAACACGTTGGTCACGTGTTCAATGTCGAACAGCGCCATCGCCAGCGGATCCCCCACCGCCTGTTCGGGTTTGTCGTACGAGCGGGTGATGCCCCAGGTCAGCGGCTCCCGCAGGATGAACTTCATCGCGTTGGGATTGGGTGTCGGTTCGATTTCGGCGATTTTCGGCATGGAATGAGCGCTTAAATGCGCATGCGGTCATCAGACCGGATGCGCGCAAATATTTCCCCTCTCCCATTGGGAGAGGGGTCAGGGGTGAGGGGGGATCCATCCCGCCAGAATAAACTCAAGATCCAGTCCTATTCAGTGGATGCGGTTTCGCTGCCGGCGAAGGCGGCGTGCAGTGTGTGCCAGGGCAGGATCGCGCACTTCACCCGCGTCGGCAGGTCGCGCACCCCGGAGAATACCGTCAGGCGTCCGAGGTGATGCGGCCCGGCCGGATCGAGCTTGCCGGTGGTCATGTCGCGGAATTCCTGCACCATGGCTTCGGCATCGGCGCGGGTCTTGCCCTTGACCGCGGCGGTCATCATCGAGGCCGAGGCCTTGCAGATCGCGCAGGCCTCGCCTTCGAAACCGACGGCTTCGACCTGCTCGCCGTCGAGTTTCAGCGACACATGGATGTGGTCCCCGCACAGCGGGTTGAGCCCTTCCGCCTTGTGCGTGGCATCGGCAAGCAACCCCCAGTTGCGGGGCTTCTTGTTGTGCTCGAGGATCATTTCCTGGTAAAGGGTGCGGCTGTCCATGATCAGATCAAAAATCAAAAACAAGCCACAGAGGACACAGAGAGCACAGAGAAAACCCGGGTTTGCCGTTCTCTGTGTCCTCTGTGCCCTCTGTGGCTAGAGGTTTTAAGGTTTTTTTCATGCAAACAGTTTCTGCACACGGCCCAGAGACTCGACCAGGGCATCGACTTCGGCAGTGGTGTTGTAGAAGGCAAATGACGCGCGGCAGGTCGCCGGCACCTTGAAACGCTGCATCACCGGTTGCGCGCAGTGGTGGCCGGTGCGGATCGCCACGCCGTCGTCGTTGAGCAGTGAACCGACATCGTGCGGATGCACCCCTTCGACCGCGAAGGACAGCACGGCGGCCTTTTTCTCGGCAGTGCCGATCAGGCGCACGCCGGGCATGCGGTTGAAACGGTCGGTGGCGTAATCGAGCAGGTCGGTCTCGTGGGCGGCAATGCGCTCGATGCCGATGCCGCTCAGGTAGTCGATCGCCGCGCCGAGCGTGATCGCCTCGCCGATCGGCGGCGTGCCGGCCTCGAACTTCGCCGGAATCGGTGCGTAGGTGGTTTTCTCGAAAGTGACGGACAGGATCATGTCGCCGCCGCCCTTGTAGGGCTGCATTTTCTCGAGCAGCGCCGCCTTGCCGTAAAGCACGCCGATGCCGGTGGGACCGCAGAGCTTGTGTCCGGAAAAGGCGTAGAAATCGCAGTCCAGCGCCTGCACGTCGACTTTCAGGTGCGGCGCCGCCTGGGCACCATCCACCAGCACCGGCACGCCGTGCTCATGGGCGATGGTGATCATCTCCCGCACCGGCGTGATCGTGCCCAGCGCATTCGAGACATGGGTCAGCGCGACAAACTTGGTGTTCGCGTTGAACAGTTTCCGGTATTCGTCGACCAGCAGTTCACCGCGGTCATTGACCGGCACCACGCGGATTTTCGCGCCCTTCTCTTCGGCGACCATCTGCCAGGGCACGATGTTGGAGTGGTGCTCCAGCGTGGTCAGGATGATTTCGTCGCCGGCGCCGAAGAACTTCCGTCCGTAACCCTGGGCCACCAGGTTGATGCCGTCGGTGGTGCCGCTGGTGAACAGGCATTCGCGCGGCTCGGCGGCATTGATGAAGGCCTGCACCTTGTGCCTCGCCTTTTCGTATTCGGCAGTGGCGGTTTCCGACAGGTAATGCACCGCGCGGTGGATGTTGGCGTGCTGCGCCTTGCGGTAGAGGTTCCAGCGGTCGATCACCGGCTGCGGCATCTGGCTCGAGGCCGCGTTGTCGAGGAACACCAGCGGCTTGCCGTTGACCTTGAGTCCGAGGACCGGGAAGTCGCGGCGCAGCGCGGCAACATCGAGCGGCGCCAGCAGCGGGTCACGCGCGGTCATGCACCGGCCTCCGTGCGCGCCATCACATATTTCTCGAGTTGCGCCACCAGCGACGGCACCGGAATGCGGTCGATGATTTCGGCGCCGAAGGCGTAGGTCAGCAGGTTGCGCGCCTGCGCTTCCGGCAGGCCGCGGCTCTTCAGGTAGAACAGGTGATCGGCGTCGAGCTGGCCGACGGTCGCGCCGTGGGCGCACTTGACGTCGTCGGCGAAAATTTCCAGCTGGGGCTTGGTGTCAACCCGCGCCTTGTCCGACAGCAGCAGGTTGCGGCTCTGCTGGGAGGAATTGGTCAACTGCGCGCCCTCGCGCACGAACACCTTGCCGTTGAACACCGCGTGCGCGGCGCCGCCGACGATGGTCTTGTGCGACTGCTCGCAGGTACCGTTGGGCCTGGTGTGATCCATCAGCGTGTGCGTGTCGGCCAGCTGGCGGCCGCCGATCAGCGCAATGCCGTCGATCTGCGCATGCGCGCCCTCGCCCGCCTGGGTCACGCTCAGGTTGTTGCGCGACAGCCTTGCGCCGAAAGTCACGGCATGCGACAGGTAACGCGCGTCCTTCGCCAGCGTCACTGCACAGCTGCCGATGTGGAAGGCCTGGCTGTTTTCGCGCTGCAGCTTGATGTGGCGCACCGAAGCATCCGGCGCCACTGCAATTTCGGTCACGGCATTGGTCAGGCAGGCCTCTTCGCCCAGCGCCACGTAATCCTCGATGACGGCGAGCTCGCTCCCGGCGTCGGCAAGCACCAGGCAACGCGGGTAACTTGCAGCGCCCTTGCGGGTGGCCACGAACAGCAGGTGGATCGGCGCTTTCAGTACGGCGTTTTTCGCTGCATGGATGAACACGCCGTGCTGCAGGAAGGCGGTGTTCAGCGCCGCAAACAGGTCATTGTCGTTTTTTACCAGCTGCGCGAGATGCGGCTCGATCAGCGCGCCGTGTTTTTTCAGCGCATCGGCCAGCAACTCCACGGTGACGCCCGTCGGCAGGGAACCCGCCTGCGACAGCGCCGGCACGTGGATGCCGTCCACGAACACCAGCCGCACCGCAGCCTCGGCCACCGCATAAGCGGCAATGTCGGCCGCGGACACATTTGCCGCCGCGGCAACCGGCTGGAACTGCAGCCGGGTCAGCGGCGTCAGGTCGGTAAAACGCCATTCCTCGTCGCGGGTGGTCGGCACCGCCAGCGCATTCGCGCGCTCCAGTGCCGCGGCGCGCCGCGCGTCGAGCCAGGCGGCGGGACTTTTCGGCACCGCGCCGCTGCCGGCCAGCAGCGAGGCCACATAAGGATGAACTGCCGTGGTCGTCACGCTGCCGCCTTTTTGCCGTCGAGCAGCCAGTCGTAACCGCGCTCCTCCAGCTCCAGCGCAAGCGACTTGTCGCCGGAACGGATGATGCGGCCGGCAGACATCACGTGCACGTAATCCGGCGTGATGTAGTTGAGCAGGCGCTGGTAATGCGTCACCAGCACGCAGGCGTTGTCGGCGTTCAGCAGCTTGTTGACACCGCCGGCAACCACGCGCAGCGCATCGATGTCGAGGCCGGAGTCGGTTTCGTCGAGCAAAGACAGTTTCGGCTCGAGCAGCGCCATCTGCAGGATCTCGTTGCGCTTTTTCTCGCCGCCGGAGAAGCCGTCGTTGACACTGCGGCTGAGGAACTCGGGATTCATTTCCAGCAGCTTCATTTTCTCGCGCACCAGGTCGTCGAACTCCAGCGGATCGAGTTCATCCCTGCCGCGGCCGCCCTGCACCGTGTTGTAGGCCAGGCGCAGGAATGCGCTGTTGGTGACACCCGGGATTTCGACCGGATACTGGAAACCGAGGAAAATGCCGGCGCGGGCGCGCTCGTCGGACTCCAGCGCGAACAGGTCCTTGCCCTCGAACAGCACTTCGCCGCCCTTCACTGCATAGGCCGGATGCCCCGCCAGCACCTTGGCGAAAGTGCTTTTGCCGGAGCCGTTGGGTCCCATGATCGCGTGCACTTCTCCGGCGCGCACCGTGAGATTGATGCCCTTGAGGATGTCCACCCCGGCGACGGTCGCCGTCAGGTCGCGGACTTCGAGGATTGTTTTTGCGTTTTTGTTGATCATGTTGTGTAAAACCTAAAACCTTTTAGCCACAGAGAGCACAGAGAAACAAAGAAAAATTAACAGGATGGACAGGATCTACAGGATAAAAACAACACGGGGCCATCTTGCTCATCCTGCCCATCCTGTAAATTGATTTTGATCCTTAGCCAACACTACCCTCCAGCTTCAGACCAAGCAGCTTGGTCGCCTCGACCGCGAACTCCATCGGCAGTTGCTGGAACACGTCCTTGCAGAAGCCGTTGATGATCATCGACACCGCTTCCTCGGTGGGGATGCCGCGGCTCTGGAAATAGAACAGCTGGTCTTCGCCGATTTTCGAGGTCGTGGCCTCGTGCTCGACCTTTGCCGTCGGGTTCTGCACCTGGATGTAGGGAAAGGTGTTGGCGCCGCATTTCGAGCCGATCAGCATCGAGTCGCACTGCGAGAAATTGCGCGCGCCCTCGGCCTTCGCGCCGATTTTCACCAGTCCGCGGTAGCTGTTGTTGGAATGTCCGGCCGAGATGCCCTTGCTGATGATCGTGCTGCGGGTGTTTTTCCCGAGGTGGATCATCTTGGTGCCGGTGTCGGCCTGCTGCTTGTGGTTGGTCAGCGCCACCGAGTAGAACTCGCCGATCGAGTTCTCGCCGAGCAGCACGCAGGACGGGTATTTCCAGGTGATCGCCGAGCCGGTCTCGACCTGGGTCCAGGAAATCTTCGAATTGCGCCCCTTGCACAGGCCGCGCTTGGTGACGAAGTTGTAGATGCCGCCCTTGCCGTTCTCGTCGCCGGCGTACCAGTTCTGCACCGTCGAATACTTGATGTCGGCATCGTCGAGCGCCACCAGCTCCACCACCGCCGCGTGCAGCTGGTTGGTGTCGAACTTGGGCGCGGTGCAGCCCTCGAGGTAAGACACCTGCGCGCCCTCCTCGGCGACAATCAGCGTGCGCTCGAACTGGCCCGAGTCCTGGGTGTTGATGCGGAAATAGGTCGACAGCTCCATCGGGCACTTGACGCCCTTCGGGATGAAACAGAACGAGCCGTCGGTGAACACCGCGGAATTGAGCGCCGCATAATAGTTGTCACCGGCCGGCACCACCGAGCCCATGTATTTTTTGACCAGTTCCGGGTGGTTGTGCACGGCTTCCGAGATCGAGCAGAAAATGATGCCGACCTCGGCCAGTTTTTCCTTGTAGGTCGTGGTCACCGACACCGAGTCGAAAATGACATCCACCGCGACGCCGGCGAGCGCCGCACGCTCGTGCATCGGCACGCCGAGTTTCTCGAAGGTCCTCAGCAACTCCGGATCGACCTCGTCCATGCTTTTTTTCAGCTTGGGCTTGGGGGCCGCGTAATAGCTGATCGCCTGGAAGTCGATCTTCGGGTAAGACACGTTCGGCCACTGCGGCTCGGCCATCGTCAGCCAGTGGCGGTAGGCCTGAAGGCGGAAGTCGAGCAGCCAGTCCGGCTCGTTCTTCTTCGCCGAAATCATGCGGATGATGTCTTCGTTCAGGCCCTTGGGCGCGGTCTCGGATTCGATGTCCGTGACAAAGCCGTGTTTGTAGGGCTGGCTGACGAGGGTGTCGAGTACTGAGCTCATGGGGTGTCCGTTGGGGGCCCGGTTGCGGCGTTCAGCCGCCGGCCTTGACCGTGAAACTCTCGCCGCAGCCGCAGGTGGCGTCGACGTTGGGGTTGTTGACCTTGAAGGCCTGCTTCAGCCCTTCGCGCACATAGTCGATGGTCGAGCCCTCGAGGAATTCCAGGCTTCCGCCATCGATGACCAGCTTCGCGTCATGCGCCTCGAACACCTGGTCGCCGCCCTGCACCGCATCGGCATAGTCGTAGGTGTAAGCCCAGCCCGAGCAGCCGGTCTTCTTGACGCCGACGCGCAGTCCCAGGCCCTTGCCGCGTTTCGCGATCTGGGCATTGATCTGTTTCGCCGCACTTTCCGTCAACTGGATTGCCATGTTCAAGCTCCTTGTTCAGACCGCGACGGCAGTCAGCCGCCGCAGGCGCTGCGCGACCGCCGCCAGCGCCACCAGAAATCCGTCCACCTGCTCCGCCGTATTCGCCGCACCCAGCGAAAAACGCACCGCGCCGCGCGCGACATCCGGCGAGACGCCCATCGCCAGCAGGGTCGCCGACGGCTCGCTGCTCGCGCTGGAGCAGGCGGCGCCTGCGGCCACCGCGTAACCGGCCTTGTCGAGTTCGATCACCAGCGCCTCGCCATCGATGCCCGGCAGCGAGAAATAGCTGGTATTAGGCACGCGTGCCGCGGCTGCGCCGAAAATGACCGCGCCCAGGCCGGCAAGGCCGCGCTCCAGCCGTTCGCGCAGTGCGGCAAGCTGCCGGTTCAGATCCGCCATGCGCACCGCTGCCAGTCCGCAGGCCGCACCGAAGCCAACGATGGCTGCAACATTCTCGGTGCCGGAGCGCATGCCGCGCTCGTGCCCGCCGCCGGACAGCAGCGGCCGCAGTTCCAGGCGCTTGTCGACCACCAGCGCACCGGCACCCTTGGGCCCGTAAATCTTGTGCGCCGACAGCGTCATCGCATGCACGTTGAGCGCGTTGAAATCAACCGTCATCTTGCCCAGCGCCTGCACCGCATCGGTGTGCATCAGCGCCTTCGCGCGCCGCGCGCGTTCTCCGACGGCGGCAACATCCTGGATCACGCCGGTCTCGTTGTTGGCCAGCATCACCGAGACCATGCCGGTGGCCGCCGCCAGCGCCGCATCGACGTCATGCAGATCGATCGTGCCCTGGCGGGTCACCGCCAGCCGGCGCAGGCTCCAGCCCTGCCGCACCAGTTCCTGCGCCGGTTTCGCGACGCAGGGATGTTCGATGGCGCTGACCGCAATCTGCGCCGGCTTCAGGTACCCGGCGGCGCCCTTGATGAACAGGTTGTTCGCTTCCGTGCCGCCGCTGGTGAAAATCACCTGCGCCGGCTGCACCCCGGCCAGCGCCGCCACCTGCTCCCGGGCATCGTCCACCGCCTTGCGCGCGACAGTGCCGTACTCGTGCCGGCTCGAGGCATTGCCGCACTGCTCCCTGAGGAAGGGCAGCATGGCCTCCAGCACGCGCCCGTCGAGCGGCGTGGTGGCGTTATGGTCGAAATAGACGTGCATGGCGGAAACCGGAAACCTCAGACCGTCGCCGCGTTCTGCCGCCGCGCCACCAGGCGCATGTCATGCACCGGCGCAATACCCGCTTCCTTGGCGCGCTGGTTCTCCACCAGCTGGCGCAAAGTCACCGAACCGAGGTAATCGAAAATGCGTTCGTTGAGGTTGGCCCACAGGTCGTGGGTCAGGCATTTCTCCTCGTCCTTGCAGTTCTCCTTGCCGGCGCACTGCGTGGCATCGATCGGCTCATCGACGGCAAGGATGATGTCGGCCACGGTCAGCTGCGCGGCTTCGCGCGCCAGGCAGTAACCGCCGCCGGGGCCGCGCACCGAGTCCACGATGCCGCGACGGCGCAGCTTGCCGAACAGCTGTTCGAGATAGGACAGCGAAATCTTCTGCCGGCCGCTGATTTCTGCCAGCGTCACCGGCCCGGCGCCATGGCGCATGCCCAGATCCACCATCGCGGTTACCGCAAATCGGCCCTTGGTCGTCAGTCTCATCGTGGCACCTCTGAAATAATCAATAAAATCAATTACTTATGTGAAATCTAATACCCTGCAATCGCGCTCAAGTATACCTTACCCGAGCAATTCAATCAACAATGCGATTGAGGCTGCCGGCATCCAGTTTTTCGGTTTCGGCACCCTCGATTTTCAGGCCCAGGCGTCGCAATTCGGCGAGGATCTGGTCGATGCGCCGGTCGGTCTCGGCGCTGTGGTCAATCAGGGCATGCATCGCCTTGGCCACCGGATCGTTGGCATCGCGGGCAATGCCATAGGCCGCGAAATGGCCCGCCACTTCCCGGCTTTCGACCAGCCGCGCCGGAATGCCGATCGCGGTGGCATTGTCCGGCACATCCTTCACCACCACCGCGTTGGAGCCGATCTTGGCGTTTTCGCCGATGGTGATCGGACCGAGGATCTTGGCACCGGCGCCGATGACCACGCCGTTCTTCAGTGTCGGATGGCGTTTGCCCTTGTTCCAGGTGGTGCCGCCCAGCGTGACACCGTGGTACAGCGTGCAGTCATCACCGATTTCCGCGGTCTCGCCGATCACCACGCCCATGCCGTGGTCGATGAAGAAGCGCCGGCCGATGCGCGCACCCGGATGAATCTCGATGCCGGTCAGCCAGCGCCCGGCATGCGCCAGCCAGCGGGCCAGCCATTTGAATCCCTGGTGCCAGACACAGTGCGAAAAGCGGTGCAGCAGCAGCGCATGGAAACCCGGATAACAGGTCATCACTTCCCAGGTGCTGCGCGCAGCGGGATCACGCTCGAATACGACGGAAATCTCTTCTTTGATCCGCTCAAACATCAGCATTGCCTGATTGATGAAATGAAATGGGCCACAAGTCCCACTATTTTAATCAAGAATAGAACACCACGGAATTACCCATATTAAACAGGCAATTACCGATCAATCGGGCTTGCGGGGACCCTTGGGCGTGGTGACGCTGCTGAGAATGCCGCGCAGGATGTTGACCTCCTCGACCTGCAGGCGGGCGCGGGCAAACAGCCGGCGCAAGCGGTACATCAGCTTGCGCGGATGTGCGGGATTGAGAAAACCGGTGGCCACGATGGTGCGTTCGAGATGTTCATAAAACGCCTCGACCTCGTCATGCGCGGCCAGTGCCTGGGCCTTGTCC
Source organism: Burkholderiales bacterium (assembly GCA_022843705.1). Lineage (GTDB taxonomy): Bacteria > Pseudomonadota > Gammaproteobacteria > Burkholderiales > SG8-41. The sequence continues at coordinate 14,334 of JALHND010000076.1, forward strand.
GGTTGCAGCGCGGCGCCGCAGGCCATGCGCAGTTCATAACAGAACACCTGCACCGCGGCCGCAACGTTGAGCGACCAGAAATCCTCGGCCACCGGGATGCTCGCGAGCAGCCCGCAGGCGCCGACCTCATCGTTGCTGAGGCCGGAGGTTTCGTTGCCGAAGACCAGCGCCACCGTGCGCTCCGCCGCAATCGCCACCGCCTCCGCCGCCGCGGCGCGTGCATCGACCATCGGCACCGCGACATCACGCCGGCGCGCAGAACAGGCCACCGCGAAGGCCGTGCCGGACAGTGCCTCGCCCAGGCTCGTGCAGACCCGCGCGGACTCCAGCACGTCGGTGGCCCCCGCGGCCATCCACAGCGCCTGCGGATCGGGATAACGCTGCGGATTCACCAGCGCGAGGTCGGTGATGCCCATGGTGCGCATCGCGCGCGCCGCGGCACCGATGTTGCCGGGATGCGCGGTGCCGCACAGAACGATGCGAATATTTTTGAGGGGCTGCAGCGGGTTCACGTACAATACGGGCCGTTCGCGGCGCGGCCGCCGGCAATGTCCGGCCATCGCGCCGCGTGTTGATACTGCTCTTTATCCATAATCGTCGCAGCCACCATGCACCCCATGCTCAACATCGCGGTGAAAGCCGCGCGCCGCGCCGGCGGCATCATCAACCGCGCCAGCCGCAACCTGGATGTCATCGCCGTCAGGGAAAAGGCCGCCAACGATTTCGTTTCGGAAGTGGACCGCGAGGCCGAACAGGCGATCATCCGCACCCTGCACGAAGCCTATCCGAATCATTCGATTCTAGCAGAGGAGTCCGGCGC
>JALHND010000077.1 GCA_022843705.1 Burkholderiales bacterium
CGCAAAGTGGTGTTTTCCGGTGTCGGCAAGACCGCCGCCGAAATGCGCCAGGCCCTGCAGGCCGGCATCCTCTGTTTCAACGTCGAATCCGCAGCCGAACTGGAACTGCTGGACCGGGTGGCCGGGGAACTGGGAGTAACCGCGCCAGTCAGCCTGCGGGTGAACCCGGACGTGGATGCCAAAACACATCCTTACATCGCCACCGGGCTCAAGGAAAACAAGTTCGGCGTCGCCTACGACGAGGCACTGGCCACCTACCGCCGTGCGCGCGAACTGCCCCGTCTGCGCATCGACGGCGTCGACTGCCATATCGGCTCACAACTCACCGAAGTCGCCCCATTCATCGCTGCGCTTGAGCGCGTGCTGAAGCTAGTTGACGTGCTGGAGCGCGAGGGCATCACCATCCGCCATCTCGACCTCGGCGGCGGGCTGGGCATCCGTTACCGCGATGAAACGCCGCCGGCCATCGCGGATTATGCGCAGGCGCTGATTGCCGCGCTGGGTGAGCGTCCGCAGAAACTGGTGTTCGAACCGGGCCGCCTGCTCACCGGCAATGCCGGAGTGCTGCTGTCCACCGTGCTTTATCTGAAACCGGGGCAGGACAAGAACTTTGCCATCGTGGATGCCGCGATGAACGACCTGATGCGTCCGGCGCTGTACGAAGCCTGGCACGAGGTACTGCCGCTGCGCGAAGCCGCTGCCGGCGACCGGCCCTATGACATCGTCGGTCCGGTCTGCGAGAGCGGCGACTTCCTCGCCCGCGATCGCCGGATCGCTGTCGGACCCGGCGACGTCATCGCCATTGCCTCGGCGGGCGCCTACGGCATGAGCATGTCTTCCAACTACAACACCCGGCCACGCGCCGCAGAAATCATGGTCGACGGTCGGCAGGTACATGTGGTGCGTGACCGCGAAACCATCGCAAGGCTGCTTGCCAACGAGCACCGTTTACCGGAATGACATTGTCAAAACCGTTGATCACGTACGAATTCAGGTACGGATACGGTGTTGTCGTAAATCCACAACCGCAATCGCTTGATCAAAAAAACTTGACAAAAGTGTTGCATTTATTTTTCGCCATAGCATAGAATTGGCGCACCGAACACGGTTCTCGTAAATTTTTTCGAAAATCGTGTGCTGGTAGTGCGGAACTTAAGCCGCATTCAGACGATGCCTAAGTTAACTTTCAAGGAGACGATTATGGCAGCGAAGAAAAAAGCAAAGAAAAAAGTAGCGAAGAAGAAAGCAGCCAAGAAGAAGTAAGTAGCAAGTAGTTAGCGAAGGCCGGGTAACTCCCGGCCTTCGCTTTTGGTGAATCCCTCAAGCCGGTTTTTTCTTCTGCGCAGTCTGCGCACCGCGTATTCCGGCATCCCTGCCGCAGCGGATCCCCGCGATTCGGAAGAATACAAAAAGTTCTTTATAATCAAATACTTATATTAAGTATTGATTGTGCGCGCCACCACCTCCCGCAACAACATCATCACGTAATCAAGGATTCAATTGCCGGTACACGGCATCGGCAACACGCAGCAACTCCTCGCGTTCGGTTTCACCGGACAAGGCATAACCGAGACGGCCGTCGATCCAGTAAAACACGCTGACGCCGCCCTCCCGCGCAAAACGGAATGCGGTCGGCGCACGCACATCGCTGCTCGTACGAACATACAGCGTCAGGCGCTGGCCCTTGATGTCCTGGTACATGAACTGTGCCGCCGGCCCGCGTTCACCGGGTAACAGCCGTCCGCCAACCAGCGAGTACCCCAGCCCGGCAAGATGGGGAATCTTCAGACTGGCACCGAGCCGTTTCGACAACCAGCGTACCAGGTGCGCTTCCTGGTCAGCACCGACTTCGACCGGATGCCGTACTTCGGGGCTGTAAACCGCGTGCGCGATGGCGGCGACCCTCGCCAGGTACAGGGTTTGCACCCGTTCCGCAGCCAGGTGGGCATGCAACTGCCAGCCGCCGATTCCGCTCAGCAGCATCAAGGCGGCGACCGCGGCATGCCGGCGCCACTGCACGGCCGGACCCCGCTGCCCGGGATGCAGACGCGGCGGTACCGCCTCGGCCAGCAGCGGATCAAAAGCTGATCGCAGTGCAGCAGCATGGCGGCGATAGGCCTCCAGGCGTTGCGCATCGTCCTGGTGCTGGGCCAGATGGGTTTCGACATCGGCCCTGCGTGCCGCCGGCAGGCAGCCGTCGACATAGGCCTGCAGCTCGCTTTCAGTCACCGGAGTTCCGTTCATTTGACGACCTTCAGCGGCGCATTGCTGTCCGGCAGCCCCTGCAACAACCGGCGCAGGCGCTCCCTCCCTCGCGACAGCCGCGACATCACGGTGCCGATCGGCACATCGAGTACGCGCGCAGCTTCGTCGTAGCTCATCTGCTCCAGTCCCACCAGCAGCAGCACGGCGCGCTGTTCTTCCGGCAGGGACTGCAGCGCCGTATCGAGGTCGCGGATTTCCAGCCGGTCGCCTGCCTGTGGCTGCTGCAGTTCGGCGGCCGAAGCTTCCAGCGGCACCGTGCGTGTGGCAGCGGCGCTGCGCACCTGGTTGACGAATACATTGTGCATGACGGTGAACAGCCAGGCGCGCAGGTCGCTGCCCTCCCGCCACAGATCGCGCTTGACCAGCGCCCGCTCCAGCGCATCCTGCACCAGGTCATCCGCGGCACTGGCATCCCCCGTCAGCGCCCGTGCGTAACGACGCAGGCGCGGGATGTACTGCATGGCCTGGGTGGCGAACATGTCGGATGGCGGTCGAGTCACTTGCTGTTGCCTCCTGAACACCGGGCTGCGCCGGCTTATTCCCTGCCCGCTCCAGCGGCACGGGCCGGAAACACCTGTTCCGCCATGCCCCAGCGCGCCGCCAGCGTTTCCACGGCATTGAGGATTTCCTCGGCGCGCGCCGGATGATTGTAAGCGGCTGCCGCCAGCCGCGACAGGGCCTGCGGTGTGCCGAATTCCAGCCCCAGCAGGCTGATCAGTTCACCGGCCCCTCGACCGGCGAGTTCGGCACCCAGCATGCGACCGCTGTCGAGGTCGGCGATCAGGCGCAGGAACCCGCCACGTTCGCCGGCCGCCAGCGCCGCAGGGTTGAGATCGAGAGAGGTAAACCCTGCTGCCGGTTCCAGTCCCTGCGCCTCGGCCTCGTCCTCATTCAAACCGACCCGCGCCATTTCCAGCGCGGAATAGAGTACCTGCGGCACCAGTTCATCCCGGCGCGAAAAACCGCCGGGATCGAGAATGTCGGATACCGCCACCGTGGCATCAGCCAGCGCATGGTTGGCGCTCATGCCGGGGTTCGTGACATCACCGATGGCATGGATGCCGGGCGCCGCGCGGTTGTAGTCATCGACGACGATATGACCCAGAGCGCCGGTTGTGATGCCGGCACGGCCGAGATCCAGCCCATCCGTGCAGGGACGACGCCCGGTGCCCGCGAGCACCCAGTCAACCTGAAGCCGGTCGCCGTCACCCAGGGTCAATGTGACGCCATCATCAGATACGCCGGCAGCGGCGATGCGCGCCTGCAAGCGTGGCGTGATACCGGCGCCGGCCAGCGCTTCGCGCAGCGCTGTACGCGCCGGTATGCTGAACGCGGAGGAGGACAGCGGTTCGCGCCCGGTCAGCCAGACGACGTCGAGCCCCAGACGGGACAGGATGAATGCCATCTCCGTGCCGACGAATCCGGAACCCAGCACCGCCACACGCCGGCCCTGCGGCGGCGGCGCATCGAACAGATCATCCGTCGTCAGGATCCGCCCGGGGATCCGCTGCAGGGGTTCAGGCAGCCAAGGCTGAGAACCGGTGGCAATGATGATCTGCCGCGCCTCGACCCGGGTATCGTCCACCCGCAGCGACCGCGGGCCCTCGAAACGCGCATGGCCGGACAAGCGCCGGATGCCCAGCCGGCCGAGGTAATCGGCATAACTGTCGCGCACCGTATCGACGATCAGCCTCTGGTGGCGCCAGGCCTGAGCAAAATCGGCGGACAGCGTTCCGCTGATGCCGCGTTCCGGATATGCCGCGGCATCGGCCATAATGCAGGCGCTGTGGTACCAGGCTTTTTTAGGCACACAGCCGCGGTTGAGGCAGGTGCCGCCCCAAGTGTTCTTCTCGATGATCGCCACCTTCAGCCCGCGCAGGGCAGCCAGCACGGCGGCGCGGTAGCCGCCTGGGCCGGAGCCGATGATGGCTAGGTCGAGTACATCCTGCTCCATGTCATCCTTAGCGATACGACGCAGCCGGGTTATTTGCGCCTATTCTGAGGAAGAATGCGTCGGATACCAGTTGAAGCACATGCTGTTGCCTACTGAAAACGGCGCTGTTTATGGCTATTCCCGGAATCCAAAGGATTAAGAGCGGCGGAAGGACTTTGGAACTAGATACCCCTATTCGCCGTTCACTGACAAATCTCTACGCAACCTCGCCATTGCATCACCCCAAGTTCTGTCAACAGCTTGGCGGTACAAAACAAAACCCGGAAACCATGGTGACTCATCCCCCGTCGCCATCCATCGCCACTCGGGCGGATTCGGCACTAGAACCCTCGCCCGTTTGCCCAACCCGCCCATCAAATGCATGTTGGTGTTGCTAACACCAACATATTCATGCAACAAACTTAGTAGGGCAAGTACGTCTTCTAAGTCATCATTAATCGCGGAGCCATCGTATATCGTAGCACCAGTCAACGCCGCCAGTTGGGTTGCCTCACCCTTCCCCGGGTTACGCTGCAAACTAATGATTGTGCCCTGAAAACCCCTCAAGGCTGGAGCGAGCCTATCCAGTGGCACCTCTTTGCTTAGTAACCCATCACGCCAAGTACGTTGATCGGCTAAAGGCGTACCACTGCGCCACGTCACAGCGAGGTAAGGTGGTGGACCGATACGTGCGAGATAGTTTTGCATGGATCGAATCCGCTCTGGCAGCGGCCATAATGGCAATGGCTTTAGGCTAGCGGGGCCACTCACCAGATTTACGCCGCTAAGCAACATCGGCAAATCACCCGCGGCAATCGTCAGATCTCGTGGCGGAAGTGGATCTCCATAAGTCAGCAACGTATCGAATAACCCCGTACGTTCAAGTAGTTTCTGGATCTTGCCGTCACAAACACAGATCAGATGCGATTTTTGCTGTTTGAGCAATATCGAGCAACGCAAGAAAAATAGCTCATCACCAAGACCTTGCTCGCCAATTATAAGAATTTTCTTACCCTCAAGATTGACAGGTAGCTCACTGTCCAGCGAGCCTATCGCTTTTAACATATGGCGACGGGTAGCGCGCGCTTGGTAATATAACCACGAATCCTTGAACCCGCCCAGTGCTAGACCAAACATGCCGTAACGGCAGCATGCCTCTGGATCCCCCTTTTCCGCGGCTCTCTTGTAAGCGCACCTCGCCGCCTCGATGTTCCCTTGCTCCGCACGAACCGCGCCTAGAATGAACAGCGCATCGACAAATTCAGGTTGCAATTCCAATGCTCGCTGACATGATTGTGTTGCCTGCTCGAGCAATCCCTGCTGGCGAAACGTACTGGCTAGATTGCAGTAGGCATGAACATTACGGGGGTCAATCTCCAGCACTTTCCGGTAAAGTCCAACCGCCCCGCGCATATCGCCCATACGCTCCCGAATAGTGCCCAGATTATTGAGCGCTCCTATGTGATCCGGAGCAATAGACAAAACCTTCGAATAAGCATCTACAGCCTCTTCAAAACGACCTTCTTCACGGTACAGAGTGCCGATGTTATATAGCGCATCCAAGTGTAATGAATCACGTTTAACGAGCCGCTGAAACTGTTCAAATGCCTCTGCAGAGCGCCCCTGAGACGCCAGCACATTGCCGAGATTAAGCCCTATGTCTGGATCCGCCGGGTCCTGTTTCTGCGCAACGCGCAACTCGGACTCTGCTTCTTGGAGCCGGCCCTGTGCCGCCAATGCCATGCCAAGACGCATCCGCAACACGGCGCGTGTGCCACCTGCTGCGATTGCCGCACACAGTTCGCGTTCGGCGGATTGCGTATTACCTGATATTAGATGGGCAGTACCGAGATTCTCCAGAACGTCAGGAGTACGCGCCAGACCGCTGTCGAGAGCACGGCGAAAAAACGCGATGGCCTCAGCAGGCTTGCCCGCTTGAAGCCGGATTACTCCAAGAGCGTAAAGGGCTTCGGTGTCCCCCGGACGGCGGCGCAGTATATTGCGATAGCTACGCCCGGCCTCGATAAAATCACCACGCGCAAGGCGTGCTCTCGCCTCCGCGAGAGCTGCGTCGTATTTGGCAGTCATTGGCGCCACATGTTTATTCAATCAAACCAGAAATATGGTCGATAAACCAAGAAAAATGAAAAATCCGCCGCTATCAGTAATGGCGGTAATCATCACGCTGGAACCGATCGCAGGATCGCGACCCAGCTTCTCCATCACCAGCGGAATCGCCACGCCCATGACCGCTGCCAACAGCAAGTTGAGCACCATTGCACTGGTCATCACCAAACCGAGTTGCCAGCTGTGGTAGATCAGGAACGCAAACAGGCCGACCACGCTGCCCCAGATCAGGCCATTGAGCAGGGAAACACTGATCTCCTTCAGGAACAGCTGGCGCGCGCTGGCGCGCGTGATCTGGCCCAGCGCCAGTGCGCGCACGATCATGGTGATGGTCTGGTTGCCGGAGTTGCCGCCAATGCCGGCGATGATCGGCATCAGCGCCGCCAGCGCCACCAGCTGCGCAATCGAGTCCTCGAACACGCCGATCACGCGCGAGGCAATGAATGCCGTGACGAGGTTTACCGCGAGCCAGGTCCAGCGGTTACGCACGCTGCGCCAGACCGAGGCAAAAAGATCCTCCTCTTCCTTCAGGCCGCCGGCGGAGAGGATCTCGCTGTCCTTCGCCTCGCGGATGTAATCGACCACGGCATTGATCGTCAGCCGGCCGACCAGATGTCCCTGGGCATCGACCACCGGCGCCGAAACCAGTTCATATCGATCGAAAGCGCTGGCTGCATCATGCGCATCCTGCTCAGGGTGAAAGCTGCGGAAATCGCGGACTGTCACATCACCCACCAGCGTGTCCGGATCCGTCACCAGCAGACGGTTCACCGGCAGCAGCCCGCGCAGGTTCTCGTCGCGATCGACGACAAACAACTGGTCCGTGTGGTCCGGCAAGTCGGTCAGCCGGCGCAGGTAGCGCAGCACCACTTCCAGCGTGACGTCCTCGCGCACTTCAATCATGTCGAAGTCCATCAGCGCGCCGACCGCATCCTCCGGGTACGACATCGCCGCGCGCAGCTGTTCGCGCTCCTCGGTCGACAGCCCCTTGAACACGTCGAGAATGACTTCCCGCGGCAGATCCGGCACAAGATCGGCGATCTCGTCGGTATCGAGCTGCCCGGTCGCGGCAACCAGTTCGCCCTCGTCCATGTGCGCAATCAGCGTTTCACGCACGGCATCCGACACTTCAAGCAGGATTTCGCCGTCACGCTCGGCCTTGACCAGGTCCCAGACGATCAGGCGCTGATCGAGTGGTAGTGCCTCGAGGATGTAGGCGATGTCCGCGGGGTGCAGGCGCTCGAGCTGCCGCTGCAGTTCGACGAGGTGCTGGCGGTGGACCAGTGTTTCGACCAGCTCGGGGCGCGGGCTGTCCTGGCGCTGCACCAGATTTTCCACGAGTTCGTGGCGATGCAGCAGTTCGACAACCTGTTCGAGGTGACCTTGCACGTCGGGAGGATTAAGCGGGGTTTCGGCCACCGGAATTATTCCAAGCATTCGTGTTGCAAGAGTAGCGTAGCGGACTCAGTAAAATACAGTGCATAGTATCCAAGAAATGCTTAACGGCTGGAATCAAAGCCTGCCAGCCCTGATTTGGCCGCTAAAATAGGGGCTATTACCCAGCCGGGAATCTTCGCCGACCGGTCAAGTAGCCGAGGCTGCTTCCGCAAAAATTGAATTGCGAACCATGCCAACACATACGAGCATATGAAAAATTTTCGACCAGCCATACAGAAAGCGGGGGAAGCTTTTAGGCAAGGCGACTGGGGCAGCGCAGAAATCATATGCCGGCGGATTCTCCGCACCAAAACCGATCATTATGATGCACTGATCTTGCTGGGCATAGTATCGGCACAAACTGGACGTACAACACAAGCTACGGATCTTTTTTCCCGCGCAATCCGCGCCAACCCCCGTGAAGCATCGGCTCACAGCAATCTGGGCAACGCACTCAAGGCACTCGGACAAGTTGACCAGGCCCTGTCGAGCTATGACCGGGCAATTCAATGTAAGCCGAACGATGCTGAACTTCACTACAATCGCGGCCTCGCCTTGCAGGAGTTGCAGCGGCGGGATAAGGCGCTGGAAAGCTATGACTACGCCATATCGCTCGACCCTGAATATGCTGAGGCTTTTTGCAATCGAGGACTCATTCTGCAGGAATTGGGACAATTTGAATCGGCACTGGAAAGCTACGACCGTGCAATACAGCTAAACCCCGGCCTTGCAGAAGCCTTCAGCAACCGAGGTATCACGCTTAGAGCTCTGGGCCAATTAAATGAGGCACTACAAAGCTACGATCACGCCATAAATCTCAAGCCAGACTATGCCGAGCCGCATTGCAATCGCGGCAATGCTCTGAGATCACTGAACAAGATCGTCGAGGCACTGGAATGTTACGAACGTGCGCTGCAAATCAAACCCGATTATGCAGACGCGCACTTGAACATGTCTATTTGCCACCTGTTACTGGAAAGTTATTCCCGCGGCTGGGAAGAGTATGAATGGCGCTGGCAATCGACGGGAATCGGCAAAGGGCTTGCGGCCGACCACACTCGATTTGCTCATGACTGGAATGGCAACGCACTTCAGGGCGCCCTGCTGGTTCTGCCGGAACAGGGGATTGGCGATGAAATATTCTATTCGGGTATGCTCAATGATCTGCGATCGCGCACGTCATCGATCACGGTTTGCGTGGACCCTCGCCTGATCCGGCTTTTTGAGCGGTCCTTTGCCGACATGGCTTTTGTGGCAAAGGCGGACATCAATGCCGAACAACAATTTCAAGCCCAAGTGTATATGGCCAGTCTGGGACGTTATTTCCGCAGCACCCCCGATGCACTGCGAAATATCAAGGTGCCCTACCTGTACGCCGATGCAGGGCGCGCCGAGAGCTTCCGTATGCGGATTAAAGCCGGCAACAAACTGGTCTGCGGCCTGTCGTGGCTCAGCAAGAATGCTGAATTGGGTGCGGATAAAAGCATTTGTCTCAAGGACCTGTTGCCGATATTGAGCCTGGCCCATGTCGATTTCATCGACCTGCAGTACGGTGACACCCGTGCCGAACAGGCGGCCCTACATTCTGCGACGGGCATTAGCCTGAAACAGATCGCGGAGATTGACAATTTCAACGACATCGACAGCCTCGCCGCCCTGATCACTGCTTGCGACATTGTTGTCACTGTCAGCAATACCACAGCCCACCTGGCTGCCGCACTCGGGAAACCGGTGCTCGTAATGCTGCCTTATTCTGCCGGACTGCTTTGGTACTGGCATATCGACCGGCAGGACAGCCCCTGGTATCCGAACATCCGCCTGTTCCGGCAAAACCAAACCGGCGACTGGTCTGACGTAATCGAAAGGGTCCGCGAAACACTCACGCCTTAGCGCAATCATCAGGATTGCGCCGTCAGCGGATCAAAAAAAGGGGCGCCGAAGCGCCCCTTTAGTCGTTGCCGCCTGAATTACAAGCTTAGAACTTGTGGAACAATTGCAGGGCAACCACGCTGCTGCTGGAACCAAGGCGCATGCCGGTAGCCGCAGTACCGCCCACGGTGTAATCGCCGTTTTGATCGTTTGATACCCGGGCATAACCAATCCGGGCTTCCGTCCGCTTGGACAGCTTATGACCAAAGCCGAGCTGCCACTCCTTGCCGCCCGTGTCAGCACCACCCGCCGTGCCTTTGATATCGCCCGCTTCGGTATAACCGCCCCAGACATAGTTTGCACCGGACAGGTCATAAATGACGCCGAGGTTCCAGGCATTACGCTTGAAGTTATCCCCGAGCACGCCGCCATCTGCATCCACTTTCGTTTGATTGAAAGTCAGGCCGACGGTCGCCGGACCGAACTTGTAGGACGCGCCCAGGGACGTGGACGTGTCTTTGGCGCCATCAATCGTGCCCGAGGCCGCATTGTCGTCCTGCTTGGTGTAGCCCAGAGCGACATTCAGCGGACCCTGGCCATACAGCACGTTAAAGCTGTTGGAACGGCCCTTTTTGCCCTCTGCAGTCTGGTTGCTCGCGCCATTGGTCGACGTGGTCTGCACCGCGACCGAGAACCCGTTGAAGTTGGGCGAGTGGTAGTTGATGGAGTTGAGCACCCGGTTCGATTCCGGGAACAACATGTGGGTCACGCCCGTCCAGCCGGTATCCTCGAGCAACCGGGTCCTGCCCACCGCAAGCTTCTCCGGCGAATCCCAGCGGCCGACGAACACGCTGCCGAAACCGCCCTTCAGGCCCAGCGCGCTGTTGCGATCACACAATGAACCGGCAGCCACGGTAGCACCGCTCAAAAAGCGCATGTCGGATTCACACTGGAAAAACGCGCTCATGCCGCCGCCCAGCTTCTCTTCGCCCTTGAAGCCGATGTTCGAGGAACCGGAGTTCAGGCCATCCCAGTTCTTGAACGACGTGCCGGCCGTACCATGGTCAGGCATCGATACGAAGCCATACTCCGCCTTCAGCGTGCCGTAGACCTGCACGCTGCTGTTCTGGGCGAACGCTGCCGGCGCCGCAAACGCGCCAACAACTGCTGCCACAATCAGTTTCTGTTTCATCCAGTTGCTCCTCTGTGTAAATGTGAAATGTCATCGTAAAAAGCAGGGATATCCCTAATTTTTGCGACGAGTGTCTCTCTTAAATTCCGAGACTGCCGCAATTCTCCAGCAGATGTGACTTACGACACCATTAATTTACAGTCAGAGGCCTCTGTTTTGACTATTACTGTCTCTTTCATGCAACAGGCCATGTCATGGCCCGAGAGTTCCCCTCAACATATTTGATTATAACTAATTGTTTTAATTGATTAATTTTTATAATTCCCCGTTTGGATCACTATTGCGACGGCTGCGGCCCCGATGTGAGTTCACTGAAATCCAGTGCGTCCCCTTATCTGAATGCCAAAAAAAGGGGCGCCGAAGCGCCCCCTTTAGTTGTTGCCGCCTGAATTACAAGCTTAGAACTTGTGGAACAATTGCAGGGCAACCACGCTGCTGCTGGAACCAAGGCGCATGCCGGTAGCCGCAGTACCGCCCACGGTGTAATCGCCGTTTTGATCGTTTGATACCCGGGCATAACCAATCCGGGCTTCCGTCCGCTTGGACAGCTTATGACCAAAGCCGAGCTGCCACTCCTTGCCGCCCGTGTCAGCACCACCCGCCGTGCCTTTGATATCGCCCGCTTCGGTATAACCGCCCCAGACATAGTTTGCACCGGACAGGTCATAAATGACGCCGAGGTTCCAGGCATTACGCTTGAAGTTATCCCCGAGCACGCCGCCATCTGCATCCACTTTCGTTTGATTGAAAGTCAGGCCGACGGTCGCCGGACCGAACTTGTAGGACGCGCCCAGGGACGTGGACGTGTCTTTGGCGCCATCAATCGTGCCCGAGGCCGCATTGTCGTCCTGCTTGGTGTAGCCCAGAGCGACATTCAGCGGACCCTGGCCATACAGCACGTTAAAGCTGTTGGAACGGCCCTTTTTGCCCTCTGCAGTCTGGTTGCTCGCGCCATTGGTCGACGTGGTCTGCACCGCGACCGAGAACCCGTTGAAGTTGGGCGAGTGGTAGTTGATGGAGTTGAGCACCCGGTTCGATTCCGGGAACAACATGTGGGTCACGCCCGTCCAGCCGGTATCCTCGAGCAACCGGGTCCTGCCCACCGCAAGCTTCTCCGGCGAATCCCAGCGGCCGACGAACACGCTGCCGAAACCGCCCTTCAGGCCCAGCGCGCTGTTGCGATCACACAATGAACCGGCAGCCACGGTAGCACCGCTCAAAAAGCGCATGTCGGATTCACACTGGAAAAACGCGCTCATGCCGCCGCCCAGCTTCTCTTCGCCCTTGAAGCCGATGTTCGAGGAACCGGAGTTCAGGCCATCCCAGTTCTTGAACGACGTGCCGGCCGTACCATGGTCAGGCATCGATACGAAGCCATATTCCGCCTTCAGCGTGCCGTAGACCTGCACGCTGCTGTTCTGGGCGAACGCTGCCGGAGCAACGAACGCGCCAGCAATCGCTGCCGCAATCAGTTTCTTGTTCATTCGTGAATCTCCTAGAAGTTTTGTGTTTCGTGCCGCGGGTGCCCTGCGTTCTTTGCTGACCTTACGCAGATCCAGTGCGGCGCTTGCCTCCTCCGAATAGCGAGGCTGTGAGGATTGTCGGTATTCGGGTTCTGCGCAACAAGGAAAATGTTAAAAAAATCATTAGGTCAGAAGAGTTTTGTTGCAAAAAAGAATCTTCATATAAAAGACGTTTGTAACTATAACGGGACAAATAAAGCACTTGCTCATAGCACAGCCTCAAAATGTCTTTTTTGCGTGACATGCCGTCCTTCCACAGTCAACCAAAGCTGCTGGGCGCCCCCTCAAGATCCACACGATTCGATTAAGTCCCCCCGACTGCGCAAACCCCTTCTCCCCCTGAAGACCTTCCCGTCCCGTCGATACATCCCGGACTCCCCTCATCGCAAAAAGAGTGTTCTTACGGCGGGTCGAAGTTCGGCTACAGGTCTGCAACATCAAATGTCAGATAAAGGCTGCAGCAGTTTGCCGAGCAGCACAACCGCATGCCTTCTGTATTCGGAGCAGGTGGTGGACAAGGGTGTGTTCACCAACAAGCAGCATGTCGTGGCTTACGGTCCGCCCGAGTTTCAGCAGGAGATGGCCGGACGCATGGCCGATGGCGAGTTTTCCCTTCGCATGCTGATAGACAGCAGCATGCGTATCGCTTCCTGATCCGCTGCCGGGATCATCCGGAAGCGCGTGTTAAACTTGACGCGTTCGCAATTTCGAATTCTCCCTGATGATTCCCGTTTTCATCGGCTACGATGGCCGCGAAACCGTTGCCTTCAATGTGCTGGCCTACAGCATTCACCGACGGTCCTCGCAACCCGTGACGATCGCGCCGCTGATGCTGTCGCAGTTGCAGGAGGTGTTCAAGCGCGAACGCCATCCGCTGCAGTCCACGGATTTCTCCTTCTCCCGCTTCCTGACGCCCTGTCTTGCCGGTTACGCCGGATGGTCGATTTTCATGGACTGCGACATGCTGGCACTCGACGACATCGCAAAACTGTGGGCGCTGCGCGACGACCGCTACGCGGTGATGGTCATCAAGCACCAGCATGTGCCGAAAGAGGATCGCAAGTTCCTCAATGAGCCGCAGAGCAAGTACGAGAAAAAAAACTGGTCGAGCGTGATGTTGTTCAATAATGCGCGTTGCCGGGCGCTAACAGCGGATTACGTGAACAACGCATCGGGTCTGGAATTGCACCAGTTCAAATGGCTGGGCAACGACGAACTGATCGGAGAGCTGCCGTCACGCTGGAACCATCTCGTCGGCTACGATGCCCGGCGCCGCGATGCCGCGCTGGTGCATTACACGCTGGGCGGCCCTTACTTCCCCGAATACGCAGACTGCGAATACGCTGCGGAATGGTTCGCCGAGCGCGATGCGATGCTGCATGCGGGGGCGGAACCCCGGAGAGCGTGATTGGTGACTGGTAGCGGTAATTGGTAAAACCAATTGGTAAAACCGGTTCCTGGAAACTGGCGTAGTTCACTCACCACCAATCACCAATTACCAATCACCCGCATCAAATCCCCAGCGCCTTCAACTGCTTCTCCGGATAACGCGTGCCGGCGGTGACGCCGGGTGGGAAGGCCGCCGAAAGCTGCGTCAGTTCCGCGGCGCTCAGTTGCAGATTCGTGGCAGCCAGGTTTTCCTCAAGATAGCGGCGACGCTTGGTGCCGGGAATCGGCACGATGTCCGGCCCCTGCGCCAGCAGCCAGGCCAGCGCAACCTGGGCCGCAGTCGCATTGTGAGCACTCGCTATCGCCTCGAGAGAGGTCAATAAGTAATTGTTTTTATTGATATTTTCCGGGAGAAATCGCGGGTGCTCGCGGCGCCTGTCCTTGGCGATCAAGGCATCCACACTCTTGATGGTTGCCGTCAGATAACCCCGGCCCAGCGGCGCATAAGCCATGTAGCCGATGCCCAGTTCGCGGCAGGCCGGCAGGATTTCGGTTTCGACATCACGACTCCACAGCGAGTACTCCGTTTCCACCGCGACCAGCGGATGCACGGCATGCGCGCGGCGGATGGTCTGCGCGCCGGCTTCGGACAGTGCGAGATAACGCACCTTGCCCTGCTCGACCAGACGTTTCATTGCACCGACCGTGTCCTCGATCGGCACCGTCGCGTCAACCCGGTGCAGGCCGTAGATGTCGATGACATCGACGCCGAGGCGTTTCAGGCTCGCCTCGCAGGCCTGGGGCACATAGTCGGGATGTCCGCCGGACAGGGCTGGAGCATCACCGCCGCCGCGCGCGGCGAGCCCGAGGTTGCCGAACTTGGTGGCGATCAACACTTTTTCGCGCCGCCCCTTGATCGCCTGCGCAATCAGCGACTCGTTGACGCCGCTGCCATAGGCATCGGAGGTGACCAGCAGATTGCAGCCGAGGTCGAAGGCGCGGTGCATGGTCGCAATCGACTCCGGATCGTTCGGCTCGCCGTAGCTGATCGACATGCCCATGCAACCGAGGCCGAGTGCCGGCACTTCAGGTCCGTTGCGGCCGAGTCTGCGTTTTTGCATGGTGTTCTCCGTAAGCGGTGAGCGGTGAGCGGTGAGCGGTGAGCGGTGAGCGGTGAGCGGTGAGCGGTGAGCGGTGAGCGGTGAGCGGTGAGCGGTGAGCGGTGAGCGGTGAGCGGTGAGCGGTGAGCGGTGAGCGGTG
>JALHND010000078.1 GCA_022843705.1 Burkholderiales bacterium
GCATTTCCGCTTCAACGTCTGAGCCTGCTGCGCCGGCCTCCGGCATGCTGAAGCCCCGGTCTTCTGGCCTGCGGCGTTAAGGTCTATACTGCCCCGCATTGCACAGCGGCGAGGAGGAAACCGGCGATGATCAACACCCTGCTGGCGCGCGTGGCGCGCACCATTGGCGGCCTGGCCGCCATCCTGATTGTCAGCGGCTGCACCGGCGTCGGCGGGAATTACCGCTCCGGCGTCGACGTCGAGGCCATACTCAACCACATTGCCCAGGATGACGTGCCGTCGCTGCGCGCAGCGGTCAACAGCGGCGTGATCAGCGTCAATGAGCGGCTTCCTGCGCCGGCCTATTCAGCGGGCGCTCCGCTGATTGCACTGGCAGCTCGCGACGGGTCGATCGGTGTGCTGAATTACCTGATCACCGCCGGCGCCGATCTCAACGCGGCGACACCCGTCAATGAGACCCCGCTGATGCTTGCAGCCTATTTTTACGGTGACAACGAGCATGCCACGGCGCGCCACGATGCCGCGGTGCGCCTGCTGGTCGATGCCGGGGCCAGTCTCGAGAATGTCCCCCACAGCTACACGCCGCTGGCCTACGCCGCCTACAACAATCGCCAGCAGGCCCTGCGTTACCTCCTTGGCAAGGGCGCGCGCGTCGATGCCGACGCCAGCGAGCGCCTGACCTATATCAACACGCCGCTGATGATGGCGGCGATCCAGGGACACCGCGATGTCGTGCGCCTGCTGCTGCAGGCGGGGGCCGATCCGCTGGTGCGTGTCCGCGGCGGACACACCGCGCGGGAATTCGCGCAGAAGTACCGTCACAGCCATATCGAGCCGCTGATCGCCTGCGCCGAGAGCCTGCCTGCCGGCCAGAACTATCTGCAGCACTGTGAACGCGGCGCGCGGGTCGCGACCAATCCCTGACAGCGACTGCCGCCGCTGTTTCAGGGGGGCTGGCGCCCGGCCGCTGCCTGCGGCTTCAGGCTGATGATCAGCACGCCGGCGAGCACCAGCAGGGCGCCGCCGAACTGCACCGGCGAGATCGTTTCGCCGAGGAAACCCCACGCAAAAACCAGGGTTGCCAGCGGACCGATGCAGCCGACCAGTGACAGCTGGTTGGCGCCGATGCGTTTGAGCCCTTCCGCCATCAGCCACAGCGGCAGCACCGTCGCGAATACCGCCAGTATTGCCACCAGCCCGTAGACTTCCCTCGCGACGATCAGCGCCTGTGGCGGACGGAGAGCGAGGAAATGGGCGATGACAAAGCCGGTGGCGATCAGCGAGGCATAGGCCGAGAAGCGCATCGATCCGAATTTGTGCACCAGCCGGCTGCCGGCGACGAGGTAGACGGCATAGGTCACCGCGCTGCAGAACACCAGCAGCGCGCCAAGTGCGGTCAGGTCGAGCCGTTCGCCGAGACGGGCCTCGGCACTGAATACCAGCGCGATGCCGGCGTAGGACAACACCAGTGAAGCCAGCTGTTGCCGGCGCAGCGGCTGCTGCAGGAAGGCCGCCGACAGCAGCAGCACCAGCGTCGGGTAGAGATAGAGGATCAGCCGGCCAAATCCCGCGGAAATGTATTGCAGTCCGGCGAGATCTAGAAAACTGCCCAGGTAGTAGCCGAGGAAACCCAGCGCGGTGATGCCGAAGATCTCGCGTCCGCTGAACGCAGTCTCCGGCCGCCCCGCCCACCAGGCCATCAGCACGAACAGCGGCGCCGCGAACAGCATGCGCAGTGCGAGCAGCGTGGTGGTGTCGACGCCATGCTGGTAGGCGGCCTTGACCAGCACCGGCTTCAGCGAAAAAGCGACCGATCCCGCGACCGCGCAGGCGATGCCGATGTACAGGCCGCGCCGCTCCAGCCCGGCGTTCGCCACTAGCGGCGGCGCCCGCCGCCGAGGATCGATCCCAGCACGCCGCGGAAGATTTCGCGCCCGACCTGGGAGCCGATGGCGCGGGCGGCACTTTTTGCCGCCATCTCGACGACACCCTCGCGTTTGCCGCCGCGCGGGCCGGTGGAGCCGCCGAGCAGCTCGCCCAGCGCGCCAAACATGCCGCCGCCCTGGACCGGCGCGCCTGACGCGCCTTTGGCGGGTTCGGCGGCAGCCGGTTCCTGGACACGTTTTGCCAGAATTTCGTAAGCCGACTCGCGATCCTCGACCTTGTCGTACACGCCGGCGAGCAGCGAGGTCCTGACGGTCGCCGCACGCTCTTCCGGGGTCACCGCACCGAGCCGGCTGCCCGGCGGCAGCACCAGCGCGCGTTCGACCACGGTCGGACGGCCCTTGTCGTCGAGCAGGGACACCAGCGCCTCGCCGACGCCGAGCTCGGTGATCGCGGCCTCGACGTCGAGTTTCGGATTGGCACGCAGCGTGGTTGCCGCGCTTTTGACCGCCTTCTGGTCGCGCGGCGTGAACGCGCGCAACGCATGCTGCACGCGGTTGCCGAGCTGGCCGAGCACGGTGTCCGGTATGTCCAGCGGATTCTGGGTGACGAAGTAGACGCCGACGCCCTTGGAGCGGATCAGGCGCACCACCTGCTCGATTTTTTCGAGCAACGCCTGCGGGGCGTCGTTGAACAGCAGGTGCGCCTCGTCGAAGAAAAACACCAGCTTCGGCTTGTCCGGGTCGCCAACCTCGGGCAATTGCTCGAACAGCTCGGAGAGCATCCACAGCAGGAGTGTTGCGTAGAGTTTCGGCGAGTTCATCAGCCGGTCGGCGGCAAGGATGTTGATGATCCCGCGTCCCTTGCCGTCGGTCTGCATCAGATCCTGGATGTTGAGCGCCGGTTCGGCGAAAAACCTGTCGCCGCCCTGCTGTTCGATTTCGAGCAGGCCGCGCTGGATCGCGCCGATGGACGCCGCGGAAATGTTGCCGTACTGCGTGGTGAACTGTTTCGCGTTGTCGCCCACGAATTGCAGCATCGCACGCAGGTCCTTCAGGTCGAGCAGCAGCAGGCCGTTGTCATCGGCGATCTTGAACACCAGGGTCAGCACACCCTGCTGGGTGTCGTTGAGGTTCAGCAGCCTGGCCAGCAGCAGCGGGCCCAGTTCGGAAACGGTCGTGCGCACCGGGTGGCCCTGGGCGCCGTAAGCGTCCCAGAACACCACCGGGCAGGCTTCATAGATGAAGTCGGCCACCCCCAACTGCCTGATGCGTTCCTCGATCTTCGGTTTGGGTTCGCCCTTCTGCGACAGCCCGGCAAGGTCACCCTTGACGTCGGCCATGAACACCGGCACGCCGGCTTTCGAGAACTGTTCGGCGATGCGCTGCAGGGTGACCGTCTTGCCGGTGCCGGTGGCACCCGCGATCAGGCCGTGGCGGTTGGCGAGTCCCGGCAGCAGGTGGAGTTCGTGGTCGGATTTGGCGACGAGCAGCGGAGCGGCCATGGCGGGTTCCCGGGTTCGCTATGATAAAATTTGAGTCATTCTAACGGGTTATCAGCAGGGATCAGCAAGCGCCATGGCCGGACATTCGAAGTGGGCGAACATCCAGCACCGCAAGGGTCGCCAGGACGCCAAGCGGGGCAAGATTTTCACGCGCCTGATCAAGGAAATCACCGTCTCGGCGCGCCTCGGCGGGGGTGATCCCGGCAGCAACCCGCGGCTGCGGCTGGCGATGGACAAGGCCTACGACAACAACATGCCCAAGGACAATGTCGAGCGCGCGATCAAGCGCGGCACCGGCGACCTTGACGGCGTGAACTACGAGGAAATCCGCTACGAAGGTTATGGCATCGGCGGTGCCGCGGTGATGGTCGACTGCATGACCGACAACCGCACCCGCACCGTGGCCGATGTGCGGCACGCCTTCACCAAACACGGCGGCAACCTCGGCACCGACGGTTCCGTCGCCTTCCTGTTCAAGCACTGCGGTCAGATGCTGTTTGCGCCAGGCACCGACGAAGGCAGGCTGATGGATGCGGCGATCGAGGCCGGCGCCGAGGATGTGGTGACGAATGATGACGGCAGCATCGAGGTCATCACCGGGCCGGCGGAGTTTTCCGCGGTGCGCGCTGTGCTGGAGAAGGCCGGATTCAAGCCGGAACTGGCGGAAGTCACGATGAAGCCGGCCACCGAAAACGTGCTGACCGGCGACGACGCCGTGCGCATGCAGAAACTCCTGGACGCGCTCGAGGCCGTCGATGACGTGCAGGAGGTTTACACCACCGCGGTCCTCGACGAGCCCGCTTGAGCGCGGCGACGCTCCGCATTCTCGGCATCGACCCCGGTCTGCGTGTCACCGGTTTCGGGATCATCGAACAGAACGGCCAGAAACTGGCCTATGTCGCCAGCGGCTGCATCCGCAGCGGCGAAGGCGAGTTGCCGCAGCGACTGAAGGTCCTGCTCGAAGGGCTGCAGGAAGTCATCGCCGGTTACCGCCCGCAGTGCGCTGCGATCGAGCAGGTCTTCGTCAACGTCAATCCCAAATCCACGCTGCTGCTGGGACAGGCCCGCGGCGCGGCGATCTGCGCCGCAGTCAGCAGCGCGCTGCCGGTCGCCGAGTACACCGCGTTGCAGGTCAAACAGGCGGTCGTCGGCACCGGTCAAGCACGCAAGGAACAGGTGCAGGCGATGGTCAGGCGCCTGCTTCAGCTCCCGGGCGATCCCAGCCCGGATGCCGCCGACGCGCTGGCCTGCGCGATCTGCCACGCCCACGGCGGCCAGGGTTATGGTGGTGTCGGCCTCGGCCGCCGCCGACGCGCGGGCCGGCTGCGATGAGCCGCATCCTTTTCGCCTGGGAACTGGGGGCCGGGGTCGGGCACCTCTCGGCTTTCCGCCAGATTGCCGAAGTGCTGATCCGGCGCGGGCACGAACTGACTGCCGCGGTGCGTGACCTTGCCGGCGCAGCCATGGTGTTTGAAGGATTGCCGATGCGCATCCTCGCCGCACCGGCCTGTTCCCGCAATTACGGTGGCCTGGCTGATCCCCCGCTCAGTTACGCGGAGATCCTGATGCGTTACGGCTATATCGATGCCGCGATGCTCGGTGCCCTGCGGCGTGGTTGGCGGGACCTGCTCGAACTCACCGCAACCGAGCTGCTGGTTGCGGACCACGCGCCCACGGCGCTGCTGGCTGCCCGCGGCAGCGGTATCCGCCGCTGCACTTTCGGCAATGCGTTCTCGGTGCCGCCCGAGGTGTCGCCGTCGCCGAACATGCGCGGCTGGCTGGCGGTGCCCCCGGAGCGCCTCGCCGCGAGCGACGCAGCCGTGGTCGGCACGATCAATGCAGCATTGCCCTCCGGCCATGCGCCCCTGACCGCGGTGCATCAGTTGTTCGAGGGCAGCCACCGGCTGTTTGTCGGCATTCCCGAACTCGATCCCTACGGGTTCCGCGAACCTGAAAACTATCTTGGACTGCTGGCCGGACGCAGCGGCAGCGACCGGGTGCAGTGGCCCGAGGGGGACGGGCCGCGGCTGTTCGCCTACCTGCGCCAGGATTATCCGCACATCGATGGCTGCCTTGCCGCGTTGTCGGCAGGCGGCGCACGCTGTGTCGTCAACCTGGTAAGCGGACGACCGGAACTGGTCGCAAGACATCGCGGGCCGCGCCTGTCGTTTACTGCCGGCCACGTCGACATGCCGGCAACGGCCGATGAATGCGATGCGGTGGTCTGTCACAGCGGCCTGGGTACGGTGGCCGCCAGCCTGCGTGCCGGCAAACCGCTGCTGCTGTTGCCGGCGCAGCTGGAGCAATACCTGCTCGCGCGCAATGTCGAAAAACTGGGCGCGGGGCTGACGCTGCATCCGGAAACGGCGGCCCCCGATTTCGCCAGTGCGCTGCGCCGGCTGCTGGATGAACCTGCCCATGCCCGGCAGGCACGGGCGCTGGGGCAGCGTTACGGCAGCGAACCGGCTGCTGTCCTCGTCGAGCGGGCGGCACAGCGGATCGAAGCCGCCGGGACCGGGCTTCCGGCATGAGCCGCATACTGCTGGCCTGGGAACTGGGTACCGGCTTCGGTCATCTCGGCCCCTTTCTCGGACTGGTGCCGCGCTTGCTGGAGCGCGGTCATGTGCTGCATGTGGCCGCTCGCGAAATCAACGGTGCCGCGCAGGCCCTCGGCGACCTGCAGGTGATGCTGCACCAGGCACCGCTGTGCCTGAATACCTATGCCGGCCTGCAGGAGCCGCCGCTGAATTATTCCGAAATCCTGATGCGTTATGGTTATCTCGAGCCGCCGATGCTGGGCGCGATGCTCAGGGCCTGGCGTTCGCTGATCCGTGCCACCGGCGCC
The DNA here is from genome assembly GCA_022843705.1 of Burkholderiales bacterium. GTDB lineage: Bacteria > Pseudomonadota > Gammaproteobacteria > Burkholderiales > SG8-41. Next base: position 6,234 of record JALHND010000078.1, read on the forward strand.
GATCTGGTGATTGCCGACCATGCACCGACGGCGCTGCTGGCCGCGCGCGGCCTCGGCGTCGCGCGCGCCGTGATCGGCAGCCCCTTCAACGTGCCGCCGGCGGTGGTGCCGGCGCCGAACATGCGGCCCTGGGCTGCGGTGCCGCCGGCACGCCTTGCCGACAGTGACCGCCGTGTGCTGGAGACGATCAATTCGCAGCTGCCCGCGGCCGAACGCCTTGCCGCCATCCACGGCATTTTTGACCATGCCGCGAGATTTTTCTCGGGGGTGCCGGAACTCGCTCCCTACGGCGCCCGCGACCCCGCCGGCTATCTCGGCCTGCAATCGCTGTCCACCGGCCATGCCATTCCGCAATGGCCGGCAGGCGGGGGCGATCCGGTATTCGCCTACCTGCATGCGGATTACCCGCATGCCGAACGCGCGCTGCAGGCCCTGGCAGCCAGCCCGGCCCGCGTGCTGGTGCATGTGCTGGGCGGCGGCGCGGCACTGGCGCAGCGTCATGCCGGCACGCGGCTGCAGTTTGCCCCGGCTCTGCTGGATTTCCGCCGCGTGGTGGCGGAATGCGCGCTCTGCGTCTGCCACGGCAACGTCGGCACCACGCTGGGCATGCTGCAGGGCGGCCGGCCGGTGCTGGTGCTGCCCAAACATCTCGAGCATTTCCTGCTGGGTCGCGCGCTCGAAGGACTCGGGGCCGGCCGGGTCGTCAATCCCGACGACCCGGCGCCGGATATCGCGGCCGCGCTGGCGGCGATGCTCGGCAATCCGGCATACGGCCGCAGCGCGCGCGCATTCGCCGAACGTCATGGCGCGCAGTCTGTTGGTACAATGACTGACCGGGCCGTTGCCCGCATTGAAGCCTCAGCCGCACAGGGAGCAGGGTCCGCCACATGATCGGCCGCTTATCGGGACGTTTGCTGGCCAAGCAGCCGCCGCAAATCACGGTGGACGTGCAGGGCATCGGTTACGAGATCGACGTGCCGATGAGCACGCTCTACCAGCTGCCGGCCACCGGCGCCGATGTCGTGCTCTACACCCAGCTCGTGGTGCGCGAGGATGCGCACCTGCTCTACGGTTTTGCCACCGAGGCCGAACGCGCATTGTTCCGCCAGTTGATCCGGATTTCCGGCATCGGAGCGCGTACCGCGCTGTCGGTACTCTCCGGGTTGTCGGTGGCAGAGCTGCAGGAAGCGGTGCGTGCCCAGGATGTCGGCCGCCTGACCAAGATTCCGGGTATCGGGAAAAAAACCGCGGAACGGCTGCTGCTTGAACTACGCGACCGCCTGCCCAAGGGCGGCGTGCAGGCCGTTGCCGGGAGCGCGGCTGCGGGCGGCAGCGACATTGCCAATGCATTGAGTGCGCTCGGCTACAACGACAAGGAAGTGACCTGGGCGGTCAGCCAGCTGCCCGCCGGCGTCGCGGTGACCGAGGGTATCCGCCAGGCACTGAAGCTGCTGTCGAAATCGTGAACGGATCCGAATGATCGAAACCGACCGCCTGATCGCCGCAGCGCCAGCCTCCGCACAGGAGGAGGTGATTGAACGCGCGCTGCGCCCGAAGGCGCTTGACGAATATGTCGGCCAGGAGAAGATCCGCGGCCAGCTGTCGATCTTCATCGAGGCCGCGCGCAAGCGCAGGGAATCCCTCGACCACGTGCTGTTGTTCGGCCCGCCGGGACTGGGCAAGACCACGCTCGCGCACATCATCGCCCGCGAGATGGGCGTCAACCTGCGCCACACCTCGGGACCGGTTCTGGAGCGTGCCGGCGACCTCGCGGCGATGCTGACCAACCTCGAGCCCAACGACGTGCTGTTCATCGACGAAATCCATCGCCTGTCACCGGTGGTCGAGGAAATCCTCTACCCGGCGCTGGAGGATTTCCAGATCGACATCATGATCGGCGAAGGACCCGCGGCGCGTTCGGTCAAACTCGACCTGCCGCCGTTCACGCTGGTCGGCGCGACCACACGCGCCGGCATGCTGACCAACCCGCTGCGCGACCGCTTCGGTATTGTCGCCCGGCTCGAGTTCTACACGGCCGACGAACTGACGCGCATCGTCGAACGCTCGGCGCGGCTGCTTGAGGTCGGCATCGAAGCCGACGGTGCACGCGAAGTTGCGGGTCGCTCACGCGGTACGCCGCGGATATCCAACCGCCTGCTGCGCCGGGTGCGCGATTTCGCCGAGGTGCGTGCCGAGGGGCGGGTCACGCGCAAGGTCGCCGATGACGCGCTGAAAATGCTCGACGTCGATCCGGTCGGTCTCGACGTGATGGACCGCAAGCTGCTGCAGGCGGTCATCGACAAGTTCGGCGGCGGCCCGGTCGGTATCGACAACCTCGCAGCAGCGATCGGCGAAGAACGCGACACCATCGAGGACGTGCTTGAGCCGTACCTGATCCAGCAGGGCTACCTGCAGCGCACGCCGCGCGGACGGGTGGCCACGGCCGCGGCCTATCGTCATTTCGGCCTCGTGGCACCGCGCGCCGACGGCGCGCACGATCTGTGGGATGCCGGGACATCGGCCCCGTGAGTGTGTATATTGTAAGCATTTGTTTTAATTGAATAATTTTATAAAACGGCCGCAGAAAAAACAAATCTCCGCTGCGCCGCAGACGGCCGCAGCGCTGCCGTCCCCGCCCCATTCCCGGCCCCGCGAACCCTTTTCCTGGCCGGTCCGCGTTTATTACGAGGACACCGATGCCGGCGGCGTTGTGTACTACGCGAACTACCTGGCGTTCATGGAGCGCGCACGCACCGAGTGGCTGCGCGCGCTGGGATTCGAACAGCCGGAGATGGCGCGCACGCACGGCGTGCTGTTCGTGGTGCGCGCGGTGCGCATCGATTACCTCAAACCGTCGCGGTTCAACGACAGCTTGCAGGTGACGGTGGAAGTCGTTAACGTCGGCGGCAGCCGCATCCGCTTCCTGCAGCAGGTGCTGCGCGGAAACGAGGAGATCGTGCGGGCCGAAGTCGATGTCGTGTGTGTCGACAGCGGCAGTTTCAGGCCCGCACGCATGCCCCGGGAGATGCGCGAAAAAATGGACAAACAGGAATAGGGACCGGAAATTGAACGCAACACTCACGCATGACATGTCGGTGCTCAGCCTGATCAGCGGCGCGAGCATCCCGGTGCAGCTGGTGATGGCGATCCTGCTGCTGGCCTCGCTGTTTTCCTGGTACTACATATTTCTCAAGGTGTTCACCCTGCGGCGCGCGGAGAAGCAGACCGCGGAGTTCGAGCGCCAGTTCTGGAGCGGTGCCGACCTCACCGACCTGTTCCAGCGTGCGGTCAACGCGCGCGATTCCGCCGGCAGCCTCGAACGCATCTTCGAATCCGGCTTCCGCGAGTTCACCAAACACCGCCGCGAACCCGGCACCGACGTCGGCGCGTTGATGGACAGCACGCGGCGCGCGATGCGCGCGACCTACCAGCGCGAGATGGACAAGCTCGAATCCTCGCTGTCCTTCCTTGCCTCGGTCGGCTCGGTCAGCCCCTATGTCGGCCTGCTCGGCACGGTGTGGGGGATCATGAATTCCTTCCGCGGTCTGGCCAATGTGGGGCAGGCGACTCTGAGCCACGTCGCGCCGGGCATCGCCGAGGCGCTGATCGCGACCGCGATCGGCCTGTTCGCGGCAATCCCGGCGGTCGTCGCCTACAACCGCTTCGCCGGCGACGTGAACCGGCTGGCGATCCGCTTCGATTCCTTCACCGAAGAATTCTCCAACATCCTGCAGCGGCAGGTGCACTGAGTGCGGGACCCGCGATGCTGATCGAGAAACGCAGCGGCCGCCGGCTGATGAACCAGATCAACGTCGTCCCTTACATCGACGTGATGCTGGTGCTGCTGGTGATTTTCATGGTCACCGCGCCGATGATGAACCCGAGCAAGGTCGACCTGCCGTCGGTGGGCAAGACTTCCGAGCTCAAGACCCCGCCGCTGCAGATCGTGGTCGACAAGAAGGGCGACCTGACCTTCCGCGATGCCGACGGCAAGACGGAGCGCCGGGTGAAACGGGACGAAATCGTCGCCCTCGTCAGGGAACGGCAGGCCCGCAATCCGGAGCAGGCGGTGGTGATCGCGGCGGACAGGGAGGTGCTGTACGAGCGCGTGGTCGAGGTGATGGACATGCTGCAGCGGAACAACGTGCAGCGCGTGGGGCTGCTGGTGCGCCCCGGAAGCTAGATGGCTGCTGCTGCGATCCACTCCCGCGACGAGGCCCTGGCCGGCGGGCTGGCCCTCGCGATGCACGTGCTGTTCCTGGTGCTGCTGGTGTTCGGCGTCAGCTGGCAGCACAAGCAGGCGGATACCGCGGTGATCGTTGATCTCTGGCGCGACCTGCCTTCGGTGACGCCACCCAGGGTTGAGCCGCCGCCCCCGCCGCCGGAAGTGAAGCCGGAGCCGCCGAAGCCCGTGCCGAAGGTGGAGGCCAAACCGCCACCCAAGCCGGAACCCGCACCGGTGGTGAAGCCGGACATCGCGCTGAAGGAAAAGCAGGACAGGGAACGCAAACTGAAGGAACAGCAGGAAGCCGCGGAGAAAAAGAAACTTGCCGCGGAAAAGGCACGCGAAGCCGAACTCGAGAAGAAAAAACGCGCCGAGGCGGAAGCCCTGAAACAGAAGCAGGCGGCGGAAGCCGAAGCCAAACGTGTCGCCGCCGAGCAACAGAAGGCCCGCGATGCGCTGGCGGCGCAGCAGGCCGCGGCGCAGGCGAAGGTCGTCGATGAGTACAAGCGGCAGATCAGCGCGAAAATCCGCCGCTTCATCGTGCTGCCGCCGAATGTGAGTGATGCCGCGCAGGTCGAGTTCGAAATCACCGTGCTGCCCGGCGGCGAAGTGCTGGGTGCGAAACTCAGGCGGGCGGCCAACAGCACCCCGGCCTACGATGCCGCGGTGGAGCGCGCGATCCTGCGCGCGCAGCCGCTGCCCCTGCCGCCGGATCCGGCACTGATGCGCCAGTTCCGGGAACTTAACCTGGTATTCCGCCCCAAAGATTGAACATGCCCATGTCACAAAAGAAGGCCAACATGCCGTTTTCCATGGTTTCGACGATATCCCTGCTGCGCATCCTCTTGCTCGGCCTGCTGCTGGCGGCGGGCGCCGCCCGTGCCGCGCTGACCATCGAGATCACCGGCGCCGGCGCCAGCCAGATCCCGGTGGCCATCGTGCCTTTCCGCGCCGAGGAAGGGCTGGCGCAGCGCCTGACACCGGTGGTCGAGGCCGACCTTGCGCGCAGCGGGCTGTTCCGCACCGTCGATCCGGGCGGCATGAATCCGGTGCCGCACGAGCCGGAACAGGTCAACTACGCGCAGTGGCGCGCCCGCGGCGCGGATGCCGTGGTCATCGGTTCGGTGGCGAAGGCGGCCGACGGGCGTTATGACATCCGCTTCCGGGTGATGGATGTCGCGAAACAGACCCAGATCGCCGGCTTTGTCTATTTCGCCTCCGAAAACCAGCTGCGGCTGACCGCGCACAGGATCGCCGACGTCATCTATGAAAAACTCACCGGTGAACCCGGCGTGTTCGCCACCCGCATCACCTATGTCGTCAAGCGCGGCACGCGTTACGAGCTGCATGTCGCCGATGCCGACGGTTTCGGCGCGCAGAGTGTGTTGAGTTCCAACGAACCGATCATCTCGCCGGCCTGGTCGCCGGACGGCACCCGCCTCGCCTATGTGTCCTTCGAGCAGAAAAAGCCGGTGGTCTACGTGCAATCGCTGCTCTCCGGCAGCCGCCAGGCGGTGGCGGCCTTCCGCGGCAGCAACAGCGCGCCGGCCTGGTCGCCGGACGGACGGCGGCTGGCGGTGACGCTGACCCGCGATGGCAACTCGCAGATCTACCTGATCAATGCCGACGGCACCGGCGTGCCGCAGCGCCTGACCCAGAGTTCGGCGATCGACACCGAGGCGAATTTCTCGCCTGACGGGCAGTCGATCCTGTTCACCTCCGACCGCGGCGGCGGCCCGCAGATCTACCGCATGCCGGTCAGCGGCGGCCCGGCGCAGCGCGTGACCTTTGACGGCAGCTACAACGTGTCGCCGCGGCACAGTCCCGACGGCAAGAGCTTCACCTTCATCCAGCGCAACGGTGGCCGTTTCAGCGTCGCGGTGCAGGATTTTGCGAGCCGCCAGGTTCAGGTGCTGACCGACGGCGGTGTCGACGAATCGCCGAGTTTTGCGCCGAACAGCCGGATGATCCTCTACGCGAGCCGCGTGGGGGGGCGTGGTATATTGGCCGCCGTTTCCAGCGATGGTCGCGTCAAGCAGCGTTTCAGCGCCGATGCCAGCGACGTGCGTGAACCTGCATGGAGTCCCGTGGTCAACAAGTAGTTAACCACTCTCAGCGAAACCACAAACCCGACAAGGAGCTGATTCATGAAACGATATCTCGCAGTGATGTCCATTGCCCTGCTCGCCGCCTGCAGCAGCACGCCCACCAGCGAACAGGAGGGCGCGGCTGTCGAAGACCGCAGCGGCGCGACCGCATCGGCTCCGGCGCAGAAGCCGCAGACCCAGACCACCGGCCCGTCGACCAAGCCGCTGGCGGACAAGTCCCTGAGCGGCAATCCGCTGAAGGATCCGGCCAACATCCTGTCCAAGCGCAGCGTCTATTTCGAACTCGACAGCAATGTCGTGCGTGACGAATTCAAGCCGCTGGTGTCGGCCCATGCCCGCTACCTGCAGCAGAACCGCACCCAGAAAGTCACGATCCAGGGCAATACCGACGAGCGCGGCAGCCGCGAATACAACATCGCCCTGGGCCAGCGCCGTGCCGATGCCGTCAAGCAGATGATGACCCTGCTCGGCGCCCAGTCGGAGCAGATCGAGACCGTCAGCTTCGGCGAGGAAAAACCGAAGGCGACGGGCAGCGACGAGCAGAGCTGGTCTGAAAACCGCCGCGCCGACATTGTTTATCCCAACGACTGACCGGGCGTCATGATTCTCCGCAGACTGCGCGCAGTACCCGGCATTCTGGTGCTGTGCGCCGCGGCGCTGGCGCCGGCACCGGCTGCCGCCGGCCTCTTTGATGACGAGGTCGCGCGCAAGCAGATTGCCGAACAGCAGAAACGCGTTGATGAACTGCGCGGCCAGACCGAGAGCATGGCCGCGCGCCTGGCCCGGGTCGAAGAGGAGGCGAAGTCGCAGCCGGTGCTGGCGCTGGTGTCCGAAATCGAGAAACTGCGCGAGGAAATCCGCAGCCTGCGCGGCCAGATCGAAGTGCTCGGCAACAATGTCGATGGCGTTGCCAAGCGGCAGCGCGACATGTACGTCGATCTCGATCTGCGCCTGCGCCGTTTCGAGCAGCCGGGCGCTTCCGTGGCGCCGACGCCTGCGCCGGGTGCCGCGGCTGCGGGCGATGCGGCGAAAACCGCTGCCGCCGCGCCGGTAAGCGTCGAGGAAAACGAAGCCTACGAACGTGCCCAGGGACAACGCCGTATCGGCAACTACCAGGGGGCGATCACCGCCTTCCAGGCCTTCATCGCGAAGTACCCGAAAAGCACATTGGCGCCGCGCGCCCAGTACTGGATCGGCGACTCCTATTTCAATCTTCGTGATTTCCGCAATGCCATCGCCAGCCAGCAGAAACTGGTGGCGGCCTATCCTGACAGTGCTTCCGTGCCTGATGCGCTGCTCAACCTCGCCAGCTCGCAGCTGGAGTCCGGGGACAGTGCTGCCGCACGCAAGACCATGGACGGGCTGATCGCGCGTTACCCGTCCTCCGAGGCCGCGGAAAAGGCCAAACGGCGCGTCGCCAACCTGCGCTGACCGCGTTTTAATCCCATGACCGCCATCGTTGCCGACCGCTCCGCGGAATCCGCAGAAGGACTGGCGACCCTGCGTGTCACCGAGATCTTCCATTCGCTGCAGGGCGAAACCAGCCGCAGCGGCCTGCCCACGGTATTCGTGCGCCTGACCGGTTGTCCGCTGCGTTGCGGCTACTGCGACACGGCCTATGCCTTTCACGGCGGCGAATCGCTCGCGCTTGACGAGATCCTGGGCCGTGTCGCCGCATATGGCGCGCACTACGTGACGCTGACCGGCGGTGAACCGCTGGCGCAGAAACATGCGCCCCTGCTGCTGCGCCGGCTGGCCGACGCCGGCCATTCGGTGTCGCTGGAAACCAGCGGCGCGCTGGATGTCTCGGCGGTCGATCCGCGGATCTCGAAAATCCTCGACCTCAAGACTCCGGGTTCCGGCGAATGTGAGCGGAACCTGTGGTCCAACCTCCGGCACCTGACGCCGCAGGACGAGATCAAGTTCGTGATCTGCGACGAGGCTGATTACCTCTGGTCCAAAGAGCAGTTGCAATCGCGCCGCCTCGACCGCCTGTGCCCGCTGCTGTTTTCCCCGGTGCACGGCCGGCTCGAACCGCGGCAGCTGGCGGAGTGGATACTGCGCGACCGCCTGCCGGTGCGTTTCCAGCTGCAGCTGCACAAGCAGCTGTGGGGGGAGACGGCGGGGCGTTGAATGCGTGAGCTGGTGATTCCGTGATTAAGTGATTAGGTGATCAGAAGTTCCGGCACACGAGGCGCACCCAATCACTTAATCACTT
>JALHND010000079.1 GCA_022843705.1 Burkholderiales bacterium
CTGGCGCAGATCGTCGGACTCAGCCTCCAGGTCAGCCTCAGCGCAGTGCTGATCGCGACCTGTATCGGCCTGCCGCTGGGAGCGGTGATCGCCGTGGGGCGATTTCCGGGCCGCCAGGCATTGATCGTGCTGCTCAACGCGCTGATGGGCCTGCCGCCGGTGGTGGTGGGCCTGCTGGTGTACCTGCTGCTGTCGCGCGCCGGCCCCCTGGGCAGCCTCGGCATCCTGTTCACGCCGACGGCGATGGTGATTGCGCAGACCCTGTTGATCGTGCCGATCATCGCCGCATTGTCCCGCCAGACCCTTGAGGATGCCTGGCGCGAATACGACGAGCAGCTGCGCTCGCTCGGGGCCCGGCGCCTGAATGCGGCGATGACCCTGATCTGGGATACCCGGTTTTCGCTGCTGACCATCCTGCTCGCCGGTTTCGGCCGTGCCGCGGCGGAAGTGGGGGCGGTGATGATCGTCGGCGGCAACATCGACGGCGTGACCCGGGTGATGACCACAACGATCGCGCTGGAAACCAGCAAGGGCGACCTGCCGCTGGCCCTGGGACTGGGCATCGTGCTGATCGGTCTGGTGCTGCTGCTCAATACCGCGGCAGCACTGCTGCGCGAGCTGGCGCAGCGGAGGTATGGCTGAGATGCTGCCGCTGGAACTCGACCACCTGTCCTTCAGTGTCGGTACCACGCCGATCATCCAGGGCATCTCCGCGCGCATCGAGGCCGGTCCGCGGACGATCATCCTCGGACCCAACGGCGCCGGCAAAAGCGTGCTGATGCGGCTGTGTCACGGATTGTTGCAGCCCACCGCCGGCCGGGTTGTCTGGCATGGCCTGCGCAACGGCGATCCAAGCCGGCACCAGGCCATGGTGTTCCAGCGCCCGGTGATGCTGCGCCGTTCGGCGCTGGCCAACGTGGTCTACGGACTCAAACTCGCCGGCAAATCGCGGCGCGAAAGCGAGCTGCGCGCGATGGACGTGCTGGAAGTGGTGGGGCTGGCGCAGCATGCCGGCCGGCCGGCGCGGGTGCTCTCCGGCGGCGAACAGCAGCGGCTGGCGCTGGCGCGCGCCTGGGCACTGGGGCCTGATGTGCTGTTCCTCGATGAACCCACTGCCAACCTCGACCCGGCATCGACCCAGGACATCGAGAACATCATCCAGGCCATCCATGCCTCGGGCACCAAGATCATCATGAGCACCCACAACCTCGGCCAGGCGAGACGCCTGGGGGACGAAGTGCTGTTCATCAGCAGGGGACTGCTGATGGAGCAGACGCCGATCGAACGTTTTTTCAGGGAACCTGCTTCAGCCGAGGCGGGCGCATTCATCAAAGGAGAACTGCCATGGCATTGAACAGGATTGTGTTGCTCAAAGGCGTTATCGCCGGATTGGCCATGCTCGGGATGAGCATGAACCCGGTCGTCGCCCAGCAGAAATTCATCACGGTCGCATCGACCACATCGACCGAACAGTCAGGCCTGTTCAAACACATCTTGCCGATATTCGAGAAAAAAACCGGTGTCCAGGTGCGGGTCATTGCGCAGGGCACGGGACAGGCACTGGAAACCGGGCGTCGCGGGGATGCCGACGTGCTGTTTGTGCACGACAAGGTGGCCGAGGAAAAATTTGTTGCCGACGGTTTCGGGGTTCAACGCTTCGAGGTGATGTACAACGACTTTGTTCTGGTCGGGCCGAAAGCGGATCCGGCAAAAATCGCCGGCACCAAGGACATCGTTGCCGGATACCAGAAGATCGCCGCGGCCAAGGCGCCGTTTGCCTCGCGCGGTGACAAGAGCGGCACGCATGCGGCGGAATTGCGCCTGTGGAAAGCCGCAGGCATCGATCCGCAGACCGGCAAGGGGACCTGGTACCGTGAGACCGGCTCCGGCATGGGGCCGACACTGAACACGGCCTCCGGCATGAACGCCTATACCTTCACTGATCGCGGCACATGGCTGTCGTTCAGGAACCGCGGCGATCTGGTGATCGTTGTCGAGGGTGATCAGCGCCTGTTCAACCAGTACGGCATCATGCTGGTCAATCCGGCGAAACACGCGCATGTCAAAAAGGATCTCGGGCAGGCTTTCATCGACTGGGTGATTTCACCCGAAGGACAGAAGGCCATCGCCGACTACAAGATCGGCACCGACCAGCTGTTTTTCCCCAACGCCAAACGCTGACCCCCCTTGTTGTGCCCGTCCGTCCGGTATGACAGGCTGCGGAGGAGGGTTGCATGGCTGGAGTGCAAACCGGTGGTCTGAAGCCGGCGCCGACGACGACTTCGCGGCTCATTTTTGACAGCCGCGAGTGGTCCGGTGCGTTCGGCGACCTCGGCACGCTGGTGCCCTTCCTGCTGGCCTATGTCACCGTGGTCGGTGTTGCACCGGCAGGCATGCTGCTGGGCTTCGGTGTCGCCTTGATCGCCACCGGTTTGTATTACCGCACGCCGATGGCCGTGCAGCCGATGAAAGCCATCGGCGCGGTGTCCATTGCCGGTGCCGCGCAGACGGCGACAGTGACACCGGAGGCCATCGCGGTGGCTGCACTGGCGACGGGGGTGATCTGGCTGCTGCTGGGCATCACCGGAACCGCGGAACGGGTGCTGCGCTGGATCGGCCGTCCGGTGATCATCGGCATCACGCTGGGCCTCGGCCTGGCTTTCATGCTGCAGGGCACGCAGATGATGGCGACCACTGTCTGGTTCGCGGCGCCGTTGCTGTTGATCACCATATTGCTGCTGGCGCGCAAGGCCATTCTTGCCATGATGCTGATCCTTGCCAGTGGTGTGGCCTGGGCGATGATTAACGATGGCTCGGTAGCCACCGCGCTGGCGGCGATGCAGCCCGGATTCGTGACGCCGGCATGGCCTTTTTCCGATCTGTCCTGGGCAGCGGTGTTCACCGGCATCGTGCTGCTGGCTTTGCCGCAGGTGCCGCTGACCCTGGGGAACGCAGTACTGGCACCGGTGGAATTCAGCAACAAGGAATTCCCGGAGCGGCCGGTGACCGAGCGCAAGGTGGCGCTGTCGACTGGCCTGATGAACACGCTGGGCAGTTTTATCGGTGCGGTGCCGATGTGCCATGGTGCCGGCGGCATGGCGGCGCAAGTGGGTTTCGGCGCGCGCAGCGGCGGCGCGCCGGTGATCCTCGGCGTCATCCTGATCCTGCTGGCGCTGGGTTTCAGCGATTCGCTGGCCGTGTTGTTGCGGCTGTTTCCGCAACCCGCGCTGGGCGTGATGCTGTTTCTCGCCGGACTGCAACTGGCGCTGGGCTCCTGCGATTTCGCGCGTGACAAGGGTGAACGTTTTGTCACATTGGGCACCGCGGCGCTTGCGATCTGGAATGTCGGCGTCGCCTTCCTGTTCGGCATCCTGCTGCTGTACATCGCGCGCCGCGGCTGGTTGCGGCTCTGAATTGTGGCAAATAAATCATGGCGCATAACCCGCAGCGGCGCAGACTGCTGACTGCTGCAGCAATGGCCGGGCTGCTGCCCGGGGTCGCGCGCGGGCAGGGCACGCGTGTGTTCATCGATGGTGCGGGGCGCAAAGTGACGCTGCCCTTGAAAGTCGAACGCATCTACGCGGCGGGACCACCGGCCAGCGTGCTGGCCTTTGCCGTGGCGCCCGACAAACTGATGGGCTGGACCTCGCCGTTTCGCGAGGCTGAACGGCCGTTTGTCGCGCCGCGTTACGCCGACCTGCCGGCGTACGGACGATTGACCGGGCGCGGCAACACGGCGAACGTCGAAATCGTGGTCAGGGCCAAACCCGACCTGATCATCGACTACGGCGCGATCCGCGACACTTATGTTTCGCTGGCGGATCGTGTGCAGGCGCAGACCGGCATCCCGTGCCTGCTGCTCGACGGTGATTTCGACCGCATGGCTGATGTCATCCTGCAATTCGGCCGCATCGCCGGCGAAGAAACCCGAGCGACAGCACTGGCACAGTATGCCCGCGACACCATTGCCGATATCAATGCACGGATCGCAAAAATTCCCGCAACACAACGGCCCCGCGTCTATTACGGCCGCGGCCCGCTGGGCCTGAACACCGGGCTGGCCGGTTCGATCAACATGGAAAGCATCGAACAACTGGGCGCGCGCAATGTGGCCGCAGAACAGGGCAAGGGCGGGCTGGTGCAGGTATCGATCGAGCGGGTGCTGCGCTGGAGTCCGGATGTGATCATCACCATTGATCCGAATTTTTACGTGCTGGCGCGTACGCATCCGATCTGGAGCGCGATGCCGGCGGTCAGGGCCGGTCGTTTGCATCTCTCGCCGGCCCTGCCTTTCGGCTGGATCGATTTTCCGCCGTCGCTGAACCGGCTGATCGGCCTGCGCTGGCTGGCGCGGGTACTGTATCCTGACGTCTTTCCCGAAGACCTGCGGCCCATTGTGCGTGATTTCTACAGCCGGTTTTATCATCAGGCGCCCACCGCCGCGCAACTCGAGCAGTTGCTGAACACCGCGCCGTCGCAGCCATGACCGCCCGGCAGCCTTTGATGCTGCTCGCGGCTGTCGCGGGCCTGCTCGGCATGGTCGCTCTGGCGTTTTCCATCGGGCGTTATCCCGTGGCCTTTCCGGATCTGCTGCGCGTGTTGTGGTCCTGGATGGGCGGTGCGCCTCATGGTCTGGATCCAACCGTGGAAACCGTGTTGCTGCAGATCCGCGGGCCGCGGGTGATCGCGGCGCTGCTGGTCGGTGCGGCGCTGGCCGCCGCGGGTGCGGCCTACCAGAACCTGTTTCGCAATCCACTGGTGTCGCCGGACATCCTCGGCGTGTCGGCCGGTGCCGCGGTCGGTGCGGTGCTGGGCATATTCCTGTCGCTGGGCATCGTCGCCATCCAGTCCATGGCTTTGGCGGGCGGCCTCGCTGCGGTGGCCATGGTGTATGTGGTGGCGCGTGCGGTGCGCGGCCACGATCCCTTGCTGGTGCTGGTGCTTGCCGGTGTGGTGCTGGGCTCCCTGCTTGGCGCCTTTGTTGCGCTGATGAAATACCTCGCCGATCCCTATAACCAGTTGCCGGCGATCACGTTCTGGCTGCTGGGCAGTCTGGCGTCAGTGGATCCGCGCGATCTGTGGGTGGCCGGGCCGCTGATGCTCGCCGGGCTGCTGCCGCTGTGGCTGCTGCGCTGGCGCATCAATGTGCTGTCGCTGGACGATGAGGAGGCGCGTGCGCTGGGGGTGCCGACCGTACGCATACGCCTGGCGGTGATCGTCGGCGCGACACTGATGACCTCGGCGGCTGTGGCGATTTCCGGTGTCATCGGCTGGATCGGACTGGTGATTCCGCATTTTGCGCGGCTGATCACCGGTCCGGATTTTTCGCGCCTGTTGCCGGTGTCGGTGCTGCTCGGTGCGGGTTTCCTCGTTGCGGTGGACACGCTGGCGCGCAGCATCGCCAATATCGAAGTTCCGCTGGGTGTGCTGACGGCTTTTATCGGCACGCCGCTGTTCCTGTGGCAACTGACAACGGCGAGAAGGGGGTGGCAGTGAGCCTGGCCGCAGAACATCTGGGTTTCGGTTACCGCGATCGCCGTGTCGGCAGCGATGTCACGCTTCAGCTCGAGCCCGGCGAGGTGTTGTGCCTGCTCGGCCCCAACGGCAGCGGCAAGACCACGCTGTTCAAGACCCTGCTGGGCCTGTTGCCGCCGCAGGAGGGTCTGGTGCTGATCAACGGCCGCGACTCATCCACAATGGAGCGTGATGCCGTTGCACGGGAAATCAGTTATGTGCCGCAGGCGCATGGTGCGTTTTTTCCGTATACGGTCCGTGAAATGGTGCTGATGGGACGCACCGCGCACCTGGGACTGTTCACCGCGCCGTCGGCCCGTGACCATGCCGCTGCTGCTGCAGCGATAGAGCGCATGGGCATTACAGGCCTCGCAGACGAAATTTATACGCAGATTTCCGGCGGTGAGCGGCAACTGGCGCTGATCGCAAGGGCGCTGGCGCAGGACGCACGCATGGTGGTCATGGATGAGCCGACGGCCAATCTCGACTTCGGCAACCAGGTACGGGTGCTGGCGCGGATCCGGGCCCTGGCCAGCGACGGCATCGGTGTTCTGCTGTCGACCCATGACCCGGATCAGGTTTTTCTGTGCGCCGACCGGGTAGCAATGCTGCATGGGGGCCGGCTGGTGGCCTGCGGTGAAACCGAGTCGGTGATGACTGCAGCGCAATTGCAGAAGATTTACGGCATTCCTGTCAGCGTGACCGGGGTGTCATTGCAGGATGGTGTCAGCCGCAAGGTTTGCCTGCCTTTGGGGTTGCTTCGATGAGTTATTATAAGTATTTGATTTTATTAATATTTTTAATTCCGTCCAAGGGGGGGCTCGCGCAAGCCGATGTGCCGGCGATTGCCGCCGCCTCCGACCTCAAGTTCGCAGTCGAGGAAATCGCAGCCCGTTTCCGGGCCGACACCCGGCGCGAACTGCGCCTGTCCTTCGGTTCCTCCGGCAATTATTTCCAGCAGATCGCGCAGGGCGCACCGTTCCAGATGTTCATGTCAGCCGACGAAAATTTCGTGTTCAAACTCCATGCCGCGGGACGCGCCGAAGACCGCGGCACGCTGTACGCCACCGGCCGCATCGTATTGTTTGCGCCGCAGGGTTCGCCCTTGCAACCCGATATTGCAATGGCCGGATTGAGAAAGGCGCTGGCCGCCGGACAGATCCGCCGCTTCGCGATCGCCAATCCCGAACACGCGCCGTACGGACGCGCCGCCGAACAGGCCTTGCGCAAGCTGGGCCTGTGGGAGGGGCTGCGGGAGCGCATGGTCCTGGGGGAAAACGTGTCGCAGGCAGCGCAATTCGCCGCCAGTGGCTCGACGCAAGGCGGCATTTTCGCCTACTCGCTGGCACTGGCGCCGCAGCTTGCGAAACTGGGGCATTACGTGCTGCTGCCCGAGGAGCTGCACGATCCCCTGCGCCAGCGCATGGTGCTGATCAAGGGGGCAGGGGACACGGCGCGCGCGTTTCATGCCTACCTGCAACAGCCGGAGGCACGTGCAATTTTCGTGCGCTACGGATTCATCCTGCCGCAGGCGGCGCCAAAATAAATCACCATGGACTGGTCCGCGCTCAAGCTGTCCCTTGAACTGGCCGCATGGACGGTGCTGATCCTGCTGCCGATCGGCATCGGAGTGGGACGGCTGCTGGCCGTCAGGCAGTTCAGCGGCAAGGCCTGGGTCGAGGCCCTGCTGGCACTGCCGCTGGTGCTGCCGCCGACCGTGCTGGGTTATTACCTGCTGGTGGCCATGGGTGGCGCCTCTCCGGTCGGGCAATTCTACGAATCACTGGTCGGCAGGCCGCTGGTATTCAACTTCGAGGGCTTGCTGGTGGCCTCGGTGATATTCAACCTGCCATTCGCGATCCAGCCGATCCAGCGCGGCTTCGAGGCGATTGCGCCGGAAGTGCGCGATGCCGCAGCCTGCTGCGGCCTGTCGGCGTGGCGCACGCTGTGGCGCATCGAATTGCCGCTGGCCTGGTCGGGACTGCTGTCGGCGGTGGTGTTGACCTTCGCCCACACGCTGGGCGAGTTCGGCGTGGTGCTGATGGTCGGCGGCAACATTCCGGGGGAAACCAAGACCATCGCCATCGCCATCTATGACCGGGTGCAGGCCTTCGACAATGCCGGTGCCGGCATCATGTCGGCGGCGCTGCTGCTGATCTCGCTGGTTGCGATAGGCGCGGCTTACTTCGCTTCATCACGGGCACCAGCGCGCCGCCATGGCTGAGCAGGGTATCCATGTCCGGCTGCAGCAGCCGGTGCCGATCCCGCTGGATGCCGCCCTGGACTGCGCGCCGGGCGAGGTGGTGGCGCTGGTCGGCCCCTCGGGCAGCGGCAAGACTTCGATCCTGCGCGCCATTGCCGGCTTGTTGCAGGTGCGACAGGGCACGATACGCATCAACGGCGACACCTGGTTCGATGCCGGGCAATCGGTCAATCTGCCGGCGCGTCGGCGCCGGGTCGGTTATGTGTTCCAGAACTACGCCTTGTTCCCTCACCTCAGTGCCCTGCACAACGTGATGGAGGCCCTGCTGGAACATGCGCCGGCCGAGCGCGAGCGGCGCGCACGCGAAGCCCTGTCGCGGGTGCGGCTCGCCGGCCTGGAGCAGCGCCTGCCGCGAGCGCTGTCCGGCGGCCAGCAGCAGCGCGTCGCAGTGGCAAGGGCACTGGCACGCGAGCCCCGGGTGCTGCTGCTTGATGAACCCTTCTCGGCGGTGGACCGCGCCACGCGCCAGCGGCTGTACCGGGAACTGGCGGAACTGCGTCGCGAACTGGCGATGCCGGTGATCCTGGTGACCCATGACCTCGATGAAGCACTGATGCTCGCCGACCGCCTTTGCGTGCTGCACCAGGGCCGCACGTTGCAGACCGGGACGCCGCATCAGGTGATGACGCGTCCGGACAGCGTCGAAGTGGCGCAGCTGGTCGGCCTGCGCAACGTGTTCCGTGCCGGCGTCATCGGTCACGACGAGGTACGCGGTATCACCGTCATCGAGTGGCGCGGGCACCGCCTCGAGGCAAGGCTGCAGCCGGCCTTTGCCGCCGGTCAGCAGGTGACCTGGGCGATTCCGCAGGGACACCTGATCCTGCACCGCCGTGACCGCCCGTCGCTGGGCGAGCGGGAAAACCCGGTGTCCGGAGCCGTTATCGAGTGCATTTCACTTGGGGAAAACGTCGCTCTGACCGTGGCCGTCAACGGACCCGGGCGGCCGCCGCTGTTTCTCAATCTGCCTGCGCATACCGCGCGGCGCAACGGCATTGTGGCCGGCGTGACCATCGGCATCTCGCTGCTGGCCGAGGGCATACACCTGATGCCGGCGGACGAATCGCGTACGCCGGCACGACCGGCATGATGGCAATGCAGATGGATTATGATGGCGGCTCGTCCGCAACCGGCAGCAGCAGTTTCCTGATTCCATGAAAATATTCGGTTTCGCCGGTTATTCCGGCAGCGGCAAGACCACGCTGATCGAGAAATTGATTCCGCTGTTCACACAGGGCGGACTTAAGGTGTCGCTGATCAAGCATGCGCACCATGCCTTCGACGTCGACCAGCCCGGCAAGGATTCATTCCGTCATCGTCATGCCGGCTGCAGCGAGGTGCTGGTGACCTCGTCGCGGCGCTGGGCACTGATGCATGAACTGCGCGGCGCGGCGGAACCCGGCTTGAACGAGATGATCGGGCGGCTGTCGCCCTGCGACCTGCTGCTGGTCGAGGGCTTCAAGCATGAGCCCATTCCCAAACTCGAGATATTTCGCGAGGAAACCGGGGAGGCTTTGCTGCATCCGCATGACGGCAACATCGTCGCGGTGGCCAGTGACCGGAAAATCGAAACCGCGCTGCCGCTGCTCGACCTCAACGATCCGCCGGCAATCGCGGGTTTCATTCTCGGCCATGTCGGCCTGCGCTGAGTTGCCGGCGGATGCCGGCAGAGCGACAATCCGGCCATGATTACGCTGCTGTATTTCGCAAGACTGCGCGAGGCGCTGGGCACCGGCCGCGAGCAGATCGACCTGCCAGCCGGAGCATCCACGCTGGGCACGCTGCGCGCACAGCTGTCGCAGCGTGGCGAAGCCTGGGCGCGTGAGATGGCCGCAGGGCGCAACCTGCGCGCCGCCGTGAACCAGGAGATCGCCGGCCCGGACACGCCTGTGAAAGACGGCGACGAGGTGGCTTTTTTCCCGCCGGTGACCGGAGGCTGATGCCGTGGACGTCCGCGTGCAGGAACAGGATTTCGACATCAGTGCGGAGATTGCCGCGATGCGCAGCGGCAACCCGAAGATCGGCGCCATCGCCAGCTTCGTCGGCGTGGTCCGCGACATCAACGAGGGCGACAGCGTGGCGACAATGTCGCTGGAACACTATCCGGGCATGACCGAGAAGTCGATCGCGGCGATCATCACGGAGGCGCGCGGCCGCTGGGAGGTGCTGGATGCACTGGTGATCCATCGTGTCGGCACCCTGAAGCCGACCGACCAGATCGTGCTGGTGATCGTGGCAAGCACGCATCGCGGTGATGCCTTCGCCGCCTGCGAGTTCATCATGGATTACCTGAAAACCCGCGCGCCGTTCTGGAAAAAGGAAATCACGCCGCAGGGCGGGCGCTGGGTCGATGCCCGCGTCACCGATGACCGGGCTGCGCAACGCTGGGAGCGGGACGACAAGCAGGGGAAGTGACGGCGCACCCGTCCCTTGAGCCTGTGGATGCGGAACCCGCTGGCGCATGCGTGGTCAACACTGCGTATTCCGGTTTTTCCCAAAAACAGCAGAACACGATTCGCCGCAGATCCCCGCGTCGAGTCTTTCAAAGGGGGTCAGGCATGATCGAACTGCACGATGTCTGCATGCATTATGCGCTCGGCAATTCGCGCATCGAGGTGCTCAAGTCCGTGGACCTGCATGTTCCCCGCGGCCAAAGTGTTGCCATCACCGGACCTTCAGGGTCGGGCAAGACCTCGCTGCTGTTGCTGCTGGCCGGTCTGGAGCGCCCGGCGGCAGGATCCGTCGCTTTCGACGGCAGCAAACTTGACCGGCTCGATGCCGATGCGCTGGCCGACCTGCGGCGTGACCATATCGGCATCGTTTTCCAGTCCTTTCACCTGATCGGCAGCCTCAGTGCCCTGGACAACGTGGCCTTGCCGCTGCAGATCGCCGGCAAGGGTGATGCCCTGGAACGTGCGACCCGGCAACTGGAGCGCGTCGGCCTCGCCGATCGCATGCACCATTATCCTTCGCAGCTTTCAGGCGGCGAGCAGCAGCGCGTGGCGATTGCACGCGCCCTGGCCCATGGTCCCAAGCTGCTGCTGGCCGACGAGCCGACCGGCAATCTGGACGATGCGACGGGTGAGGGCATTCGCGAGCTGTTGTTTGAAATGAATGAACAATCCGGCACCACGCTGGTGCTGGTCACCCATGATCCGGATTTTGCGGCGCGCTGCGACCGCGTGCTGGGACTGCATGACGGCAGGCTGCGGGAGCTGAAGCTGACATCCACAAGCGTGCTGCGCGATGCGCTTCCTGCTTAGCCTGGCCTGGCGCGATCTGCGCGCCGGCGGCCAGTCGCTGTGGGTGTTCTGCGTCTGCCTTGCGCTGGGCGTCTGCCTGGTTGCCGCAGGCGGCGGCCTCTACCGGCTGGTCAGCCACAACCTGCAGGCCGATGCCCGGGCGCTGTTCGGCGGTGACCTGGAGATCCGGCATGATCGTGCCCTGGAACCGGCTGAACTGGCCTGGCTGGGTGAACGCGGCACGGTTTCGCTGCTGACCGAATTCCGCAGCATGCTGCGCACTGCGGACGGCCGCAGCCAGCTGGTCGAGCTGCAGAGCACCGATGCGCAATACCCCCTTTACGGCGAAGTCCGCCTTGATCCGTCCGAAGCGCTCGGCAGTGTGCTGGATCGTCGCGATGGCCGCTGGGGCGTGGCCATCGATGCGGCACTGTCGCAGCGCCTGGGCATTGGAGCAGGGGACGAAGTGGCGCTCGGCAATGAGCGTTTTGCCGTGCGGGCGGTGATCAGGCATCAGCCGGACCGCAGCCTGCGCGCGGACTGGAGCGGCGCACCGGTGATGATCGCCGCTGAAGCCCTGGCGGCGACCGGCCTGCTGCAGCCGGGCAGCCGCGTGGAATACCGCTACCGGATCAAGGCGGAGGCCGCGCCCGAAAACCTGCGCGAGGCCCTGATTGCGGCTTTTCCGCAGGCGAGCTGGGAAGTCCGCACGTTTGCCGAACGCAGCGATCGCATGGCCGAGGTGCTGGGCCAGATCGGTTCCGGCCTGCTGCTGATCGGTTTCAGCGCGCTGTTCATCGGCGGTCTCGGCGTGTTCAACAGCGTGCACGCCTACCTGCAGGGGAAACTGGGCACCCTGGCCACCCTGCGTGCGCTGGGCCTGCGCGACCGCCGCCTGGCGGTGCTCTACCTCGGTCAGTTGCTGATGCTGTCAGGCCTGTCCAGCCTGGCCGGCGCGCTGCTGGGCGGCCTGCTGGCGCTGGCCGGCATTGCACTGGCCGCCGAGCGGCTGCCCCTGGCGCCGGTGCTGTCGCAGTTGTCCGGTCCCTTGCTGCTGGCCTGGTGTTTCGGCGTGCTGACCGCGATTACTTTTGCACTGCCTGCACTGGGGCGTGCGGTTTCGGTGTCGCCGGCTGCGCTGTTTCGCGGCCTGCACGGCATCGATACCAGGGCCGGCAGGGGATGGCTGCAGCTGACTGCCGCCAGTGCCGCCGTTTCGCTGGTCCTGCTGGTGGTGGTGATGCCCGACCCGCGTTTCGGCCTTGCTTTCATGCTTGCCATGCTGCTGGTGCTGGCATTGCTTGAAGGCTGCGTCCGCCTGCTGCAGCTGGTGGCGCGGCGGCTGCTGCGGCAACCGCGATTCGCCGGCCGCTTCGAATGGCGGCTGGCCATTGCCAGTGTCGGACGCGCCGGATCGCCCCTGCGGCCTGCGCTGATTTCGCTGGGTTCGGCACTGACCCTGCTGGTGGCATCCACGCTGGTGGTGATGTCACTGCTGCGGACCATCAACGAGACGGTGCCTGAAAATGCCCCGGCGCTGGTGTTCTACGATGTCCAGCCATCCCAGCGCGAAGCACTGCGCGAAATCGCCTCCGGGGCGGGCAGCCTTGAACGGCTGGATCTTGCGCCGCTGGTGCTGGGACGCCTGACTGCGGTGAACAACACGGCCCTGCGCGACAGCGGGGATGCACGGCAGGTGCTTGAAGCCCGTGACGAGCACAAGCTCAGTGACCGCTCGGGAAATTTCGATGATGTGGTGATTGACCGCGGCGCGTGGTGGCCAAGGGACCATGCCGGACCACCCCTGGTGGCGATGGAGGACCGTGAGGCGGACCAGCTGGGACTGCGGGTCGGCGACCGGCTGCAGTTCGAGATCACCGGTGCCCGGGTCGAGGCGCAACTCGCGGCGATCTACAGCCAGAGGCGTTTTCAGTCGCGGCTGTGGCTGGAGGCGATATTCTCGGACGGCGTGCTTGATCCGCATGTCACGCGCTACGTCGGCGCGGCCTACATGAATGCAGCGGACGCGCTGGCAGCCCAGAACCGGATAGCCGCGGCCATGCCCAATGTGATCAGCGTGCGCACGGATGGCATCCTGGGCGAGGCCCGTGTGCTGCTGGGACGCGCGGGCGGCGGACTGGCGCTGATCGCCGCGGTCAGCCTGCTGGTCAGCCTGCTGGTGCTGGCCAGCGCGATGGCGGCAAGCCGCGCGCGCCAGGTCTACGAGGCCAGCGTGCTGCACGTGCTGGGCGCGCGGCTGGGGGCGGTGCGCCGCAGTCTTCAGCTCGAATATTTGCTGCTTGCGTTGCTGACATCGGCCTTTGCGGTGGTGACCGGCAGCGGCCTGGCGCTTGCGCTGCTGCATTTCCGCCTGCAGCTGGAGGCTGCGGGACTGCTGTGGACGGGGGTGCTGACCGCGGTGAGCGTCAGCGCCTGCAGCCTGGGCCTGGGAGCCTTTTACATGATGCGCAGGTTGCGCCTGTCACCGGCCCGCTTGCTGCGCAGCGCGAATTGAACGAAGCCGGTAAAAACAGGTTTTTGGCCGATGGGTATTTAAATAGTTATTGACTATCAAATTAGTCATTAAAATCAATTTGAGCAATACAGGCTGCATGAGTAAGCTGGCCCTGCTGTCGTAAGGCTGGAGTTGCCCGGCGACCTTGTCGCTTCGCCGCCGCAGACTCCGGACGATGCCGGAACAACGTGTCACAACCATCAAGGAGGCAACTCATGACTACCGAAGCCAAATGTCCCTTTCACCATGTCGCCGGTGGCGGTACCTCGAACCGTGACTGGTGGCCGAACCAGCTGCGGGTGGACCTGCTCAACCAGCATGGCAACCGCTCCAACCCGCTCGGCGGGAAATTCAACTATGCCGAGGAATTCAGGAAGCTCGATTACCAGGCATTGAAGGCCGACCTGGTCAAGCTGATGACCGATTCGCAGCCCTGGTGGCCGGCCGACTTCGGGCATTACGGCCCGCAGATGATCCGCATGGCCTGGCACTCCGCCGGCACCTACCGCACCATCGACGGACGCGGCGGCGGCGGACGTGGCCAGCAGCGTTTTGCGCCGTTGAACTCGTGGCCGGACAACGTCAACATCGACAAGACCCGCCGCCTGCTGTGGCCGATCAAGCAGAAGTACGGCCAGAAGATTTCCTGGGCGGACCTGTTCATCCTCGCCGGCAACGTGGCGCTGGAGTCGATGGGTTTCCGCACCTTCGGTTTTGCCGGCGGACGCGAGGACGTCTGGGAACCGGACCAGGACGTGAACTGGGGTCCGGAGATGAAGTGGCTGGGTGTGGATGCCAAGCGCATCGACGACGGCAAGCGCGAATTGCAGGGTCCTTTCGGTGCCTCGCATATGGGCCTGATCTACGTCAACCCGGAAGGCCCGAACGCCAGCGGCGACTACCTGCTGGCGGCAAAGGACATCCGCCAGACCTTCTACCGCATGGCGATGAATGACGAGGAGATCGTCGCGCTGATCGCCGGCGGCCACACTTTCGGCAAGGCCCACGGCGCCGCGCCGGAATCGCACAAGGGGCCGGAGCCGGAAGCCGCTCCGATCGAGGCCCAAGGCCTGGGCTGGAACAGCAACTACGGCAGCGGCCACGGCAAGGACACCGTCTCCAGCGGTCTCGAGGTGACCTGGACCACGACGCCGGCGCGCTGGAGCAATGATTTCTTCGAGATCCT
>JALHND010000080.1 GCA_022843705.1 Burkholderiales bacterium
CCCGCCGACATCGTCCACCAGTGCGGCTCCGGCGTCACCGCCTGCCACAACCTGCTGGCGATGGAAGTGGCCGGACTCGCGGGTTCACGGCTGTATCCCGGATCCTGGAGCGAATGGGTCAGCGACCGCCGGCGTCCGGTCGCCACCGGCGCAACCCCCTGAGGATCCGATGCGGCTGCTGCTCGCCGACCTGATCCTCGTCATCCATTTCGCCTTCGTCCTGTTTGTCGTCGCCGGCCTGCCGCTGGTGTGGATCGGCGCCCTGCGCGGCTGGCAATGGGTGCGCAGGCGCGGTTTTCGCATCGCCCATCTCGCCGCCATCCTGTTTGTCAGTGCAGAGGCCGCGGCCGGCATCTGGTGCCCGCTGACGCTGTGGGAAGACGCATTGCGTGGTGTCGCCGGCGAACGCAGCTTCGTCGCGCGCTGGATCCATGCGGTTCTGTTCTACGACCTGCCGCCGTGGATGTTCACCCTCGCCTACCTGTTCTACGCCGCACTGGTCGCGCTCACCTGGTGGCGGGTGCCGCCACAGCCCGGCAGGCGACCATGAAAAAGGGACGCCGCAGCGCCCCTTTTCCGGTTGCTGCGCAAGCTCAGGCCAGCGCTTCGGCCCAGATGTTGCGCGCCCAGCCCCAGGCGTAGGCCGCCTCGGCCGCGCTCGCCGCGCTCGACACGCCGCCGCTGCCCTTCACCGGCGCGATGGTTTTCTGCGCCGGATCGAAACGGTGTACCGACGCGACATGCATCGCGCTGTCGCCACTGACGAAGCTGTAGCAGGTGTTCATCATCATCGTGTCGCGGTTGACCGGCTGGCCCTTGATCAGCGCCACCACCGCGGCGGCGCAGACCTTGGCATGCTGGTTGGCCATGCTGCCCGACTTGGGCATCCCCGGCGCCGACAGCGTCGAATCGCCGAGCACATGCACGCCCTTCACCGCGGTTGATTCGCAGGTCGTCCAGTCGACGCCGCACCAGCGGTTGTTGGCGGTGATCAGGCCGCTTTTCACCGCGATGTCGGCAGCACGCTGCGCCGGGACGACGTTGAGCACGTCACCCTTGACGTTGTCGAACTGCAGCTTGACGGTCATGCCCTTGACGTCGACGTCCGCGATCTCGCTGTTCGGACGGTAGTCGATCATGCCCTTGTAGAGGCCATTCCAGGCCGCCAGGAACAAGCCCTTCTTCGAGGTGATGTCCGGATTGGAGTCGAGCAGGATGATTTTCGACTTCGGCTTGGCCTTTTTGAAATAATCGGCCACCTGGCAGACGCGTTCGTACGGCCCCGGCGGGCAGCGGTAAGGCGCCATCGGCATCTGCATCACGAACACGCCGCCGTCGCGCATCGCCTCCAGCTGTTTGCGCAGCGCCACGGTCTGCACCCCGGCCTTCCAGGCATGCGGAACGCGGGCCTGGGCCTCCGCGCTCTTCAGGGCGGGAATCTGTTCGACCATGAATTCGATGCCGGGCGAGACGATCGCACGGTCGTACGGCAGGCTGTCACCGCCGGCAAGCCTCACCACCCGTTTCTCGGCGTCGATCGCCACCGCGCTGTCGCGGACCACGCGGATGCCGCGGGCACGCAGGCCTTCATAACTGAAAGTGATGTCGCCCATCTGCGCGTTGCCGCCGAGCACCAGGTTGCTGATCGGGCAGGAGATGAAGTGCTGATTGGGTTCGACCAGCGTGACATCGATGTCCGGCCCCCACATTTTCACGAACTTCGCCGCGGTCGCGCCGCCGTAACCGCCGCCGACCACCACCACCCTGCCGGCACCGCCGCTGCCGGCGGTGGCGCAGCCGGAGATTGCCGCAACCCCCGCACCCGCGGAGGTCCATTTCATGAATTCGCGTCTGGAAATAGTCATGTTGTCCTCCTAACGCACGGCCGGCGCAGGCACTGCGCGACCGGGCGTGACCGAAGCGAAATACCCCGCGATCAGCTCGAGCTGTTCGTTGGTGTAGCCCTTGGCATGCTGGTGCATGATCGTCGCCGGACGCTTGCCGTCGCGGAATTCCTGCATCTGCTTCAGCAGGTAATCGCGATTCTGGCCGGCCAGGCTTGGCGGTACGCCATTGACGCTGCGGCCATCGGTGCCATGGCAGGCGAAACAGGTGGCCGCCAGGCTGCGGGCATATTGGGCATCGGCCGCCGCCGCAGGCTGCACCAATCCGCCGGCCGCGACCGCGGCCAGCAAGGTCATTACTCTACGCATGGTCTCCTCCAATCAACGAGTGGGTACCGCCGAAACCTGATGCATCAGGCTTTTTGGTGAATTTAGTGTCCGCGCAAAAAAGGAGGCTGTCAAGAAAACCGCCGGCATGAAAGCCGGCGGTCAGGGTGCCGCAAAAAAGACGCCGCGCGTCAGGCGACGCTGGCAGCCTCTTCGGCGAAATCCAGGCGCACCTTGCCTTCGCCATCAATGTCGACGGCAACCTTGCCGCCGCTGGCGAGACGGCCGAACAGCAGTTCATCGGCCAGCGCACTGCGGATGGTGTCCTGGATCAGCCGCGACATCGGCCGCGCGCCCATCTGCGGGTCGAAGCCCTTGTCGGCGAGATATTCGCGCAGCGCCGGCGTGAAGCTGATGTCGACCTTCTTCTCGTGCAGCTGCTCTTCGAGCTGCATCAGGAACTTGTCGACCACACGCAGGATGATCGCGCGGTCCAGCGCCTGGAAGGAAATGATGCCGTCCAGCCGGTTGCGGAACTCCGGCGTGAACATGCGCTTGATCTCGGCCATTTCGTCGCCGGCCTGCTTCGCAGTGGTGAAGCCGATCGAGGTTTTCGACAGCTCGGCGGCACCGGCATTGGTGGTCATCACGATCACGACGTTGCGGAAATCCGCCTTGCGGCCGTTGTTGTCGGTCAGCGTGCCGTGGTCCATCACCTGCAGCAGGATGTTGAAAATGTCCGGATGCGCCTTTTCAATCTCGTCGAGCAGCAGCACCGAGTAGGGGTTCTTGGTCAC
Organism: Burkholderiales bacterium; assembly: GCA_022843705.1. Lineage (GTDB taxonomy): Bacteria > Pseudomonadota > Gammaproteobacteria > Burkholderiales > SG8-41. The sequence goes on from JALHND010000080.1 coordinate 2,969, forward strand.
CGCCTCGGTCAGCAGGCCGCCCTGGTCGAAGCCGATGTAGCCGGGCGGCGCGCCGATCAGCCGCGACACCGCGTGGCGCTCCATGTATTCCGACATGTCGAAGCGCAGCAGCTCGACCCCCATCACGTAGGCCAGCTGGCGCGCGACCTCGGTCTTGCCAACACCGGTGGGGCCGCTGAACAGGAAGCTGCCGATCGGCTTGACCGGGTTGCCGAGGCCGCTGCGTGCCATGCGGATCGCCGCGGTCAGCGCGTCGATCGCCTTGTCCTGGCCGAACACCACGGCCTTCAGGTCGCGGTCGAGCGTCTTCAGCGCGTTGCGGTCGTCGACCGACACGGTCTGTGCCGGGATGCGCGTGATCTTGGCGATGATTTCCTCGATCTCGTGTTTGCCGATGACCCGCTTCTGCTTCGACTTCGGCAGTATCTTCTGCGCCGCACCCGCCTCGTCGATGACGTCGATCGCCTTGTCCGGCAGGTGGCGGTCGTTGATGAAGCGCGCCGACAGCTCCGCCGCCGCGCTCAACGCCGCCGGCTGGTACTTGACGCCGTGGTGCTCCTCGAAGCGCGACTTGAGACCCTTCAGGATGGCAATGGTCTCGGCGATCGTCGGCTCGGTGACGTCGACCTTCTGGAAGCGCCGCGACAGCGCGTGGTCCTTCTCGAACACGCCGCGGTACTCGTTGTACGTCGTCGCGCCGATGCATTTAAGCTGCCCGCCGGACAATGCCGGCTTCAGCAGGTTGGAGGCGTCCAGTGTCCCGCCCGATGCCGCGCCGGCACCGATCAGCGTGTGGATTTCATCAATGAACAGGATGCTGTGCGGGTTCTCGGCAAGCTGTTTCAGCACCGCCTTCAGGCGCTGCTCGAAGTCCCCGCGGTACTTGGTGCCGGCGAGCAGCGCCCCCATGTCCAGGGCGTACACGGCGGCCTTTTTGAGGATGTCCGGTACATCGCCTTCGACAATGCGCCGCGCCAGCCCTTCGGCAATCGCGGTCTTGCCGACACCGGCTTCGCCAACCAGCAGCGGATTGTTCTTGCGCCGGCGGCACAGGGTCTGGATCACGCGCTCCAGTTCGTGGGCGCGGCCGATCAGCGGGTCGATCCTGCCGGCCACCGCCATCGCGTTCAGGTTCTGGGTGTACGACTCCAGCGCACCGCCGGACTGGTTTTCCTGCTCGGCCTCCGCCGCCTCTCCTTCGGGCTTGGGCTGCTGCTGGGTCTGGGGCACCTTGCTGATGCCGTGGGAGATGAAATTGACCACGTCGAGCCGGGTCACGCCTTTCTGGTGCAGGAAATACACCGCATGCGAATCCTTCTCGCCGAAAATCGCCACCAGCACGTTGGCGCCGGTCACTTCCTTCTTGCCGGAAGACTGGACATGCAGGATCGCGCGCTGTATCACCCGCTGGAAACCGAGGGTCGGCTGGGTGTCGACTTCCTCGCCGGCGAGTATCGGCGTGTGCTCGGTGACGAAATCGGCCAGCAGCTTGCGCAGCTCGTCGACATTGGCGGCACAGGCGCGCAGCACTTCCGATGCGGACGGGTTGTCGAGCAGGGCCAGCAGCAGGTGCTCGACGGTGATGAATTCGTGGCGTTTCTGGCGGGCCTCCATAAACGCCATGTGCAAGCTGACTTCGAGTTCCTGGGCAATCATGGTTGTCCGATCATGGCTGTTGGAGTGGGACCTCAGTTCTCTTCCATTACGCACTGTAACGGATGTTGGTGCTGCTTGGCGTACGACTTTACCTGCTCGACTTTGGTTGCGGCAACATCCCGCGGAAATATACCGCAGACCCCCATGCCTTCGCGGTGGACTTTCAGCATCACCTGGGTTGCCTGTTCCCGGCTCAGGGAGAAAAACCGCTGCAGGACGCTGACGACGAAATCCATGGGCGTGTAGTCGTCGTTCAGCAGCAGCACCTTGAACATCGGTGGTGGCTTGGTCTTGGTACGTTTCGCCTCGAGGACGGTGTCTTCACGCTGCCTGGTTGCCATGCCGTTGAACTGTGCCTTGCCTGCTTCGAGGGGCCGGTTGATCGCCCCCGGACCGTTGCCGGTCCCTGACGGACCCGCTGTAAACCTATTTTCTCCTGAATGGAGAATTTTTCAAGTGGCGGAAAACACAGGGAAAGCAGCCGGATACCGTGTTTCCGGCCCGCGCTTGACTTTCGCCGGCAAATACCCTAGAAAGCAGTCGGGTGTTGGGGTTCAGGTTTTATCGCAAGACCAGCGCAGTACCTGAGTTTGGCCGGTGCGATCCTTGGAACTCGAACAAATCGCGGAGCCCATCCGCTTTTCTATCAAGGCAGGCATATGGCAACTGGTACTGTGAAATGGTTCAATGACTCCAAAGGCTATGGCTTCATCACTCCGGACGACGGCAGCGAAGACCTTTTCGCCCACTTCTCCGCGATCCAGATGAACGGCTTCAAGACGCTGAAAGAAGGCCAGAAAGTGTCTTTCGAAGTCACCCAGGGCCCGAAGGGCAAACAAGCCTCTAACATCCAAGCAGCCTGAAGCTGTGATTTTCCGCTGCCGGCAGCAATGCCGGCGGCTCTGCCGGACTAAGCCCGCAGACCACCGGTCCTGCGGGCTTTTTTCTGGCGCGGCCGGCCGCTCCGGCCGCCGCCGCCGCTGCCGGCGGCGCACAAATGATGCGATAATCCGCGTCTTGGCCAGCAAGCAGACTGTCACAGGCTGGGTGGTCATGGCCCCCGGCGGAGATCTGCCTCCGGAGCGCCCCTTCCGATCGCGATTACGAGCCGATCACTTGAAAGACCCTATTCGAACGGAGAGTTGAGAAATGAGTGGAAAACTGGACCTGCTGAAAATCGCGCAGGAAGAAGCAAGCGGCGACCTTTTCAAATACCTGGACAGCGTCTTCAAGCGCTCCAAGACCCAGCCGCGCGGCATCAGCGACGCCATCATCTGGGAAGGCGGCAACTTCACCGGCGGCGTCAATCCGGTTGCCCACGCTCTTACCGACACCTTTGCGCTGAACGGCACCATCATGGCGCTGGACGTGCTGGGCCTGCCCTTCCTCGGGGTCCCGATGATGGCCCAGTTCCGCCACGACTCGAAGCTGAAGTCGCTGGAGTGGTTCGGCAAGATGGATTACACCTGCCTGAAGTGGTCCACCGCGGGCGACTTCATGGTCAATGACGGCGGCAAGAAGGTTGTCGTGGCCGGCAAGTCGGCCAATGCACCGCTGCGCACCGCCGCCGGCGTCTACTGCAACGTGCGTCCCTACGGCTCGATCACCAACGTGCGTTTCATGCCCGGCCTGCCGTACTCCCAGGACAACAAGAAGTTCGTGGTCGACAAGGCCACCGGCAACATCCACTCCGAAATGAACACCCCGGGCGTGCGCATGGCCTACGCCGCGCGCCTGTTCCTGAAGCTGGTCAATGACCGCGGCTGCATCGGCCGCGTCGCCACCAAGCCGACCCAGGCCAAGGAAGACGCCGTGAACGCGGGTCTCTTCCGCTGGCTGCTCCAGGGCACCAAGTTCCAGTTGAAGCGCCAGTACGCGGTCGACGCCTACGAAGAACACAAGGACAACGTCCACGCGATCGTCGCGCTGCTGCCGAAGGACTTCAAGGCCGGCATGGAAAACTGGGGCGGCGACATCTACGAGCACATCTCCGACACCAACTTCGGCCTGCTGCTGCACGACATGATCGAGCAGCGCGAGTGCATCGTCTATTCGACCGATCTCGACGGTGACCGCCTGACCGACCTGATGGCCGACGCGCCGGACGTGCTGCGCAAGTGGGGCCAGATCGTTCTCGACCACGCGAAAACCGGCAAAAAAATGGCCGACGTGTGGAAGGAGATGGGTTTCACGATGACCAACGGCAAGGACATGACCAGCGTCATGTACCGGATGGAAGGCGCTCCGATCTACGAACAGACCCTCGGCTCCGCCGATGCGATGCTGCAGCGCCTGCTGAACGGCGACGAAACCGTCGGCGGCACCAAGGACCCGTACGATCCGCGCATCCATTTCGTGCTGATCAACGAAGCCTACAAGGCGGCCAACCCCGGCAACAAGGAACTCGCCGCCTGGCTCGACGCACAGCTCGCCACTTTCGACAAAATCTACTCCGGCAAGCGTCCCCGCTACATCGATGGCTACAACAAGCTGAAAGAAGCCATCAAGCCCTGGGGCAGCAAGTAACAGCATCCCCGCCGTGCCCTGCGCACGGTCCGGCAACAACGCCCGCCATCGCGGGCGTTGTTTTTTGTGCCACGGCATCCGGTGAAGCCGCTTCCACGGCAGCCTGTTCATACCGCATCGCAAAACACCACCTGATGCGGTATTGATCGGCAATTTTCACAGGGCGAATTTCACTCCTGTATCCAGCTTGGACAGCTTGTGCTTCTATGTATAATGCATCGCAGCATCGCATATAGAATCATTTTTTACAATGCGGGATATCGGGGTCATTCCCCTTCCCCGCCCTGACTACCCGCCGCGGAGAACCCTCATGGCCCAGCCCCTTGCCGAAGGCATCACCCTGAACGGCGCAACCGGCGCCGGTTACGACAGCATCCTCACGCCCGAAGCGCTGGCCTTTGTCGCCGGGCTTTCGCGCAAATTTGAAACCCGGCGGCGCGAACTGATGCAGCGGCGCACCGCCCGCCAGGCCGCATTCGATGCCGGATCACTTCCGGACTTCCTGCCCGAAACAAAGGCGATCCGCGACGCTAACTGGACCATCGGCCCGGTACCTGCCGACCTGCAGGACCGCCGTGTCGAAATCACCGGACCGACCGACCGCAAGATGGTGATCAACGCGCTGAACTGCGGCGCCAACGTGTTCATGGCCGACTTCGAAGACTCGAACGCACCGACCTGGGCCAACATGATCGAAGGCCAGATCAACCTGCGCGACGCCATCCGCCGCACAATCACTTTCCGCAGCCCCGAAGGAAAGGACTACAGCCTCGCAGAAAAAACCGCGACCCTGCTGGTGCGTCCGCGCGGCTGGCACCTGTTGGAAAACCACCTGCAGGTCGACGGCGCCCCGGTATCCGGCGCGATTTTCGATTTCGCGCTGTATTTTTTCCACAACGCAGCGGAAACCCTCGCGCGCGGCAGCGGCCCCTACTTCTACCTGCCGAAAATGGAAAGCCACCTCGAAGCACGGTTGTGGAACGACATTTTCGTCGCCGCGCAGAACCAGCTCGGCGTGCCGCAGGGCACGATCAAGACGACCGTGCTGATCGAAACCGTGCTCGCCGCCTTCGAAATGGACGAAATCCTCCACGAGCTGCGCGAACATTGCGTGGGCCTCAACATCGGCCGCTGGGACTACATCTTCAGCTGCATCAAGAAATTCCGCTCGAACCGCGACTTCTGCCTCGCCGACCGCAGCCAGGTGACGATGACCTCCCCCTTCATGCGCGCCTACGCGCTGCTGCTGGTCAAGACCTGCCACCGGCGCAATGCCTTCGCCATGGGCGGCATGGCGGCACAGATCCCGATCAAGAACGATCCCGCCGCCAATGACGCCGCGCTGGCCAAGGTGCGTGCCGACAAGGAACGTGAGGCCACCGACGGCTGCGACGGCAGCTGGGTCGCACACCCGGGCCTGGTCGGCATCGCAAAGGAAATCTTCGACAAACACATGCCGGGCCCCAACCAGGTCGACCGGCAGCGCCCGGACGTCAATGTCAGTGCCAAAGACCTGCTCGACTTCAGGCCCGAGGCGCCGATCACCGAAGCGGGGCTGCGCAACAACATCAGCGTCGGCATCCAGTACATCGGCGCCTGGCTCGCCGGCAACGGCTGCGTGCCGGTCTACAACCTGATGGAAGACGCCGCCACCGCGGAAATCTCGCGCTCGCAGATCTGGCAGTGGATGCGCAGTCCCAAGGGCGTGCTTGATGACGGCCGCAAGGTCACCCGCGACATGTTCCGCCGGATGCTCCCCGAAGAACTGGCGCGGGTGCGCCGCGAACTCGGCGAAGCCGCCTGGAACGCCGGCCGCTACGAGGAAGCCGCCGCGTTGTTCGACGAGATCACGACCAGCGACGACTATGTCGAATTCCTGACCCTGCCCGGTTATGAGCGGCTGGAACAGGCCGCGGAATCCGGCGTCGCCGCCTGAATCAGCGCAGGAACGGCGCCCGGCCGTCCCTTAGAATCGGGGCATGCCGGACGTCATCCTGCTCAACAAACCCCATGGCGTGATCTGCCAGTTCAGCCCTTCGGGCAGCCATCCCACGCTGAAGGACTTCGTCGATGTACCCGGCGTCTACCCGGCAGGCCGGCTGGACACCGACAGCGAGGGTCTGGTCGTGCTGACCGGCGACGGCGCCCTGCAACATGCCATCACCGATCCGCGGCACAAGCTGCCGAAAACCTATTTCGCGCAAGTCGAGGGGGCTCCGGATGACGCGGCGCTGGCCCCCCTGCGCAAGGGCATACGCCTGAGCGACTTCCAGGCCCGGCCGGCGGAAGCCGAACTGGTGGCCGAACCGGACTGGTTGTGGCCGCGGGTGCCGCCGATCCGTTCCCGCCAGGCCATCCCGACCGCCTGGCTGCGCCTGACCTTGCGCGAAGGTCGCAACCGCCAGGTACGGCGGATGACGGCCGCTGCCGGTTTCCCGACCCTGCGCCTGATCCGCTTCAGCGTCGGATCCTGGACTATCAGCGGCATTGCGCCGGGCGTCTGGAAAAAAGCCTCATTGTCAATTTAATGTGACATCAATCGCGCCCGCTGCAGCGAAATGACATTGATTGATGCTTCGCCGCATCTCCTTGTTTTTATATTTAATTTTTATCGACAAATCTGACACGAAACTGTCAACCGGCTGCGGGCACACCCGTTATTGGCGCTTGACCGACTATTTCGGTCAAAGGCCGCAAGGCCTGGTTGATCAACCACTAATTTATTGAGGAAATCATGAACAAACTGTTTGCCGCCATCATCGCCGCCGTTTTCGCCTCCGTCTCGGTTGCCCCGGCCTTCGCTGCTGAAGCCAAGAAAGAAGAAAAGAAAGAAATGAAGAAAGACGAGAAAAAAGCCGAGAAAAAAGAAGAGAAAAAAGCCGACAAGAAGTAATTCTTCGGTTTTGCTCAAAAAGGCAGGGCGCGAGCCCTGCCTTTTTTATTGCCCGGGCACCCCCCTCCCCCCCGTTGTAAATGACATGGGCATGCGCTAATGTAGCGCGGCTCGCTTTGAGCCGCGCACCGGGATCCGGGCGCGATTCTGTCCAACAAGGGGAGGGGAACATGAAAAAGCTGTTCGCAATGATGATCGCTGGAATGTTTGCTTCGGTAGCCGTCGCACCGGCTTACTCGGCCGAGAAGAAAGACGAGAAAAAGACCGAGAAAAAAGAGAAAAAAGCCGACAAGAAAGACAAGAAGTAAGAACCGGTCTTTCTGTCCGATAAAAGCAGGGCTTCGGCCCTGCTTTTTTTGCGCCTGCCGCCGCTGAGGCAGGCCGCCACCGGTGGCGATAAAATACGCGGATGGCGGATGCAACAAACCAGTGGAAACCCAATGTCACCGTGGCGGCCATCGTCGAACACAATGGCGGCTTTCTGCTGGTCGAGGAGCAGACCGCGGATGGCATCCTCTACAACCAGCCGGCGGGCCACCTCGAAGAGGGCGAATCGCTGGTCGAGGCGGTGATCCGTGAGACACTCGAGGAATCGGCGCGGCATTTCACGCCGACCGCGCTGGTCGGCATCTACCAGTACCGCAAGCCCGCCTCACCGGTCACCTACCTGCGCTTTGCCTTCACCGGCGAGGTATCGGATCCCGAACAACGCCCGCTCGATGCCGGCATCCTCCGCGCACTGTGGATGCCGGCCGCCGAAATCCGCGCCTGCCGCGGGCGCCACCGCAGCCCGCTGCTGATGCAGTGCATCGATGACCACATCGCCGGCCGGCGCTACCCGCTGCAACTGCTGCACAACCACCCTTAGACCATGGCACGCAAACAGAAAATAGTCGTCGGCCTGTCCGGCGGCGTCGATTCCGCGGTCGCCGCCCTGCTGCTCAAGCAGCAGGGCCATGACGTCACCGGCCTGTTCATGAAAAACTGGGAGGATGACGACACCGACGAACACTGCACCTCGCGCCAGGACCTGGTCGACGCCGTTGCCGTCGCCGACCGCATCGGCATCGAGGTCGAGGCGGTCAACTTCAGCGCCGAATACAAGGACCGCGTGTTCGGCGAATTCCTCAGCGAATACCGCGCCGGCCGCACGCCCAATCCCGACGTGCTGTGCAATGCCGAAATCAAGTTCAAGTCCTTCCTCGACCATGCGATGAACCTCGGCGCCGACCGCATCGCGACCGGCCATTACGCCCAGGTGCGCGAGGTCGACGGCCTTCACCAGCTGCTGAAGGCCGAGGACGGCAGCAAGGACCAGAGTTATTTCCTCTACCGCCTCAACCAGCAGCAGCTGGCGAAAACCGTGTTCCCGCTGGGCACGCTGTACAAACGCGACGTACGCGAGATCGCGCGCCGCGAGGGTCTTGCCAACCACGACAAGAAGGACTCCACCGGCATCTGCTTCATCGGCGAGCGCCCGTTCCGCGAGTTTCTCAACCGCTACCTGCCGGCCAACCCCGGCGACATCGTCACGCCCGAAGGCGTCAAGGTCGGCAAACACATGGGCTTGATGTTCTACACGCTGGGCCAGCGCCAGGGCCTCGGCATCGGCGGCACCCGCAACGGCGACGGTGACGCCTGGTATGTCGCGCGCAAGGACATGGCGAACAACCGGCTGGTCGTGGTGCAGGGCCATGAGCATCCGCTGCTGCTCTCCGACCGGCTGAAGGCCGTCAATCTGAACTGGATCAGCGGCGAGGCGCCGCACACGCAATGGGTCTACGGCGCGAAAACCCGCTACCGGCAGAAGGACGCAGCCTGTTCGCTGTCACTGGCGACGGATACGCAATGCGTTGTCGATTTCGCCGAGAACCAGTGGGCGGTCACACCCGGACAGTCGCTGGTCATTTATGAAAGCCGCGTCTGCATCGGCGGCGGCATCATCGAATCGGCGCGTCCCGCGCAGATCAGCCCGCGTGACGCCGGCTGCCCGCCGGGCGCTCAGGCCGGAAGCGGATAAACCCGCCAGCCCCGCTCAGGAGGGAATCGTGTCCTTGAAGGACGGACGCTGGAGCAGCTTGTCCGCCAGCCGCGCCAGGTTCGGATGATTGCGGCGCCACGGCAGGTCCGGCAGCCTGAGTTCCATCCACGCCAGGCAGCAACCCACCGCGATGTCGGCGAGCGTGAAGAAATCCCCCGTGCACCAGGTTTTTGCCGCGAGTTCATCGGCCATCATCTGCAGCGCTCGATCAACCTTCGCCTGCTGGCGGGTTATCCACTCCGGCGACTGCTGCTCCGCGGGGCGGCGCTTCTCCATGACCACGGCAATCGCCGCATCGGTGCAGCCGTCAGCCAGCGCCTCCCAGCGTCGCACCTGGATGCGCGGCCGCTTTTCCTCCGGAATCAGCCGGTTGCCCGGGCTTGCATTGTCGAGGTATTCGACGATCACACGCGAATCGAAGAGCGTGCTCTCGTCGTCGAGCACCAGCACCGGGATCTTGCCCAGCGGGTTGTACTGCGCGACCGTGCTGCCTTCGGTGTTCGGCGCATCGATGGCGAATTCGCATTCCATGCGTTTTTCGGCCAGCACGACACGCACCTTGCGGGTGTAGGGACTGGTGGTCGTCCCGATCAGCTTCATCATGTGGATTTCTTGCGGGATAAAATGCGGGAGAGACAAAAAGCGCGCGGATTATAGCACCGCAAACCTTGACGGCCGGCGACTCGCGACTTAGTCTCGGCTCTCACTTCAACCGCCTGCAAAGGGTCAATCATGGGCGCCACCGACCAGTTCATCCTGTTCACCCAGCCCGGGTGAAGCAGCTGTCTCCGGGCGAAAGAGTTTCTTTCGCGGAAAAAAATCGATTTCGTCGCCATCGACGTACTGAACGACCCGCAGGGCCGTGAACGCCTGCTCAAGCTCGGCGTGCGCAATGTGCCGGTGGTCGCCAAGGGCGAACAGTTCGTGTTCGGCCAGAATCTCGAGGATGTCGCCGAGTTCGTCGGCCTCCAGGGCACCGGCCACACGCCGCTGCCGCCGGAAGAACTGATCAAGCGCTGGGTCCTGGTGCTGCAGACCGCGCAGCGGCTGATGCGCCAGCTGCCGGATGCGCAACTGCAGGAACGCGTGATCCCCAACCGCGACCGTTCGATCCGGCTGATGTGCCACCATATCTTCCGCATCGGCGAAGCCTTCCTTGAATCCATGGAGGACGGCGTCGAATATGCAGTGCAGCTGGCCAACGTGCCGCCGAAAGACGGCACCTTCATGACCGGCGAAGAAATCGCGCGTTACGGCGATGCCGTCATTGCACGGCTGCAGAACTGGTGGGACAAGCTCGAGGACAAATCCTGCCAGCAGAAGGTCAAGACCTTCTTCGGCATGCAGCCGCTGCACATGCTCTACGAACGTTCGACCTGGCACAGTGCCCAGCACGGCCGGCAACTCGCCGCGGTGCTGGAGCGGATCGGCATCACGCCCGACCGGCCGCTGACGCCGGAACAGCTTGCCGGTCTGCCGCTGCCGGAACGGCTTTGGGAATAATCGTTTAAAATCAAGTACTTATAGTGACGGCGCCTGCGGGCGCCGTTTTTTGTTGAGCCTGCGGGCGATAATTGCCCGAAGCGGAACCGCCCTCACTCCACTCATCAAACGATCAAACCCATGCCCACTCAAAAGCTGCATCAGATGACCGCCGCCGAAATCGTCCGCGCCATCACTGCCGGAAAAACAACAGCCGTCGCCGTCGCCGAAGCCTGCCTCGCGCACATCGCCGAACGTGAACCGCAGGTTGAAGCCTGGCATTACCTCGATCCGCAGCGCGTGCTGGAACAGGCCCGCGCCCTCGACCGCCGCGGCAGCACCGGTCCGCTGCAGGGCGTTCCGGTCGGCATCAAGGACATCATCGATACCGACGACATGCCCACCGAATACGGCACGCCGATCCACAAGGGCCGGCAACCGCAGATCGATGCCGCCTGCGTCGCGCTGACCCGGCGGGCCGGCGGACTGATCATGGGCAAGACCGTCACCACCGAGTTCGCCAATTTTTTCCCGGGCAAGACACGCAACCCCTTCGATCCCCGGCGCACCCCCGGCGGTTCCTCCAGCGGATCCGGAGCCGCGGTCGGCGCGGAAATGGTGCCCCTGGCCATCGGGACGCAAACCACCGCGTCGACGATCCGCCCTGCCGCATTCTGCGGCTGTGTCGGCTACCGCCCGACCTGGGGCGACCTGCGCTGCGCAGGGGTCATGGAAGCCTCGGGCTCGCTCGATACCCTGGGCCTGATCGCACGCTCCATCGACGACATCGCGCTCTACCGGAACGTGCTGATGGGCATCACCCCGGAAGCGCTGCCGGCAGACGCCGGCACTGCACCGCGCATCGGTTTCTGCCGCTCGCCGATGTGGGATCAATGTGAA
>JALHND010000081.1 GCA_022843705.1 Burkholderiales bacterium
GTGTGACAGGTCGATGCCGCAGACTTCCGCGCCCACTGGTTTGCCGCTGTCGCGGACTTCGAACCGGGCGCCTTGCACTGTATCCATGGTCTCCTCCGTGGGCAGCAGTCACTGGCGAAATGATTAAAGCATAAACCCGGCTCCGGTGCCTTGAGGCCACATGCTGGTCTGCTTGCCAAGCCGGCAGGGCGCACTTAACCTGCCGGTTGCCGTGTCATCCGGCCGGTGGCAGAGACCATATAAAACAGCCGCCGGGCACAGGCCACAACAGGACCGCCGGAGCCTCAGGAGGACGGGCAGCGCATCGCCGCAGCAGATTTCGTGCCGGACAACCATTACAAGAAGGGGTACACCATGCATCCTGCGAACATCATCATCCGCGGCCTCGCCGCCGCAGTACTCGCCGGGGCGACGGCCGTGGCCGGTGCCCAAGCCTGGTCGCCGAGCAAGAACGTCGAGATCGTGGTGCCCAATCCGCCGGGCGGCAGTAATGACAAGACCGCACGCAGTCTCGAGCGCATCATCCTCGCCAACAAGCTGCTGCCGGTGTCGCTGTCGATCAACAACCGTTCGGGCGGTGGCGGCAGCATTGCCTATACCTATGTGCAGCAGCGCACACCCGATCCGCATTACCTGGTTGTTGCCGGTCCGGCGATCCTGACCAACCATATTGTCGGCTCGAGCACGCTGCGCCACAGCGATCTGACCCCGGTGGCCTCGCTGTTCGACGATTACACGGTGTTTGCCGTGGCGGCCAATTCGAACCTGAAAACCGGCAAGGACCTGATCGAGCGCCTGCGCAAGGATCCGAAGTCGGTGACCATCGCCTTCTCGCCGCTGCTCGGCAGCCACAACCACATCGCCGCCGGCGTGCTGATGAAAACCATCGGCGGCAACGCCCGCGACCTGAAGGTTGTGGCCTTCAAGGGTTCGGCCGACGCAATCACCAACCTGCTCGGCGGCCACGTCGACCTGGTGACCACCGCCGCCGGCAACGTCGCCGCGCATGTTGCCGCGGGACGGATGCGCGTGCTCGGCATCACTTCGGCGCAGCGTTTCCCCGGCGTCTTTGCCAGTGTGCCAACCTGGAAGGAGCAGGGCGCCGATTTCACTTTCGGTGCCTGGCGCGCGATGTTCGCACCCAAGGGGCTGACGCCGCAGCAGCTCGCGTACTGGGAAGGGGTGCTGAAGAAGGCCACCGAGGCGCCGGAATGGAAGGACGAGCTGGAAAAGAACATCTGGTCCAATGTGTTCTCGCCCAGCGCACAGTTCAGCAAGGACCTCGAGCAGGACTATGCCTCGATGAGGGCGGTGCTGGTTGATCTCGGACTGGCGAAATAGTGCTGCTGAAATAAGAGCATGTAACAAGATGACTTTTTCGAAGCCCCTTACCCCAGCCCTGCTGCGCTTCAAGTGTGCCCTTGTCTCCCCGCATGCGGGGAGAAGGAGAGTTTCATTTTGATACCGACTTCGAGTCAGCCATGACCGGCAACCCTGCAGGCGAAGACCGGGAATCCGCGGCAGCGGCGCTGCCCTTCGTCGCACCCTGCAGGATTCTTGCTGCCGGTGCACCGTTCGGCTGGCTGCGCCGCGGCTGGGCGGATTTTCGCCGCGCGCCGCGGCAGAGTCTGGGCCTGGGCATTGCGATTGTCGTGTTGTCCTGGATCGTCACCGGCATCGGGCTCGCGGCCGGCAGTTACTGGGCGGCGCTGGTGCTGCTGTCGGGTTTTGTGTTTGTGGCGCCGCTGCTGGCGCTGGGCATCTACTCGATCAGCCGCCAGCTCGAACGCGGCATGGCGCCGACGCTGGTGCGCTGCATGGAGGAGCAGGGCCGGGCGCTGGGCAACGCGATGGTGTTTGCGCTGGCGCTGCTGGTGCTGTTCCTGGTGTGGGCGCGCGCGGGTTCGATGGTGCATGTGTTTTTCCCGGCGCAGGGCGGTTCGGACTGGCGCGAACTGGCGCTGTTCCTCGGCATCGGTTCGGCGGTGGGCTCGATCTTCGCGCTGCTGACCTTCACCTTCAGCGCATTTTCGCTGCCGATGATCTGCGACCGCGAAACCGATGCCGTGACCGCCATCGTCACCAGCGTCAACGCGGTGCTGCGCAACAAACCGGCGATGGCGGTGTGGGCGCTGCTGATCGTGGTGCTGACCGGCATCGGTTTTGCCACTGCGCTGATCGGCCTTGCGGTGACCATTCCGGTACTGGGGCATGCGACCTGGCATGCCTACCGCGACACCATCGACGCCTCGGCCTGGCCGGAAAGCCGGCTGGAATAAACAACGCGTGGGTTGCCGGCAGCTTCTTGGTGCCGGGATGGCCCTGTTATGCTCGGGGCTGCGGCGCATATCGCGTCCGCCCCGAGCCGGTGTCCACCGGCGGAAAGCCTGCAAGTGAACGTACAACCCCAGATTCATTTCAACGACGGCACTGAAGACCGGTCCGCGCGCTGGCGCTCGGAAAGCGGTGCCGCGCCGCCCAAACGCGTGGTGGTGGCCGACGACACGATGACCGCGGATTCGGCCTACCGCCTTGCGGCCGAGGGCACGGCGCTGCTGTGGCGCAGTGATTTCCAGAATGCGCGCCAGCTGCTGCAGGCGCTGATGCGCCGCATCGACCGGCCGCGCAAGCAGAAACGCAAGCAGGCTGCCGTTGCCGGGGTCCCGGGCGCCGCCTTTCACCGCCACCGCCAGGCGCAGGCGCAGCGCGCGCATACGTTGTCGATGCTGCTGATTCCGCTGGAGGCCGATTACGGCATTCCGCTGCGCCGCTCGCCGGATGTGCGGCTGGCCTGCAGCGAAGCCTGGGGCGAGCCTGACGGCGAGGCCAGCGTGGTGTCGCTGCGCGAACTGCTGGGCCTGATCGGCGCGCATGAATGGCGCAAGAAGGGCGTCGATGTGCCGGCGCTGGGCGCGCACATCCATCCGCACTACGGCGTGTTTGCGCCGATCCGCAGCGAATACGTGAAACTGGTGGCGCAGGCGACGCTGCCGGCGCAGACCCTGGCCTTTGACATCGGCACCGGCACCGGCGTGCTGGCGGCGCTGCTGGCGAAACGCGGTGTGGCAAAAATCATCGCCACCGAAAACGACGCGCGCGCGCTGGTTTGCGCGCGCGACAACATCAAGCGCCTGGGGCTGGACGCGCAGGTGGAGGTGGTCGAAGCCGACCTGTTTCCTGAAGGCCGCGCGCCGCTGATCGTCTGCAACCCGCCGTGGATTCCGTCGCAGCCCAGCGCGCCGATCGAGCGCGCGGTCTACGATCCCGGCAGCAAAATGCTGCGCGGTTTTCTCGCCGGACTCGCGGCGCATCTTGAACCGGAAGGCGAGGGCTGGCTGATCCTGTCCGACATCGCCGAACACCTGGGGCTGCGCACACGCGAGGAACTGCTGGCGCTGATCGATGCGGCGGGGCTGATGGTCAAGAGTCGCAGCGAGGCGCGGCCGCAGCATCCGAAGTCGCAGGATGCCTCCGATCCGCTGCATGCGGCGCGGGCGGCGGAGGTGACTTCGCTGTGGCGGCTGGTGCCGCGCTAGGTTTCCCGCCTCAGGCGGTGCTTGCGCCGGCGGCGATGTGTTCGACGTAACGCACGAAACTGGGGTCCTCGCCGCGCAGCAGCTGCGGCAGGCTGGCGCGGAAACGCGGCTTGTCGCACCACTCGGCGATGTAGTCTTCCCACGAATGCCAGCGCCGCGCCTGTTTCGGCGTCATGTCGTCCTCGTAGAGCAGCAGGTAGGCGCGTTCGAACAGCGAGATCAGCATCGCGAAAATGATCAGTTGCCGTTCCTGCTGTTCGGGGGTGAGGGCGGCCGTGTCTTCCTTCGAGAACAGCCTGAGGTCGGGATTGTCGAGCGCGACCTTGAGGAAGTCCTGGTAGTTGTCGGACAGCAGCTGGTAGACCTCTTCCTCCTCGTTCTCGCGTTCCCGGCGCTGCTCGAACAGGAACACCACGATCGCCAGCGGCAGGCCGACGACGGTGACGACGTAACTCAGCAGTTCCCAGGTGGCGAGTGACAAGGTTTGACCGTAGAGGTTTTCGGTGAATCGTCAGGTAAAACGCCGGGGACCGGTTGCGTGCATGTTAATACGCATCCGTCCGTTTGTCCCCGGTGTTTCCGCCGACAGTGCGGCAGTTTATTTTGCGCCCGCTTTTTCGAGGATTTCCACCATGTCCCTGAAGCCGCGGCCTTTGGCCAGACGCAGCGGCGTGTTGCCGCTGCGGTCGGTGATCTTGGTGCTGGCACCGGCTTCGACCAGCAGGCGCAGGGTTTCGGTGTGGCGAGGGCCACCATTGCCGAGCACGATGGATTCGATCAGTGCGGTCCAGTGCAGGTTGTTGACATGGTCCAGCGGGGCGCCGGCATCGATCAGTTGTTTGACCACGCCGGCGTGACCCAGGTGGGCCGCCGCGATCAGCGCGGTGCCGTCGTAGCGGCTGGTGACAAGTTTGGCGCTGGCGCCGGCGGCAAGCAGGGCGCGCAAGGCTTCTTCGTTGTTGGCTACTGCGGCGATGGTGACGGCGTCGTAACGGTCTTTTTCCAGCAGACCCAGGTTGGCGCCGGATTTGGCCAGCACGCGGATGGCATCGACCTTGCCCGCATGTGTGGCCACATGCAGCGGGGTGCGGCCGTAGGAGTCTCGGGCGTTGAGGTCCGCTTTTGCGGTGATGAGCCGGTTGATTTCGGCGGCGTCGCCTTTGTGCGCGGCGGCGTGCAGGCCGGTGTAGCGGGCGGCTTCAGTGGCGGTGGGCGGGATTTGCGCGCTGGCGAACGATGGGACCAGCAGCGTGCATGTGATGGTCAGGATGTGAAGGATGCGGTTCATGGCTGTGCTCCCGGGGGACTTTGCTTGCGTTGACAGGGTAATCATTGGCGGGCCACTCCTCACCCTGACCCTCTCACCGTAAAAACGGGGAGAGGGAGCTGGATATGGGCGGTGAATGACTGGAATTATTTCAACTGGTCCTTGACCTGTTCCAGTGCGGCGATGGCGCATTGCTCGTCGAGGTGGCCGCCGGGTGCGCCACCGATGCCGACGGCGCCGATGACGTCGTTACCGGCGCGCACCGGAACGCCGCCGCCGAGCAGCAGGAAACCGGGGATGTGGGCGAGATTGGCGGCGGCGGGATTTTTCTGCGCGGCTTCCATCATCGCCTGCGTGTTGTTGCGGGCGGAAGCCGAGGTATAGGCTTTCTGCTGGCTGGCGGCGAGCGTGTGCGGGCCGGCGTTGTCGGCGCGTTGCACGGCGCGCACCAGTCCCGCGCGGTCAACCACGGTTGCAGTCACGTTGTAACCCCTGGCGCTGCAGGCGGCGACGCTGGCGGCGGCAATCTGGTTGGCCAGTTCGAGGGAGATGTTTTTTTCGTTGCGGACAGCCTGTGCATTCGCCAGCGTGGCGGTGGCGAGCAGGGCGGTGGCGGTCAGTCTGGTGATGGTGTTCATGTGGGTTCTCCTTGAATGTTGCGGTTGTGTGCTGCAACCGTGGTCACACTTTAGGAAAACCCCGCGCGCGCAGATATCCGCAGGGTTACGCCCCTTGCTCCGTACTGTTACGGAGTGCCGGGCAGGGCGGCATTAGGCTTGTTTATAAAATTATGTTTAAAAACAAATACTTATAATAATTCCCGTCGACCAAGCAGCTGTCAGGCCGGGTCTTCGACGAGTGCGGCATAACGCCGGATCAGCTGGGCCAGCGATTCGGCATCGAGTTTGGCGAAGAGCTTGGCGCGATGGGTTTCGACGGTACGCGGCGAGACTGCCAGCGCGCGGCCGATTTCCTTGTTGGTCAGGCCCGCAACGATCAGTCCCAGTACTTCGCGTTCGCGCTCCGAGAGCCGGGCGTAATGTTCCCGCGCTTCGCGGTCGTCCCGGCTGCGTTCGCGCGAGCGCACGTGCTGTTGCACGGCGGCCTGCAGTGCGTCAAGCAGTTTCTGGTCGTCTACCGGTTTTTCGAGGAATTCGGCGGCGCCGGACTTGAAGGCGCGGCGGCACATTTCCACCGTGCCGTGGCCGGTCAGCATGATCACCGGCTGGTCGACGCCTTCGGCGATCAGCTGGTCGAGAACCGTCAGGCCGCTGATGCCGGGCATGCGCACGTCGAGCACGATGGCGCCGATGCCCGAACGGTCGAACTGCGCGATGAAATCCTGCGGGCCGGCCCAGGGCTGCACGCGCAGGCCGACCGTGCCGATCAGCAGCGCGAGGCTGTCGCGCACCGCGGCATCGTCGTCGATCAGGTGGATCAGCGGTGACAGCGGGCTGTTCATGTGGCGGCGAGGGGCAGTTGCAGCGTGAAAACCGCGCCGCGGGGCGGCCTGTTCGCGGCGGTGAGGGATCCGCCCATGCCGGCCGCCAGCGATTCGCAAAGGCTCAGACCCAGGCCCAGTCCGCCCTCGCGGGTCGTGAAAAACGGCTCGAACAGCCGCGGCAGCACGTCTGCGGCGATGCCGGGGCCGCTGTCGCCAACCGTCAGCCGGCCTTTGTCGTCGACGATCCGGACCCCGATATCCAGGTGGCGGTCCGCCGCCGGGACCTGCGCCAGTGCCTGCAGTGCATTGGTCAGCAGGTTGTGGATGATCTGCTCGAGTGCCACCGGCTCGGCCAGCACGGAAACGGCGGTTTGACCCAGGGAGGGTTTGATGCCGAGCTGTTGCAACTGCGGCTCGAGCAGGTAGAGCGCGTTGTTGATCGCGACCTCCAGCTTTACCGGCTGGAGTTGCGCGGATACATCGGGCCGTTCCACGACGCGTCGCAGCCGGTCCACGACACCGGAGGCGCGGCGTGCCTGTTCCGCGGCGCGCTGCATGGCCTCGCGCGCGCTGTCGAGTTCGGCCGGTTCGTCATTGAGCATGCGGCCCGCAGCCTGGGTATTGGCGAGCACGGCGGTCAATGGCTGGTTCAGTTCATGCGCCATGCCCGCGGCCAGTTCTCCGAGGGCGTTCAGCCGCGCCACCTGGCCCAGCCGCAGCAGTTCCTCGGCGCGGCGCCGTTCGGCGCGCTGGCGTTCCAGCGCCAGCAGCCCGGCAAGCGCGGCCGCGGTCAGCAGTATCCAGCCCAGCATCTTCAGCCAGGGCAGGTCGGACCAGCGGATGCCGCGCGCGGCGACCACGTCGAAGGGCTGGCTTTCAGTGGCAAGACGTTTGCGGAAATCGAAGCCGGAGTGGGAGCCGGTGTTCCCCGCCTGCAGCAGAAACTGCTGGCCGGCGTATTCGAGGATCACGCGCACCGGGCTGGTTTCCGGCGGCATCGGCCATTCCTCCCAGGGCACCATGCCGCGCAGGTCGATCTGCGCGGCGTGGCTCGCGGGCGTCGCGGCCTGTACCAGCCAGTAACGTCCTCTGGCGAAATCGACGCCGGCCAGCGCTGCACGACGTTCCCGGCGGGATTCGTCCTCGGCGGCAGCCAGCGCGGGTTCAGTCCAGGATGCATCGCCATGGCGCTGCAGCAGGTCGAGGATCTGCGGATAGACCGAGGCGACGCGCCGCCCGGCGGCGTCTGTGCCGCTGCCGGATTGCAGCAGGGACAGCATGGACATCACTGCATCCTGCTGCGCGCTGCGCTGGCTGAGCAGGCGGTGCACGATGCGGGCATCGGTTTCGAATGCGGCGCGCAGACTGGCGAGTTCGGAGCGGACAAGGACCGTGCAGCCGATCGCCGCGACGGCCAGGCCGATCAGTGCCACTGCCAGCCTGCCGCGCAGCGGGTTCATCCCGGTCTCCGGCCGTTCAGCGTTTCGCCGCTTCGTACAGCGGCATCACCGCCGGCAGCAGTGCCTCGATCTGCTGGATGCGGCTGCTTTCGGCCGGGTGGGTGCTGAGGAATTCAGGCGGCCGGCCGCCCTGGTTGGCAGACAGCATTTTTTTCCACAGCGTGATGCCGGCGCGCGGATCGTAACCGGCGCGGGCGGCGAGTTCGAGGCCGATGCGGTCGGATTCGGTTTCGTGGTTGCGGCTGAAGCGGGTCGCGATCAGCGCCTGGTAGGCCGCGCCGGTCAGGTTGGCCGCGCCGTCACCGAGCCCCAGCAGCGCGGCGCCGAGGCCGATCGCGGTTTCCGCGGCGACGGCCTGCGACACCTGCTCGCGCGAATGTTCGCGCAGCGCGTGGGCGATCTCGTGGCCCATGATCACCGCGATTTCGTCGTCGCTGAGCTTGAGCTGCTGGATGATGCCCGAATAGAACATGATCTTGCCGCCGGGCATGCAGAAGGCGTTGAGTTCCTTGCTGTTGATGACGTTGACTTCCCATTTCCAGCCCGGCGCGTCGGCACGGAAGACGCGGGTCTGCGGCGTGATGCGGCTGGCGATCGCGCGCACGCGGCGGGTCAGTGCGGGATCGGTGTTGAGCACGCCTTTTTTCGCCGACTCGGCCTGCAGCTGGGCGTAGGCCTTGACCGCCATCTGGTCCAGCTGCTCGGAGGACACCAGCAGCAGCTGCTTGCGCTCGGCGCCGACCACGCCGCCGGAGGTGGTCGACTGGCAGCTGGCGGTGGTGCCGAGGGCGACGGCGGAAAGGGCGGCGGCAATCAGTTTGTAGACGGGAACCATGGATCCGCTCCGTTGGAAATGCGGTGGATTTTACCGTGCCTGCGGCGCGAAACGCCCTCCGGCAGCGCAACCTGCGTAGAATGCGCCCCTTTGCCCGGAAAGCGCGCCCGGCCGCCTGCCGCGGCCGGCAGGACACGATGATACGTTTCACCCGCATTACGCTCAGGCGCGGCGCCAAGGTGCTGCTCGAGGATGCCGACCTCGTCCTCAATCCCGGCGACAAGATCGGCCTGATCGGCAACAACGGCGCCGGCAAGTCGAGCCTGTTCGCGCTGCTGCGCGGCGAGCTGCAGGCCGATCAGGGCGAGGTCGATTATCCGCAGCGCTGGCGCGTGGCCCATGTCGCGCAGGAAACTCCGCCGCTGGAACGGTCCGCGATCGACTACGCGATCGACGGCGACACCACGCTGCGCCGGCTCGAAGCGGAACTGGCGGAGGCCGAGGCCGCCGATGACGGCGAACGTATCGGCTCGGTCTACGCCGATCTCGCCGATGCCGATGCCTGGACCGTGCGTTCGCGCGCCGAACGCCTGCTGCACGGCCTCGGCTTCAGCCACGAGCAGATGGAGCAGCCGGTGGCGACCTTCTCCGGTGGCTGGCGCATGCGGCTGAATCTCGCGCAGGCGCTGATGTGCCCCTCCGACCTGCTGCTGCTCGACGAGCCGACCAACCACCTCGACCTCGATGCCATCCTGTGGGTCGAGGAGTGGCTGAAGAAATACGCCGGCACGCTGGTGATCGTGTCGCATGACCGCGATTTCCTCGACGGCGTGGTCAATGTCATCGTCCACATCGACAGCCAGAAACTGAAACGTTACGGCGGCCATTACTCCGACTTCGAGCGCCAGCGCGCCGCGGCGGTGGTGCTCGCCGCCGGCATGATCGAGAAGCAGCAGCGCGAACGCGCCCACCTCGAATCCTTCATCAACCGCTTCAAGGCACAGGCGAGCAAGGCACGCCAGGCGCAGAGCCGGATGAAGATGCTGGCGAAGATGGAGGATCTCGCGCCGCTGCATGTGTCGGCACCTTTCCAGTTCGAGTTCCGCGAGCCGCTGCGCGCACCCGATCCGCTGCTGGTGATGGAGGATGTGGTCGCGGGTTACCGGCTGGAGGACGGCACGGAGAAGCCGGTGCTGGGCGGCATCAAGTTTTCACTGCAGAGCGGCCAGCGTTACGGCCTGCTCGGCATCAACGGCGCCGGCAAGTCGACGCTGATCAAGACCATCGCCGGTGAACTGAAGCCGCTGTCCGGCACGGCGAATTTCAACAAGGGGCTGGCGATCGGTTATTTCGCGCAGCACCAGGTCGAGATGCTGCGCCATGATGAATCGCCGCTGTGGAACCTCGCGCGCGTCGCGCCGCGGGTGCGCGAGCAGGAGTTGCGCGGTTTCCTCGGCGGTTTCAATTTTCCGGGTGAAATGGCGCTGAGCCCGATCACCCATTTCTCCGGCGGCGAGAAAGCGCGGCTGGCGCTGGCGATGATCGTCTGGCAGCGCCCGAACCTGCTGCTGCTCGACGAACCGACCAACCACCTTGACCTCGAAACCCGCGAGGCGCTGACCGTCGCGCTGGCGCAGTTCGAAGGCACGCTGGTGCTGGTGTCGCATGACCGCCACCTGCTGCGCGCGACCACCGACCAGTTCCTGATCGTCGCCGACGGGCAGTTGCAGCCCTTCGACGGCGACATGGACGATTACCGCGACTGGCTGTTCAGGACCAAGCTCGCGGCGGAGAAGGCCGCCGCAGGCTGATATCTGCCGGCTGTAGCCCGCATGGAACGCAGTGTAATGCGGGGCAGGATTGAACCCTCCCGCAATACGCTGCGCTTCTTGCGGGCTACATTAATGTCTGCGGTGGCAGTCCTTAATCCAGCTTGATGTCGGCGGTCTTGATGATTTTGGCCATCAGCGCGCGGTCATCGGCCATGTATTTGCCGAAGGCTTCCGGAGACTGGGTGCGCACGTCGAAGCCGACCTTGGTCAGCCGTTCCTTGAGGTCGGTGTGGGTCACCGCGTTGACGATTTCCCGGTTCAGGTTGCCGATCACCGCGCGCGGCGTGCCGCTGCGGGTGACGATGCCGAACCAGGTGCCGGCTTCGTAGTTTCCGAGGCCGGCCTCGCCGGTGGACGGAATGTCCGGCCAGTTGGGATGGCGCTTCTCGGCGGCGAAGGCGATGATTTTTGTGCGGCCGGCCTGGGCGTGCGGCAATACCGTGGCCGCGCCGGTGATGATCAGGTTGACCTGGCCGCCGAGCACGGCGTTCATCGCCGGTCCGGCGCCCTTGAACGGCACATGCAGCAGCTTGATGCCGGCGAGGTTCTCGAGCAGCGCGCCGCCCAAGTGGTTGGTCGATGCGGTGCCCGGCGTGCCGTAGGTCAGCGTGCCGGGTTTGGCCTTGGCGTGGGCGATCATGTCCTTCAGGGTGCTGAAGGGCATCGAGGGATGGGCTGCGATCACGTATGGGAAGTAGACCACCTGGGTCACCGGGGCGAGGTCGCGCACGGTGTCGTACGGCAGTTTTTTGACCGTGTGGGGATTGATCGACATCGTGGTCTGGGTGATCAGGCCGATGGTGTAGCCGTCGGGCGCGGACTTGGCCATCAGGTCGGCGCCGATGACCGTGCTGGCGCCGCCGCGGTTGTCGACCACGAACTGCTGGCCGTAACGCGTGCTCAGCTTGTCGGCGATGCCGCGGGCGACGAGGTCGGTGGTGCCGCCCGGCGGGTAGGGGACAATGAAACGCACCGGCCGTGTAGGCCAGGTGTCGGCGGCCGGCGTGGTGGTGATTGCGAAGGGCTGCAGGATCGCGGCCAGTGCAGTGGCCAGCAGGGCGGTTTTGCGTTTCATGAGGTCTCCTCCTTTTGTTTTATGGGGTCATGCCGCCTGTTCCAGGCCTTTTTCGGCATATACGGCACGGTGTTCCGGCCGCGCGAAATAATCAAGCATGGCCTGTGCGATCGCCGCATGGGGCGAGGCGGCGACGATGCCGGAGGCGGTCTCCAGCGTCTTCTGCACCGCGTCCGGGATCGGACCGACCAGTTCCAGTCCTTCGACCGCGAGCAGTTCAGGCAGCTGCTGCAGCGCGAGGTCGGCTTCGCCGGCAACCACCACGCTGCCGATGTAGCCGCCGGGGCGGGTCACGGTTTTGGTTTTCATCTGTTCCGCGATGCCGAGTTTTTCGAACAACACGGGGATGTACATGCCGCTTGCGCCGTGCACCGTGTGGGCGACGGATTTGGCCGCGAGCAGGGACTGGCGCAGGCTGTCCACCGAGCCGATGTCGGGTTTGGGAAAACCGCGGCGCACGCCGACGCCGACCCGCGCGCGGGCGAAGGGCCGGCGGCTCGAGTCGATGACGACGCCGGCCCCGGCGAGTTCCTTCAGTGCGCCGCTGCCGAGGATCACCGCGTCACCGGTTTCACCGGCCTGGATGCGGGCGACCATCGCCTTGGCCGAGTCGGCGGTCATCGTCACGCGGTTGCCGGTGGCTTTTTCCCAGGCGGGCGCGAGGGCGTCGAGGATGGTGCGGGTGCTGTTGGAGGTGAGGATTTTCAGCGTGCTGCCCATGGTCATGTCTTTCCGGCGGAGGCCACTCGCTTGAATTCGGCCAGGACCTGCTTCTCGTGTTCAATCAGTTTCTGCACGCTGGGCCGCTGGCCGATGCGCGCGTAATGGGCCATGCAGTTCGGGAATTCCGACAGGTCCAGTTTGAAGCTCAATGTGCGCTGCAGGCACCAGAAGAAGTAGGCGTCGGGCGTGGTGAAATGGTCGAAGAAGAATTCGCGGCCGGCGAGCATTTTTTCGGCAATCCTGAATTCCCCGAACAGCAGCTTGTTGGCGACACGTTTCACCGATTCCGCGGAATCCGGCAGGTCGCAGTAGTTTTCGGGGCGGGCATTGGGTGTCATCCTGGGATGGATGCCCGAAGCGAACCAGCACATCAGCGAAATTGCCTGGATTTCCTGCCGCGGGTCCGCCGGCAGCAGCTTCGCCTGCGGAAAGTTGCGGTGGATCCAGATCTGGATCGCGGGATTCTCGGTCAGCGGCTGGCCGTCGATGACCAGCACCGGCACCTTGTGTTTGGGATTGAGGCGCAGGTATTCCGGCGTTTTCAGGTCTCCGGTGCGCGAATTCATGTTGTGCACCGTGAATTCGGCGCCGGCTTCGGTCAGCGCGACATAGGGCACCAGCGCGCAGGTCCTGGGGGCGTAATACAGTTCCAGTTTCATCGATAGGGCCCTAAGGTTGTGTAGCCCGGATGAAGGCCGAAGGCCGTAATCCGGGGGATGTGCAGTGCTTTCCCCCGGATTACGCTGCGCTCCATCCGGGCTACGGTTACGGGTTACAGCGTATTTTCAGAACCGAATATCACCGTGCACTGGCTGGACATCACGCCGCCATTGCCGTGCGCGAGGGCGACATCACAGCCCTTCACCTGGCGCTCGCCGCATTCGCCGCGCACCTGGCGGATGGCCTCAATCATCACCAGCAGGCCGTACATGCCCGGGTGGCAGTACGACAGTCCGCCGCCGGAGGTGTTGACCGCGAGTTTGCCGCCGGGGGCGATGCCGCCGTTGGCGACGAAACGGCCGCCTTCGCCCTTGGGCACGAAACCGAGGTCTTCGAGGAACAGGATCGGCGTGATGGTGAAGGCGTCATACAGCGACAGCATCTTGACGTCCTTCTGCGTCACGCCGGCCATCTTGAAGGCCTGCGGGCCGGAAACCGAGGCGCCGGTGACGGTGAAGTCGGGCATGCTGGAGATGTTGGCATGCGACAGCGTTTCGCCGACGCCGAGCACGTAGACCGGCTTTTTCTTCAATGTCTTCGCTTTCGCTGCCGAAGTCAGCACGATGGCGCCGCCGCCGTCGACCACCAGGCAGCAGTCGCGCACCGTGAAGGGGTAGGACACCATACGTGCATTGAGCGCCTGCTCGATGGTCAGCGGCTCCTTTTCCCAGGCCTTGGGGTTCATCAGCGCCCATTTGCGGGCGGCGACTGCCACTTCAGCGAGGTGTTCGCGTTTGGTGCCGTACTGGTGCATGTGGCGCGCTGCGGCCATCGCGTAGGCGCTGATCGGCAGGATCGGCCGGTAGGGCGATTCATAGGGATTGAATTCGCGCGGACTGGCGGCGGCGCGCGACACCGAACGCTGGGTGCTGCCGTAGGCGATCACCGCGACTTCGCACAAGCCCAGCTGGATCGCCATCTGCGCATGGGCGACATGGGTCATGAACGAGGAGCCGCCGATCTGCGTGCCGTCGAAGACCTTGGGCTTGATGCGCAGGTATTCGGCGAGCTGCATCGGGCCCATGCGCACCTGGGTGGCGGCGACATAAAGCGCATCGACATCCTTCAGGGTCAGGCCGCAGTCGTCGAGCGCGCGCATGGTTGCCTGCGCCATCAGGTCGACGGGAGAGGTGTGCGGGGCGACCAGGCCGAGATCGGATTCGGCCGCGCCGACCACTGCAATGCTGCCGCGTTTGAGCAGGTTGGTCATTTGGCGTCTCCTTCCCTCATCCCTGACCCTTCTCCCGGAGGGAGAAGGGAACCATCTGCCTCCCCCCTCCCTCCGGGAGAGGGGCCGGGGGTGAGGGCCGTGAACACCGGATAGGGCAGGGTCTTGTCGTCGCCGGGGTTGGCCCTGAATTTCACGCGCATGCCGATTTTCACGTCCATTGCATCGATGTCCTCGACCCGGCTCATCAGGCGGAAACCCTCGTCCATGTCGATCATCGCCACGTTCAGCGGCGCTTCGCCCTTGTAATGCACCACGGTGGTCGTATAGACCGTGCCGAGTCCTTTCGACACCCGCCACTCGATGTTGCTGCTGCCGGTTTCCGGCGCCACTGCGCGCGGATAGAAAAACGGCTTGTTGTTGTCCTTGCACACCTGGTAGGCGAGTTCGCC
>JALHND010000082.1 GCA_022843705.1 Burkholderiales bacterium
ATGCCGAAGGACCTGTTCTCCTCCTTCGAGGGCAAGCAGCAGCCCGACGTGCTCGCCGGCGACGTCAAGTACCACGACGGCTTCTCGTCGAACGTGATGACCCCGGGCGGTCCGATGCATGTCACCGTCGCCTTCAATCCTTCCCACCTCGAGATCGTCAATCCGGTGGTCGAGGGCTCGGTGCGGGCGCGCCAGCATCGCCGCAAGGACCATGACGGTTCGCAGGTGCTGCCAGTGCTGATCCACGGCGATGCCGCGTTCTCGGGGCAGGGCGTGATCCAGGAAGTGCTGAACTTTGCCGAGACCCGTGGTTACGGCACCGGCGGGACGGTGCACATCATCATCAACAACCAGATCGGCTTCACCACTTCGGACCCGCGTGATTCGCGCTCCTCGCTCTACTGTTCGGACGTGGTGAAGATGCTGGAAGTGCCGATTTTCCACGTCAACGGCGATGATCCCGAGGCGGTGTGTTTCGCCACCGAGATCGCGCTTGAATACCGGATGAAGTTCAAGAAGGACGTGGTGCTCGACCTGATCTGCTACCGCAGGCTCGGCCACAACGAGCAGGACGAGCCGATGGTCACCCAGCCGCTGATGTACCGGCGCATCCACGGCCATCCGACGCCGCGCAAGGTCTATGCCGACCGCCTGATCAGGGAGGGTGTCATCGCCGAGGCCGAGGCCGACCAGATGGTCGCCGAATTCCGCGATGCGCTGGACCGCGGTTACCACACCAACAAGACCATCCTGTCGAACTACAAGCCGCCGTTCGAAACCGACTGGAGCCTGTACAAGGGCACCAAGTGGAACGAGAACGACGACACCCGGCTGCCGCTGGAGAAGCTGCAGGCGCTGGCGCGCAAGGTCTGCGAGGTGCCGGCGAATTTCAAGCTGCATCCGCGGGTCGAGAAAATCATGCAGGACCGCCGGCTGATGGCCGAGGGCAAGCTGCCGCTGGACTGGGGCATGGCCGAAACGCTGGCCTACGCCTCGCTGCTGACCGAGGGTTACTCGGTGCGGCTGTCGGGCCAGGATTCCGGGCGCGGCACCTTCTTCCACCGCCATGCGGTGCTGCACGACCAGAACCGCGAGCGCTGGGACCAGGGCACCTGGGTGCCGCTGCAGCACCTCGCGACCGACCAGGGTGATTTTGTGGTCATCGACTCGGTGCTGTCGGAGGAGGGCGTGCTCGGTTTCGAATACGGCTATTCCACCTCGGGCCCGAAGGAACTGGTGATCTGGGAGGCCCAGTACGGCGACTTCGTCAACGGCGCGCAGGTGGTGATCGACCAGTTCATCGCCTCCGGCGAGGTGAAGTGGGGCCGCATGTGCGGGCTGACGATGATGCTGCCGCATGGTTACGAAGGCGCGGGCCCGGAACATTCCTCGGGCCGCATCGAGCGTTTCCTGCAGCTCTGCGCCGACTACAACATGCAGGTCTGCGTGCCGGCGACGCCGGTGCAGATGTATTACCTGCTGCGCCGCCAGATGATCCGGCCGCACCGCAAGCCGCTGATCATCTTCTCGCCGAAGAGCCTGCTGCGCCACAAGGAATCGGTGTCGCCGCTGGAGGAATTCGCCAACGACAAGTTCAATCCGGTCAACGAGGACTGGGATGCGCGCGAAATCAATCCGGAGAAGGTCGAGCGGGTGATTTTCTGCAGCGGCAAGGTCTATTACGACCTGCGCGCCGAGCGCCGCAACCGTGCCATCGAGAACCTGCCGCTGGTGCGCATCGCGCAGCTTTATCCCTTCGCGCACGAGGAATTCCGCGCGCAGATCGTGCGTTACAAGAATGCGAAGGAAATCGTCTGGTGCCAGGAAGAGCCGCGCAACCAGGGTGCATGGCGGCACATCCAGCATTACCTGATGCGCCACCTGCTGCCGCACCAGAAGCTGTATTACGCGGGCCGTGATTCCTCGGCTTCGCCGGCGGCCGGTTACAAGTCGCTGCATGAAAAGCAGCAGAAGGAACTGGTCGACCAGGCGCTGACGCTGGCCGGTGGCAGCGAGCCGCGGGCCTTCAAGCCGCGGCCCCTCGCCGAAGGCGAAGAGTTTTAAAATTTATCAATTAAATCAACAGGTTATGGAGTAATCATGCTCGTCGATGTGAAAGTGCCGCAACTCTCGGAATCCGTAGCCGAGGCGACGCTGGTGTCGTGGCACAAAAAAGCCGGCGAATACGTCAAACGTGACGAGAACCTGGTCGATATCGAGACCGACAAGGTCGTGCTCGAGACCCCGGCGCCGCAGGCCGGCGTGCTGGTGAAGATCGTCAAGGCGGACGGCGGCACGGTGACCAGCAACGAAGTCATAGCCACCATCGACACCGAGGCCAAGCCCGAAGCGGGCAAGGCGGAGGCGGCTCCCGCGGCTGCGGCAGCACCCGCCGCGGCGGCTCCGGCAAAGCCGGCGGCCGGCGCCCCGGCAATGCCTTCGGCGCAGAAACTCGCTGCCGAGAAAAACATCGACACCGCCTCGATCAGCGGCAGCGGCCGCGGTGGCCGCGTCACCAAGGGCGACGTGCTGCAGGCGGCGCAGGGCGGTGCAAAAGCGGCCGTCCCGGCGGCGCCGGCCACGGTGGCGGCGCGCCCGGCACCCGTCGTCGACCTCGGCGACCTCGGCGAACGTCCGGAGCAGCGCGTGCCGATGTCGCGCCTGCGCGCGCGCATCGCCGAACGCCTGCTGCAGTCCCAGTCCACCGCGGCGATCCTGACCACGTTCAACGAGGTCAACATGCAGCCGGTGATGGACATGCGCGCGAAGTACAAGGACAAGTTCGAGAAGGAGCATGGCGTCAAGCTCGGCTTCATGTCCTTCTTCGTCAAGGCTGCGGTGCACGCGCTGAAGAAATACCCGGTGGTCAATGCCTCGGTCGACGGCAATGACATCGTCTACCACGGTTACTTCGACATCGGCATCGCCGTGGGCAGCCCGCGCGGCCTGGTGGTGCCGATCCTGCGCAACTGCGACCAGATGTCGCTCGCCGACATCGAGAAGCAGATTGCCGAGTTCGGCAAGCGAGCCCAGGACGGCAAGCTGACCATGGAGGAACTGACCGGCGGCACCTTCTCGATCTCCAACGGCGGAACCTTCGGCTCGATGCTGTCGACGCCGATCATCAATCCGCCGCAGAGCGCGATCCTCGGTGTGCACGCGACCAAGGAGCGCCCGGTGGTCGAAAACGGCCAGATCGTCATCCGGCCGATGAACTACCTCGCGCTGTCCTACGACCACCGCATCATCGACGGCCGCGAAGCCGTGCTGTCGCTGGTGGCGATGAAGGACGCGCTGGAGGATCCGGCGCGGCTGTTGCTCGACATTTAGGGCGGTAAATGGTGATTGGTAACCGGTAAATAGGTGTAGAGCACCATTGCCGGCCAATCACCAATTACCAGTCACCAATCACCTGTTTGAAAATCATGGCCAAAAATTTCGACGTAGTAGTCATCGGCGCCGGCCCCGGCGGATATATTGCAGCGATTCGCGCGGCTCAACTGGGAATGCAGGTCGCCTGCATCGACGAGTGGAGCACACCGGATGGCAAACCCGCACCCGGCGGCACCTGCACCAACGTCGGCTGTATTCCGTCGAAGGCGCTGTTGCAGTCCTCCGAAAACTTCGACCATGCCGGCCATGCCTTTGCCGAACACGGCATCCAGGTCAAGGGCCTCGCGATCGACGTCGCGCAGATGCTCAAGCGCAAGGACAAGGTCGTCAAGCAGAACAACGACGGCATCCTCTACCTGTTCAAGAAGAACAAGGTGACGTTTTTCCACGGCCGGGGGGCCTTTGCCGGCGGCAGTGCCGGCAACTGGCAGATCCAGGTTTCGGGCAAGACCGCCGATGTGCTGACCGCGAAACACGTGATCATCGCCACCGGCTCCAATCCGCGCGCGCTGCCCGATGTGCCCTTCGACAACAAGCTGATCCTCGACAATGCCGGCGCGCTGGCGATCGGCGAAACGCCGAAGAAACTGGGCGTCATCGGCGCCGGCGTCATCGGCCTCGAGATGGGCAGCGTCTGGCGGCGGCTGGGTGCCGAAGTCACCGTGCTGGAGGCGTTGCCGGCCTTCCTCGGCGCGGTCGACGAGCAGGTCGCGAAGGAGGCGCTGAAAGTGTTCACCAAGCAGGGCCTGGCGATCCACACCGGCGTCAAGGTCGGCAAGATCACCGCGAAGAAAAACGTCACTATCGAATACACCGACAGCGGCGGCGCGGCGCAGACCCTGACCGTGGACAGGCTGATCGTGTCGATCGGCCGCGTGCCCAACACCAACGGCCTCAACGGCAATGCGGTGGGTCTCAAGATCGACGAACGCGGCTTTGTCGCGGTGGACGGCGACTGCAGGACCAACCTCGGCAATGTCTGGGCGGTGGGCGACGTGGTGCGCGGCCCGATGCTGGCGCACAAGGCGGAGGAAGAGGGTGTCGCGGTGGCCGAACGCATCGCCGGCAAACACGGCCATGTGGATTTCAACACCGTGCCCTGGGTGATCTACACTTCGCCGGAGATCGCCTGGGTCGGCAGGACCGAACAGCAGCTGAAGCAGGAGGGCGTCAAATACCGCGCCGGCTCCTTCCCGTTCATGGCCAACGGCCGCGCGCGGGCGCTGGGCGACACCACCGGTTTCGTCAAATTCCTCGCCGACGAGAAAACCGACCGCATCCTCGGCGTGCATATCATCGGCCCGATGGCCTCCGAGTTGATCGCCGAAGCCGTGGTGGCGATGGAGTTCGGCGCGTCTTCGGAAGACATCGCGATGATCTGCCATGCCCATCCCTCGCTGTCCGAGGCGATGAAGGAAGCGGCGCTGGCGGTCGACAACCGGACGCTCAACCTGTAATCCGCGGCGCGGATTCTCCGCGCCGGTTTCCGGGTTTTTCCCTTGGCCGCCGATTTCCTCCACTTCCTGCGTGCCCGTGCCGCCGAACACGGCTTCACGCCGGATGAGGCCCAGCTCGCCGCCGCGCGCGAACTGCAGCGCGTCCACGATGACCTCGGCCAGCGCCAGCAGCGGCGCGGCCTGCTGAGTTTCCTCAGCCGCAACCGCAGTGTCAGGGGCGTCTACCTCTGGGGCGGCGTCGGGCGCGGCAAGAGTTTCCTGATGGACGGTTTTTTCGCCTTCGTGCCGGACGTCAGCAAGAAGCGCGTGCATTTCCACCGCTTCATGCAGGAGATCCACAAGGCGCTGCTGGCGCACCAGGGGCAGGAGTCGCCGATGGCGCTGGTCGCGCGCGACATCGCCGCCAAAGCGCAGATCCTCTGCCTTGACGAATTCCATGTCACCGACATCACCGACGCGATGCTGATGCGGCGCCTGCTCGAGGGCCTGATAGAGGAGGGCGTGGTGCTGCTGACCACGTCGAACTTCGAGCCGCGGGAGCTCTACCGGCATGGTCTGCAGCGCGTGATGTTCCTGCCGGCAATCGACCTGATCCTGGAGCGCATGACCGTGGTCAATGTCGATACCGGCATCGACTACCGGCTGCGCGAACTGGAGAAGGCCGGCACCTACCACCTCGGGCCCGATGCCGATGCGCGGCTGGCCGATGCCTTTGGCCACATCGCCAGCGATGCCGGCGACGATGCGCCGCTCGACATCGAGGACCGGCTGATCCGCGTGCGCCTCCAGGCGCCGGGTGTGGCCTGGTTCGATTTTCCCGAACTCTGCGCCGGGCCGCGCGGCAAGCCGGACTACATCGAGCTGTCGCGGCGCTACCACACGGTGCTGATCTCCGGTGTGCCGCGTTTCACCGAAAACGACGGCGACACGCTGCGCCGTTTCGTGTGGCTGGTCGACGAGTTCTACGACCGGCGGGTCAAGCTGATGCTCGGCGCCGCGGTGCCGGTGGATGAACTGGTTGCCGATGCCGCCGACAGCGACGGCTTCCAGGCCCATCTCAACGCCTCGCTGAAGGAGCGTCTTGCCAGCCGGCTCACCGAAATGCAGACCCGGCAGTACCTGGCGCAGCCGCACCTGCCCTGATTGGTCGTAGTATCCGGTTTTACGACTGTATTACCAGAGGGGGAAACCATGGACCGCTGCAGGGCGTACCGGATCCACAACGACGACAACAGCATTGCCGGCCGGATCGAGGATGTATCCGTCGCCGGCATCGGCCGCGGCGAGGTGCTGTTCCGCACCGCGTATTCCAGCGTCAATTTCAAGGATGCGCTGGCCGCCACCGGCGCCGGCGGCAGGATCATCCGCAACTATCCGCTGACCGGCGGCATCGATGCCGCAGGCACGGTCATCAGCTCCAACGACGCCCGTTACAAGGCCGGCGACGAAATCATCTGCACCAGCTATGACATGGGTGTCGCCCATGACGGCGGCTTCTCCGAAATCTGCCGTGTGCCCGCCGACTGGGTGGTGCCGCTGCCGCAGGGGCTGACGCTGTTCGATGCAATGGCGCTGGGCACGGCGGGTTATACCGCGGGCCTGGCGGTCGAACTGCTCGAACTCAACGGCCTCGCGCCGAACAACGGCAAGGTATTGGTCAACGGCGCCACCGGCGGCGTGGCGAGCCTGGTCATCGACATGCTGGCGGCGAACGGATACGGCATCACCGCAGTCACCGGCAAGGCTGCGGAACATGATTTCCTGAGGAAACTCGGCGCCACCGAAATCCTCGACCGCAAGGCCATTGACTACGGCAGCCGCCCGCTGGAAAAGCCGCTGTGGGCCGCCGCCTTCGATTCGGTCGGTGGCGAGCAGCTCGGCTGGCTGACACGCACACTGGCACCGCAGGGGCTGATCGCCAGCTTCGGCAATGCCGGCGGCATCGAACTGAAGACCACGGTGCTGCCCTTCATCCTGCGCGGCCTGCGCCTGATCGGTGTCGATTCGGTGAATACACCGATGCCGCTGCGGCGGCGGGTGTGGGCGCGGCTGGCCGGCGACCTCAAACCGCGCCACCTCGCCGACATCGCGCAGACGATCACGCTGGAGGAACTGCCGGCGTATTTCCAGCGCATGCTGAAGGGCGAAATCCGCGGCCGTGCCGTGGTCAGGATTTCGTAAGCGCCGGCGGGTCATAATGATCTTGCGCGGAACCCGGCAATAAAAACCACGGGGCCGTGCCAACCTCTGGAGGAGACATGGGCGCCTGCGCCGAACTGCATCGCCGTTCGATCCATGACCGCGAGGCCTTCTGGGCCGAAGAGGCGCGGCGCATCCACTGGCACCGCCGCTTCGACACGGTTCTCGAATACAGCCGGCCGCCCTTCGCGCGCTGGTTCGTCGATGGCGAGACCAACCTCTGTTACAACGCCGTCGACCGCCACCTGGCGGACCGCGGAGATCAGCCGGCGCTGATCCACATTTCCACAGAGACCGGTACCGAAAAGACCTGGACCTACCGCGAACTGCATGCCGCGGTGAATACGATGGCGGCGGTGATTGCCGCCCAGGGTGTCGGCCGCGGTGACCGCGTGCTGCTCTACATGCCGATGATCCCCGAGGCGGTGTTCGCGATGCTCGCCTGCGCACGACTGGGCGCGGTGCACTCGGTGGTCTTCGGCGGTTTCGCCGCTGCGAGTTGCGCCTCGCGCATCGATGATGCGAAGCCGAAGCTGCTGGTGACCGCGGATGCCGGGCTGCGCGGCGGCAGGGCCATCCACTACCAGCCGCTGGTCAACGAGGCGTTGCGGCTGGCGCAGCATCCGCCGCGGAAGGTGCTGGTGGTCAACCGCGGCATCGATCCGGATTTCCGGCCGCTTGCCGGCCGCGACCTCGATTACGCGGCACTGGCGCGCGAACACAGGGGTGCACAGGTGCCGGTGGCCTGGCTCGAATCGAATGAACCTTCATACATTCTTTACACCTCGGGCACCACCGGAAAACCGAAGGGCGTGCAGCGCGACACCGGCGGTTATGCGGTGGCGCTGGCGGCGTCGATGGACTACCTCTACGCCGGAAAACCCGGTGAAACGATGTTCACCACTTCCGACGTCGGCTGGGTGGTCGGCCATTCCTACATCGTCTACGGCCCGCTGATCCACGGCATGACGACGATCCTCTACGAAGGCCTGCCGATAAGGCCCGATGCCGGCATCTGGTGGAAAATCGTCGCCGAGAAAAAAGTCAGCGTGATGTTTTCATCACCGACCGCCGCGCGGGTGCTGAAGAAACAGGATCCCGCGTACCTGAAGCAATACGACCTGTCCTCGCTGCGCCATCTTTTTCTCGCCGGCGAGCCGCTCGACGAGCCGACCCACCGCTGGTTGCACGAGGCCATCGGCAAACCGGTGATCGACCATTACTGGCAAACCGAAACCGGCTGGCCGATCCTGTCGCTGGCGCCGGGCATCGAGCCGGCGCAGGTGAAATACGGCAGCCCGGGTTTTCCGGTCTTTGGTTACGACCTGAAACTGCTGCGCGAATCCGACGCGACGGAAGCTGCACCGGGCGAGAAGGGCGTGCTGACCATCCGGCCGCCGCTGCCGCCGGGCTGCATGAGCACGGTGTGGGGCGACGACGAACGTTTCGTCAATACCTATTTCCGCACCTTCCCGAAACAGCTGCTGTATTCGACCTTCGACTGGGGCCTGCGCGACGCGGAGGGCTACACCTTCATCCTCGGCCGCACCGACGATGTCATCAACGTTGCCGGCCACCGCATCGGCACCCGCGAGATCGAGGAGGCGGTGCAGTCGCATGCCAACATCGCCGAGGTCGCGGTAGTGGGCGTTGCCGATCCGGTGAAGGGGCAGATGCCACTGGCCTTCGCGGTGGTGAAGGATCAATCGAAAATCGATACCGAAGAACGCCGCGCGCAGCAGGAGCAGGAAGTGCTGGCCGCGGTCGATCATCATCTCGGCGGCATCGCACGTCCGAAACGCGTGCTGTTCGTCAGCCTGCTGCCGAAGACACGTTCGGGCAAGCTGCTGCGGCGCTCGCTGCAGGCGCTGGCCGAGGGACGCGATCCCGGCGATCTCACCACCATCGAGGATCCGGCGGCGCTGGAGCAGATCCGCGGCGTGCTGGGACAGTAAGTTTCGCCACCCTCGTATATCATAAGTATTTGTTTTAATTAATATTTTTGTATTCCGGCAATATCCGCCCGGCGGCAGCATCCAGGCCGCTGGACTGGGCTGCCGAAGGCGGGCAACATCCGCGCTCGATATTTCCAGGGATCGTTTTCCGATGAGCACCCGCAAGTATCTCGCCGTGCGCCCGGTGCGCAACGGCAAGGGCATCGTCGCGCTGCGCGGTTTCAGGCGCGGTGCCACGGTCTGCCGCATCCGTGGCCGCATTGTCAGTGCCGACACCGTCTGGGGCTACTGGCAGCGCGGCAACACCCGCCGCGGCGAAAACTGTTTCCGTTTTGATGCGGACCGATACCTTGATCCCGAAGGAGAGATCGGCGCCTACGCCAACCACGCCTGCAATCCCAATACCGGCATCGTCAAGGATGCGCGCGGCCTGAAACTCGTTGCGCTGAGATCAATCCCGGCCGGCGAGGAGATCACCCATGACTACTCGACATTGTTGGGTGCGGACGACGTGTGGACGATGAAATGCAACTGCGGGAATGCGGGCTGCCGCCGGGTGGTGCGCAACGTGGCTAAAATGCCGGGCACGCTGCTGCGCCGTTATCGCAGGCTGGGCGTCATCCCGGAGTTCATATTGTCGACCTGCGGCTGACGACAGCGCGGGCCGCGCTACACTTGCCGTTCATTCACTGATGCAAAACTCGGACAAGGAGAACCCCATGAACAGAATGATGAACCGGATACTCCCGGCGCTGGCTGCGGGCCTGCTGCTGGCGGGACTCGCCGGCTGCCAGAAGGAAGAAGGGCCGGCCGAACGTGCCGGCAAGGCGCTCGACAACGCGGTGCAGGAAGCCGGCAAGAAAATCGAGCAGGCCGGCGAGAAGATCCAGGAAGCCGCGAAGGAAGCGGAAAAGAAGTAACGATGCCGCGCGGGCACGGCAGGCGCAAAAGCCTGCCGTCCGCGGGGATGCCGGTCAGGCGCGCAGGTGCGCCGTCGCCTCTTCCTCGGCCCGCTGCTTGATTTCGTAGGCCATCGGGTTTTTCATTTCCTCGAGGATGTGGCCGACCAGGCCGATCGCGCGCGCCAGCACGCCGATGCCGCGGACGATTTTCCACGGCAGCTGCAGTTCGCTGGCAATCGCGCCGATGGCACCGGTGGCGTTGACCGGCAGCGATTTGCCATAGGCCTTCTCGGCCTGTTCGCCGACTTTGCGCATCAGTTTCACATAGGGGCCGTCGTAACCCTGTTCGGCGGCGATCTGGAACAGCCGCGGCGCGCGAGGATCAACCGGCTTGTGCAGCGTGTGGCCGATGCCGGGGACGATCTGTTTGCGGCTTCTGAAGCGTTCGACGATTTCGGCGGCGAGCTTGTCGAGGTCGGCGTCGGCTTTCGGATCGGGCAGGGCTTCCTGCAGCATGCGCGCCGCGGTCTCCATGCTGCCGACAAAAACGCTGCCCAGCCCGCAAAGTCCGGCGGCGACGGCGGCCTGCATCGCTTCCGGCGCGCCGGTGTAGGTCATGCGTGCGGCGATCGAGCTCGGGGTCAGGCCGTGCTCGACCAATGTCACCGCGATGGCGTTGAACATCACCGATTCGCGCTGCGTCGGCAGGCGGTCGGTCATTTCGAGGAAGGCCATGTCGCCCAGCGACAGCTTGCCGAGGATGTCGGTGCACAGGTCGTGGCCCTTGACGGTAATGCGGTCGACGGCGCTCCAGGCGATGTCGGTGCGGATGGATTTGCGTTTGGGCATGGCGGGTTTCCGGGGTTGATGTGGCTCAAGTTTGCCGCTGATATCCCCGGGTGTCGCGGATTTACGGGGATAGGACGGGTGGTTTCATTCTAAAATGAGGCCTCTGCCCGCGCATCATCCGGAGTCCATCATGCAAATGCCCGTCAAAAAAGACATGCCTGCGGCCGCCGTCAGCCCGACGCAGGTTCTCAGCCGTTACCTGGCCTCGATCCGTTACGAGGACATCCCCGCGCCGGTGGTTGCGCGCACCGAGGAACTGTTCCTCGACTGGTTCGCCTCGGCGCTGGCCGGCAAGGGTGCGCGGCCGGTGGAAACCATCAATGCTTTCGCCGCGGCGATGGGGCCGCAGGACGGCCGTGCCGAGAACCTGCTGACGCGCAAACGCACATCGCCCTTCTTCGCGGCGCTGGTCAACGGCGCGGCCTCGCATTTCGTCGAGCAGGACGATCTGCACAACAGCTCGGTGCTGCATCCCGGCACGGTAGTGTTTCCGGCGGTGCTGGCTGCCGCTCAGGACACCGGTGCCAGCGGCAGGGAACTGATTGCCGCCGCGGTGGCCGGTTACGAATGCGGCGTGCGTGTCGGCGAATTCCTCGGCCGTTCGCATTACAAGGTGTTCCATACCACCGGCACCGCGGGCAAACTCGCGGCGGCGGCGGGTGTTGCGCATGTGCTGAAGCTCGACGCCGGGAAGATGCAGCATGCGCTGGGTTCGGCCGGCACGATGGCCGCGGGCCTGTGGGAGTTCCTGCGTGATGCCGCGGATTCGAAACAGCTGCACACCGCGAAGGCGGCGGCCGACGGTCTGATGGCGGCGTACATCGCGCGCGACGGCTTCACCGGAGCGCATGCGATTTTCGAAGGCAGGCAGGGCATGGCCGCGGGCATGTCGAGCGACGCCGATGCGCGCTGGCTGACCGACGGCCTCGGCACGCGCTGGGCCACCGCCGAGACCTCGTTCAAGTTCCATGCGTCCTGCCGCCATACCCATCCGGCCGCCGATGCGCTGCTGACGCTGATGCAGGAGCACGCATTGAAGGCCGATGACATCGTCAAAGTCACCGCGCATGTGCACCAGGGTGCGATCGATGTGCTCGGTCCGGTGACCGACCCGCAGACCATCCACCAGTCGAAGTTCTCGATGGGGTTCGTGCTTGCGCAGATTGCGGTGCTGGGACGCGCGGCACTCGCGGATTTCACGGAAAAATCATTAAAAAACAAAGAGATACGTAATTTTCATGACCGCGTAAGCATGGTTCTCGACGCGGAGGTTGATGGCGCCTATCCGAAACGCTGGCTGGGCCGGGTGTCGGTGCAGACCCGGGATGGCCGCAGCCTCGAGTGCCGGGTCGACACCCCGAAAGGTGATCCCGGCAACACGCTGTCGCGCGCCGAACTCGAGGACAAGGCGCAACGCCTGGTCGGCTACTCGCAGGCGGCGACACCGGAAGAAGTGCAGGCAATCATTGCGCGCATCTGGCGGCTGCGTGACGAAGGCAGCATCCGCGATTTTCTTGCCGGCCACTGACATCATTTCCCCGGACCATCATCCCGTGCGCCGCTTTCTGCCGCTCATTGCTGTTGCGCTGATCGCAGCTGCGGCGATTTTTTTCATCGCGCGTCCGAAGCCGGTGGCCGTGCAGTTCGTCACCGCGGCCGCGGCCGACATCCAGACCAGCGTCGTTGCCAGCGGCCGCGTGCTGCCGCCGGCACGGGTCGACATCGGCGCGACGATCACCGGCCGCGTCGAGACGGTGCGCGTGCGCGAAGGCGCGCGGGTTGCTGCCGGCGAAGTGCTGGTCGAACTCGAACAGCATGAACTGAAGGCGGCCGCCGCACAGGCGCAGGCGGCGCTGAAGCGGGCACAGGCGCGGGTCAGCTCGGTGCAAACCCTGGCGCTGCCGACAGCGGTGGCGGCTCAGCAGCAGGCGCAGGCGAACCTGTCCCTGGCCGAACGCGAAGCGCAGCGCGCGCGCGACCTGGTGGCGAAAGGGTTCGTCAGCCAGTCGCGGGTCGAGGATGCCGAGCGCCAGCTCGAAGTGGCGCGCAGTGCGCTGGCCAGCGCGCGCGCCCAATCCGGCGCGCAATCCTCCGGCGGCGCCGAAGCGCAGCAGGCGCAGAGCCAGCGGGTCGAAGCGGAGGCCGCACTGCAGCTGGCGCAGGCCAGACTGGAACAGGCGCTGATCCGTGCGCCGGCGGCCGGCGTGGTGCTTGAACGCGTGATCGAGCCCGGCGACATTGCACAGCCAGGCCGGCGGATGATGACGCTGGCGCTTGACGGCGCGGCGCGGCTGATCGTGCAGGTCGATGAAAAGAACCTGCCGCTGATCAGGGCCGGCGCAGTGGCGACCGCGGCCGCCGATGCCTTCCCCAATGAGCGTTTCGAGGCCGTCGTCAACTACATCTCGCCCGGCATCGACGCCGCACGCGGCACGGTGGAACTGCGCCTCGATGTGCCGAAACCGCCGGATCTGCTCAAGTCCGACATGACGGTGGCCATCGATGTGCCGGGGCCGCTGCTGAAAAACACACTGATGCTGCCGGCGGAAGCAATCCGCCAGCTGCAGACCGATGCACCCTGGGTGCTGGTCGAACGCGAGGGCAGGGCGGTGCGCGTGCCGGTGAAAACCGGCCTGCAGACCCAGGGCAGGGTGGTCATCAGTGAGGGCATCCGGGCGGGCGAGCGGGTGATCCTGTCCCGCGACATCGAGGCCGGCGCCCGCGTGCGCGGCCAGGAATGACCCCCGGTTTCGAACTCGCCGTCGCGCTGCGTTTCCTGCGCGAGGGGCGCATGCAGACCGCGCTGATCATCGGCGGCGCGGCGATCGGCGTCGCGGTGATTTTTTTCATCACCGCGGTGCTCACCGGCGTTCAGGGTGATCTGATCAAGCGGGTCACCGGTGCGCAGCCGCATGTCGTGGTCAAACCGCCGGAGGAAATCGTGGCCCCACTGGTCGCGGGCAGCGAAGAGGCGCCGCGCCTGGCCTCGGTGCAGGCACGGCCGCAGCGACTGACCACCATTGACGGCTGGCCGGCGCTGGCGCGCGCCACCGAAATGACCGAGGGCGTCATCGCCGTGGCGCCGGTGGCCTCGGGCTCCGCACTGGGCATCAAGGGCGATGCTTCGCGTTCGGTGGTCATCGTCGGCACCGAACTCGAACGTTACCTGCGGGTGGTGCGTCTCGACGACAAGGTCAAGGCCGGCGTGCTGCAGCTCGATCCGGGCGATGCGCTGATCGGCATCGAACTGGCGAAGGATCTCGGCGCGGTCCTCGGCGACCGTTTCCGGGTGCAGTCGGCGACGGGGGGCAGCGAGGTGTTCCGCATCCGCGCGCTGCTTGACCTCGGCTCGCGCGAACTCAACCGGCGTTATGTCTACACCGACCTGCGCGCGGCGCAGAGCCTGCTCGGCATTCCGGGGCGCATCACCAACCTTGATGCCGCGGTGCGCGACATCATGCAGGCCGACGTGGTCGCGGCGCGCCTGCGCGCGCAATCCGGCCAGCTGATCGAAAGCTGGATCCAGACCAACAACCAGGTGTTCACCGCGATCAAGAACCAGGACATCATGACCCTGCTGATCCGCTTTTTCATCAC
>JALHND010000083.1 GCA_022843705.1 Burkholderiales bacterium
GCCAGCTTGACGTTGCCGATGCGCTCGCGGCGCGCGGCACGTTCGACACGCAAGGCTTCCAGCCGGCGCACGCGGCCTTCGTTGCGGGTGCGGCGCGCCTTGATGCCCTGGCGGATCCACACTTCCTCCTGCGCCCAGAATTTGTCGAAACGGCGGCTGGCCTTTTCTTCCTCGGCCAGCTGGTCGGCCTTGCGCGCCTCGTAGGCGGAAAAATTTCCCGGATAGGAACGCAGCAGACCGCGGTCGAGCTCGACGATGCGCGTGGAGACGCGGTCAAGGAAGGCACGGTCATGGGTGATGATGATCGCGGACCTGACCTGCCCCTTGAGCAGCAGGTCTTCGAGCAGCGTGATGCCGGTGATGTCGAGGTGGTTGGTCGGCTCGTCGAGCAGCAGCAGATCGGGCTGCATCGCCAGCGCCAGGGCCAGCGCCGCGCGCTTGCGTTCGCCGCCGGAGGCCGTCTGCGGCGGACGCGACTCGTCGAGGCCGAAACGGTGCAGGTACTCGAACAGCCGCGCATCGGCGCGCCAGCGCTCACGCTCGTCATGCATGTCCTCCAGTCCGCCACGCGCGGTCAGGCTGGCATGCAGGTTGACGGCATCCGGCAGCAGCGGCTCCTGTTCGACCATCACCACGCGCAGGCCGTCCTGGCGGCGGATTGCGCCGTCATCAAGCGCGCCGCGGCCGGCGATGATGCTGAGCAGCGAGGATTTGCCGGTGCCGTTGCGGCCGATGAGGCCGATGCGTTCGCCGTCATGGACGGTCAGGTTGGCACGGTCGAGCAGCGGATGGAGGCCGAATGCGAGTTCGGCGTTGTCTATCGTCAATAAAGCCATGGGCCGAGTATAACGACTGGCCCTTGCCGCGCCGGCCTGCGTCCGCGCAAGCCGCGGACGCAGAACGGTTTTTCCCGGCAGACACCATCCACAGCGTGCAGCATTGCCGGTGGCGCCGGCGGCCCTGTCGCATCAGCCCCGGCATTAATCCGCAAATAATTGATTTTATTAATATTTTTTGCAGTTTAACAAATAGGCAATCTGGCAAAAACCGAGACCTGCAGGCCACTTAGGCAGGTCATCGACATCCTGCGCACAGGTTTATCCACAACAACTGTGGAAAAGCGGAATAAGCCCTTGCCGTCCAACAGTTTTGCGCGGACCGGCAAACGGGCATGCTTGCCCATAACGCGCATGGCGGCTACAGTTACGCGAATTTTTTCGCAGCACCTCACGCAACATTCACCGGAAAATACCGCTTGTTATCCATCATTGAAGCTGCCGGCTGGCCGATCTGGCCCCTGATCCTCTGTTCCGTCATCGCGCTCGCCATCATCGGTGAACGCCTGTGGTCGCTGCGCCAGAACGTGGTGCTGCCGAAAAACACCCTCAACCATGCCGTGCAGGCCTACCGCCAGAACGGCGTCACGCCGCAGTTGCTGGCGCAGATCGCCGCCAGTTCGCCGCTGGGCCAGATCCTTGCGGCGGGCCTGCGCAACGAAAAGCGCAGCCCCGCGGTGATGAAGGAATCCATCGAGGAAGCCGGCCACCTCGTCGCCATCGACCTTGAGCGCTTCCTGACCAGCC
The DNA here is from genome assembly GCA_022843705.1 of Burkholderiales bacterium. Taxonomy (GTDB): domain Bacteria; phylum Pseudomonadota; class Gammaproteobacteria; order Burkholderiales; family SG8-41. The sequence goes on from JALHND010000083.1 coordinate 1,584, forward strand.
TCGGCACCATCGCCGCCATCGCGCCGCTGCTGGGCCTGTTCGGCACGGTGATCGGCATGATCGAAATCTTCGGCTCGCAGGGCCCGCAGGGCAGCAACCCGCTGGCGCTGGCCCAGGGCATCTCGATTGCGCTCTACAACACCGCCTTCGGCCTGGTCGTCGCAGTGCCGAGCATGGTCTTCTACCGCTACTTCCGCACCCGCGTCGATGCGCTGCTGGTCGAGATGCAGATCCAGGCCGTGAAACTGGTGGAAATCGTCCACGGCGAGCGTGATGCCTGAGATGCGTCAGCGGGGAGTCCGCGCATGAAGTTCCGCACCCGCGCCTTCCGCGAAGAGCCGGAGATCAACTTCATCCCGCTGATCGACGTGCTGCTGGTGATCCTGATTTTCCTGATGGTCACCACCACCTACTCGCGTTTCGCCGAACTGCAGATCAACCTGCCCACCGCCGAGGCCGGCAAGCCGCCGGAGCGCCCCGAACAGATCGATGTCGGTGTTGATGCCAAGGGCAACTACACGATCAACAAGGCCGCGGTCGCCGGCGGAAATGCCGCCGCACTCGGCGCCGCACTGAAAACCGCCGCCGGCGAGATGAAGGATCCGGTCGTGGTCATAAACGCCGATGCCAACGCCGCGCACCAGGCCGTGGTCCGGGTGATGGAAGCCGCACAGCGCGTCGGTTACGCCAGGATCACCTTCACCACCCAGGCGCCGAAATAAGCCTTCGTTCCAGCCGCCTTGCTGCGCGGCCGTCGACGGCCCCTTCCAAACGGGCTAACCTTCGCCCGTCATGTCCGCCCCCGAGCACTGGCAACACCGCAAGCTGAAAAGCCTGCTGCTGCTGCCGCTGGCCGCCCTCTTCGCTGCCCTAGCGGCAGCGCGGCGTTTCGCCTGGAGAATCGGCCTGCTCGGCAGCCGCCATCCGGGTGTACCGGTCATTGTCGTCGGCAACATCACCGCCGGCGGCACCGGCAAGACACCGCTGGTGCTGTGGCTCGCGCGCTTCCTGCAGGACAAAGGCAAGCACCCCGCCATCATCAGCCGCGGTTACGGCGCCGTGCGCAGGGATCCGCGCCCGGTGCCGCCGGACGGCAACGCGGCGGATTACGGCGACGAGCCCTGCCTGATGGCAAGGCGCGCGGGCTGCCCGGTCTGGGTCGGCAGCAATCGCGCCGGCACCGCGGAAGCGATGCGCAGGGCACATCCTGACATCGACGTCATCCTCAGCGATGACGGCCTGCAGCATTACCGTCTGGCGCGCGATTTCGAGATCGCGGTGATTGACGGCGCACGCGGCCTGGGCAACGGCTGGCCGCTGCCGGCCGGGCCGCTGCGCGAACCGCCCTCGCGCCTGGCGGAAGTCGATGCCGTGGTGATCAACGGCGGCAACACCAGCGGCGCTTTCCCCCGGGCCCTGACGATGCGCCTGCAGGGCGTGCATTTCCGCAACCTGGCCCGGCCGCAGCAGGTGGTGACGGCCGCGCATTTCCGCGGCATGACCGTCCATGCCGCCGCCGGCATCGGCAATCCGCAGCGTTTTTTCGGACACCTTCGCGAACTCGGGCTGGCGTGCATCGAACACCCCTTTCCCGATCATCATCCTTACCGCGCCGCGGATCTCGCCTTCGGTGACGGTGCGCCGGTCGTGATGACCGAGAAGGATGCGGTAAAATGCGCGGCATTCGCGGGCGCTGATCACTGGGCGCTCATCGTTGATGCCGAGGTCGATGCGCGACTCGGCGAACTTGTCACCGCTAGACTCTCCCAGGCTGCACGACATGGATGAAAAACTGCTCGACATACTGGTGTGCCCGGTCTGCAAGGGTCCGCTGCTCTACCGCAAGGCGGCCGGCGAATTCATCTGCAAACCCTGCCGGCTCGGATACCCCATCCAGGACGGCATACCGGTGATGCTCGAGGAAGACGCTCGCAAACTTCCTCCGGAAGAAGAGATTTAGAGGCGGTGAGTGGTGAACAGCAAGCAGTGAACGGTAAGCGGTTAACCACAACTTACCGCTCCCTACTGTTACTGCTTACTCCTCACTCCTTACTCCTCACTCAACAATGAAATTCACCGTCGTCATCCCGGCCCGCTACGCCTCCACGCGTTTCCCCGGGAAACCGCTGGCCGACATCGGCGGCAAACCGATGGTGGTGCGTGTCGCCGAACGCGCCGCCCGCAGCGGTGCGCAACGCGTGATCGTGGCCACCGATGACGCAAGGATCGCCGATGCCGTGAACGACCACGGCCACGAGGTGCTGATGACACGCGACGACCACGCCACCGGCACCGACCGGCTGGCCGAGGTCGCCGCGAAACTGCGTCTGCCGGCCGGCGCCATCGTGGTCAACGTGCAGGGCGACGAACCGCTGATCGCGCCGGCACTGGTCCGCCGGGTTGCCGAAAACCTTGCCGCACACCGTGCCGCCGCCATCGCCACCGCCGCCTGCCGCATCCGCGAGGGCCGCGACATGGCCAACCCCAACGTGGTGAAGGTCGTGCTGGACGATGCCGGTTACGCGCTGTACTTCAGCCGCGCACCCATCCCGTACGCGCGCGACGCCTTTGCCGGCGGCATCCGCAGGCTGCCCGCGGGACTGCCCGTGCTGCGCCACCTCGGCATCTATGCCTACCGCTGCAGCTTCCTGCGCGCCTACAGCCGGCTGAAACCGGCCGCGATCGAGCGCGCGGAGGCGCTGGAACAGCTGCGCGCGCTGGCCCACGGTTACCGCATCAGTGTCGAGATCACCGCCGCGGCGCCGCACCCCGGCATCGACACCCCGGCCGACCTGCGGCGGCTGCGCCGCCTCATGCGCAGATAAGTTGCTGAATATCCGCTGATTTTGCGCGCCACGGAGACGCGGCTATACTCTCCCCCTTACTTGAATCCGGCACCCCGATGCGCATACTCCTGCTCGGCCTGCCCGGTGCCGGCAAAGGCACCCAGGCCCAATTCCTGATCGAGCGTTACAAAATCCCCCAGATATCGACCGGCGACATGCTGCGCGCGGCGATGAAGGCCAACTCGCCGCTGGGCAACGAGGTCCGTGGCTACATGGACCGTGGCGCGCTGGTACCCGACCAGGTGGTGATCAAACTGGTCAAGGAGCGCATCAAGGCGCCCGACTGTGCCACCGGCTTCATCATGGACGGTTTTCCGCGCACGCTGCCGCAGGCCGAGGCCCTGCGCCAGGCCGGCATCGACATCAATTTCGTGATCGAGATCGAGGTGGGCGACGGCGAGATCCTCAGGCGCATGAGCGGCCGCCGCGTGCATCCGCCCTCGGGCCGCTCCTACCACATCGAATTCAAGCCGCCGCGGGTCCCGGGAAAAGATGACCTCACCGGAGAACCGCTGGTCCAGCGCAGCGACGACAACGAGGAAACGGTCAAGCGCCGCATCCAGACCTACCACGACCAGACCAAACCGCTGATCAACTACTATCTCAGCTGGGCGGCCAGCGGCGATACCCGCGCGCCGCACTACATCAACATCTACGGCCGCGGCACGGTCGAACACATCCGCGACAAGATCGTTGCCGCGATCGAATCGCATACCACGCACTCGGCGCCGCGGTCCGGCACCTGAACCGGCGCTTCCGCGCCCCGATTCCGTGCCCGCAAAAAACGCTCTGTACGCGCAGTCCGGCGGTGTCACCGCCACCATCAATGCCAGCACCTGCGGCCTGATCGAGGCCGCCCGCCGCAACCCTGCCCGCATCGGCCGCGTCTATGCGGCACGCAACGGCATCCTCGGCGCACTCGACGAGGACCTTGTCGATACCTCGGTCGAACCGGCAGCGGCGATTCGCGCGCTGATGCATACCCCCGGCGGCATATTCGGCTCCTGCCGCTACGATCTGCCGCCTCTGCCGCAGGGGCGCGACCATTTCGAAAGGCTGGCCGCGGTGTTCCGCGCGCACGACATCGGCTACTTTTTCTACAACGGCGGCAACGGTTCCGCGGAAACGGCGCAGCAGATCGCCACGATACTGCCGCAGCTCGGCCAGCCGGTGATCTCCATCGCCGTGCCGAAAACCATCGACAACGACATCGTCGGCTCCGACTGCAGCCCAGGCTTCGGTTCAGTCGCCAAATACGCCGCGACCAGCCTGCGCGAGGCGATGGCCGACCTTGCCTCGATGGCGCACAGCTCGACCAAGGTGTTCGTGATGGAAGTGATGGGCCGCTACACCGGCTGGATCGCCGCCGCCTGCGGCATGGCGCTGCCGGCCGGCGAAGACGGCCCGCTGCTGCTGCTGGTGCCCGAAGTGCATTTCAACCGCCGGCAGTTCATTGCCGCGGTCAGGGCGCGTGTCGAAAAACACGGCTGGTGCGCGGTCGCGGTTGCCGAAGGCATCCGCCTGCGTGACGGCCGCCGCCTGACCCAGGCGGGCGGCGACGGCATTCCCGGCCACGAGCAACTCGGCGGCGTCGCGCCGCTGATCGCGGCCATGGTGCGCAGCGCGCTGGGACTCAAGGTTCACTGGAGCGTGCTCGATTATGTGCAGCGCGCGGCACGCCACCTCGCCTCGCAGACGGATCTTGAACAGGCTTATGCCGTGGGCCGCACCGCGCTGGCTTACGCGCTGCAGGGCAAAACCGGCGTGATGCCGGTCATCAAGCGCAGCCATGACCATCCCTATCGCTGGCGCATTGCGCCGGCGGCGCTGGCAGGCCTGATGAACCGCGAAAAACGCCTGCCGCGCGGTTTTCTGACCGCGGACGGCTGCCGCCTCACGGCCGCGGCACGCCGCTATTTCGCGCCGCTGATCCGTGGCGAAGCCCGGCAGCCGTTCAAGGACGGCCTGCCGCTGCACGCCCGGCTCCGGCTTGAACCGGTCCCCCGCCGCCTGCAGTCCGGATGGCGGATGCCGTCCCGGTCCGAAAAACAGCGTTAAATCAGCCAGAAGCGCCGCATTTCGGTGGAGGCCGGAGGCATCCGGTTTTATAATGCGCCGTCCGCGAATTTGCGGCTTTTCGATTCATCGAAAGCCGCGGCTAAATTTCTCAATTAAAACAATAGTTTAGGAGTAATCATGACGGAAGGTTTGATTTTTGCGCTGGTCTGCGCCGTCGCCGCGCTGCTTTATGGCGTGATCTCGATCCGCTGGATCGTCGCCCAGCCGGACGGCAATGACCGCATGCGCGAAATTGCCGCAGCCATCCAGGCCGGCGCCCAGGCTTACCTCAATCGCCAGTACACCACCATCGGCATCGTCGGTGCCGTGTTGTTCGTGCTGATCTGGGTCGCGCTGGGCGGCGCCACCGCCGCCGCATTCGCAGTCGGCGCGGTGCTCTCCGGTGCCGCAGGCTACATCGGCATGAACGTTTCGGTGCGCGCCAATGTGCGCACCGCCGAAGCCGCGCGCAACGGCATCAACCCCGCACTCGATGTCGCCTTCCGCGGCGGCGCCATCACCGGCATGCTGGTGGTCGGCCTCGGCCTGCTCGGCACGGTGCTGTTCTTCTGGTACCTGACCTCGACCGCCGGCGCCGGCGCCAAGATGAGCGACATCATCAAGCCGCTGATCGGGCTGGCTTTCGGCTCCTCGCTGATCTCGATCTTCGCGCGGCTTGGCGGCGGGATCTTCACCAAGGGCGCGGACGTCGGCGCAGACCTGGTGGGCAAGGTTGAAGCAGGCATTCCGGAAGACGATCCGCGCAACCCGGCGGTGATCGCCGACAACGTCGGTGACAACGTCGGCGACTGCGCCGGCATGGCCGCCGACCTGTTCGAAACCTACGCGGTGACCATCATCGCGACGATGGTGCTGGCGGCACTGATGCTGCCGAAGCCCGAAGTCGTGCAGGGCGCGGTGATGTATCCGCTGGTCCTCGGCGGTTTCGCCATCATCGCCTCGATCATCGGCGCCTTTTTCGTCAAGACCTCCGACGGCAAGAACATCATGGGCGCGCTGTACCGCGGCCTGATCGTCGCCGGCGTGCTGGCGCTGATCGCCTTCTACCCGATCACCAGCTGGATGCTCGGCAACATCAGCGAGCATTACCCCGACCTGTCGGTCATGAAACTCTACGGCGCCGCAGTCGTCGGCCTGGTGCTGACCGCATTCATGGTGTGGATCACCGAGTACTACACCGGCACCCAGTTCGCGCCGGTGCGCCATGTCGCTGCAGCCTCGACCACCGGCCACGGCACCAACATCATCGCCGGCCTCGGCGTGTCGATGCGCTCGACCGCCTGGCCGGTGCTGGCGGTATGCGTGGCGATCTACGTCTCGTACACCCTGGGCGGCCTCTACGGCATCGCGATCGCCGCAACCTCGATGCTGTCGATGGCCGGCATCATCGTCGCGCTTGACGCCTACGGCCCGATCACCGACAACGCCGGCGGCATCGCCGAGATGTCGGAAATGCCGAAGTCGGTGCGCGACGTGACCGACCCGCTGGACGCCGTGGGCAACACCACCAAGGCGGTGACCAAGGGTTACGCCATCGGCTCCGCCGGCCTGGCCGCGCTGGTGCTGTTTGCCGACTACACCCACAAGATCGAGGAAACCGGCCGCGTCGTCAGCTTCGACCTGTCGAACCCGGCGGTCATCATCGGCCTATTTGTGGGCGGCATGATCCCCTACCTGTTCGGCGCGATGGCGATGGAAGCCGTCGGCCGCGCCGCCGGCTCGGTGGTGGTGGAAGTGCGCCGCCAGTTCAAGGAAATCAAGGGCATCATGGAAGGCACTGCCAAGCCGGATTACTCCCGCGCGGTGGACATGCTGACCCGTTCCGCGATCAAGGAAATGATCGTGCCCTCGCTGCTGCCGGTGCTGGCTCCGGTCGCCGTTGCTTTCATCGTCGGCGCGCTGATGGGCAAGGAAGCCGGCATCCAGGCACTGGGCGGCATGCTGATGGGCACCATCGTCACCGGCCTCTTCGTCGCCATCTCCATGTGCACCGGCGGCGGCGCCTGGGACAACGCCAAGAAATACATCGAGGATGGCAACCACGGCGGCAAGGGTTCCGAAGCCCACAAGGCGGCGGTCACCGGCGACACCGTGGGCGACCCCTACAAGGACACCGCGGGCCCGGCAATCAACCCGCTGATCAAGATCATCAACATCGTCGCGCTGCTGATCGTGCCGCTGCTGTAACCGGGGCACGCTCCAGCAAAAACGGCCGGGAAATCCCCGGCCGTTTTTTATTCGGAGCGGGCGACGCTCATGACTTCATGCTTTCCATGAACCATCCGGTCGGCAGCTTCCGGCCGATGCCCGCTTCGCGCGCCCGCTCGTAGATGGCGGGCCCCACCGCCGCGAACTGCAATCCCGTGCCGCCGTTGTTCTTGAATACCGTGATGTCATCCCGGTCCTTGCGGCGAGGGGAATTGCCGGCCACGAGATCGGGCAGGTCGACAATCTTTTCCCAGCTGAGTATCCCCGCCTCCACCGGCCCCGCCAGGTCGCCGTTGCGGTGTTCGATCGCCCCCGCCTTCGAATGCGCCACCACCAGCGCCGCGCGGCGCATCGTCTCGTCATCGAGTTCGCGCCGGGTGCCGCCCTTGTCCCCGCTGACGATCGACACGACATGGGCGCCGGGCGCGAGCCAGCGTCCGTCGAGGACCGGCTCGCTGGCATTGGTCGCTGCGATGACAATATCCGCACCACTGACCGCATCACGCGCTGCAGCGACCGCTTCGGCGGCGAGCCCCAGTTCATCACGGGCCCGCGCGGCAAATGCATCGCGGCGCCCGGCGGTGGGCGCGTAAATCCGCACCCGCCGCAGCCTGCGCACGGCCGCCGCGGCCTTCAGATGCCACCAGGCCTGCTCGCCGGCCCCGATCATCGCGAGATCGGCTGCATCCTCGCGCGCAAGCAGCCGCACACTGAGTGCGCTGGTGCAGGCCACGCGCGCGAGCTGGATCAACCCGTCGTGGAGCATTGCAACCGGCGCAACATCGCGGGTGCTGAACAGCAGTATCAGCCCGCAGTAGCTGCCACCCGGCCCGCGCGCCAGTTTTTCGCGGCGCTTGCGCCCGTCCACCATGCCCTCGAACACGGCGTCGGAAGTGATGCGCAGCGTCATGTAACCGTCGCCGACGAGCGCACCTTCCATGCTCTTGAAGCAGTAGGTGACACCAGGCTCGTCCAGCGGCACCCGGGTCTGGCTGCGCGCACGTTCGACGGAACGGCCGCCGGCGCTTGCCTGGTATGCCCGCTCCAGCGCCTGCATGCAGGCCTCGAGATCGAATACCCGCGCGATGTCCCCGTTGTCGAGCAGCAGGACGTCTTCAGCCATCCCCGCGGTCCGCCGTCATTTCGCGAGGCCGAGATCGGTCATCACGGCTTTGGTCTGCGCATACTCGTGATCCATGTATTTTGCGAATTCCCTGCTGCGCAGGAAGTTGCCGTCCCAGAACTGCTTCTCGAGCACACCCTTCCATTCTTCGGTTGCCACCACTTTCGACAGCACATCCTCCCAGAACGCGACCTGCGCCGCACTGAGCCCCCTGGGACCGATGATGGCGCGCCAGTTCGACAGCGATACGTCGTAACCCTGCTCACGCAGCGTGGGCACCTGCGCCAGGTCACCCCCCATGCGCTGCGGCGCACTGACGGAAATGATCCTTGCCTTGCCGTCACGCATCTGCCCCACTGCGGTCGCCACCGCCGAGGACACCAGCTGGATGTGTCCGCCGAGCATCGCCGTCAGGCCTTCCGCATTGGTCTTGAACACCACCACCTTCAGGCGCCGGGCATCGATACCGGCCGCTTTCGCCAGCAATGACAGCGTCAGATGGTTGGTGCCGCCGCGGTTGCTGACACCGACAGCCACCGATTCCGGATCCTTCTTCAGCTGCGCGACAAGGTCCTGTGCGTTGCGCAGCGGCGAGTCGGCACGGACGGTGAAGGCCGCGAATTCATTGACCATCAGTGCAATCGGCGTGAAATCGCCGTATTGCTGCCGGCCGGCGACCTGGTTGGCAATCAGGGTCGGATTGCCGACATCGAGATAGTGGGCATCTCCGGGATTCTGGTTGATGTAGGCCCGGGAGATGGTCTGGTTTCCGCCCGGCTTGTTGATCACCGTGATCGGCGAGGGCGTCAGCTTCTGCTCCTGGGCAATTTTCTGGATGATGCGGGCGATGCGGTCATTGCTGCCGCCGGGCGCCGAGGACACCACCAGTTCGACCGGCTTCTCGGGTTTCCAGCCCTGGGCTGCCGCAGGCTGCACGGCGGCAAAGGTGACGATCATCGCGGCCGCCATGACGGCAGCCACTGAATTCCTGCTTCGGTATAGCGTCATGCTCCCTCCTCCGGGAAATTTGCCGTCTGAAACGTGAAAGCCGCGCCATCTGCCGCAGGATGATCTCCGCGGCGACCGCATTCTGTGGCCGTGTTGCCCACCTTGCCCGCAAATGCAGGGCAAGGCAAGCGGCGCGAACCGCTAGCGGGCGCCCGGCGCCTCCGCCTGGCCGGTCAGGGCCTTGAGTGTTTTCGACTCGAATTCGCGGTGATGGAGCACATAGACCACCCAGGCCGTCGCGATCAGCATCAGATAGGGGTGCAGGAACCAGGTCATCGCCGCCAGTGCGAAGTAATAGGAACGCAGGCCGTCGTTGAAATTGGTGCCGGCATACGAGGTCACCGCCGACAGCCTGTCGATGTCGGCGGCATACTGCTCCGGATTGTCCTTCGGCGGCTTGGGCGCGGCACCGATCAGCGTCGAGCAGAATCCGAGCTGGCGTATCGCCCAGGAGAACTTGAAAAACGCGTAGACGAAAATCAGCACCAGCAGCACGATCTTGATTTCGAGCAGGCGCTGCGAGGCCTTGACCGTGAACGGCAGGCCCGAGACCACCTCCATCGCCTGCTGCACGTAACCGAGCAGCGCGATCAGCGCGCCCAGCACCAGCATCGTGGTCGAGGCGAAAAACTGTGAGCTGCGCGTCAGGTTGCGCATGATGTTGACATCGACCATCCGGTTGTCGCGCTCGATCATGCGCAGCATCCAGTCGCGCCGGTAACGGTCCATCGTGTTGTGCAGCGAAGGCACCGACTTCGCGCGCCACTCCGAAAACAGTGCGTATCCCGCCCACGACAGCGTGAAAAACAGGAAGGCCGCGATGTCGAGCCAGGTCAGGCTCAGTTCGGCAAATACGCGCGCGGCAGGCATGGGCACTCCGTCATCGATCCCCGCATCGCGGGAGCAGCTACAGGAACAGGGTCAGCACCCCAGTATAACCATACAGCCTGTTGTGCGAAATCTCGCCGTTGCAGAAAAACCCGGCAAGCGGCACATCGCCCAGCGCGTCGCGGATCATGCCGAGTTCGGCGGACTTGCCGCCGAACAGCGCGCCGCCGCGGCCCAGGCATGAGTAGTACAGTGCCCCGCGGGGCGTCGTGTAAAGTCCTTCACGGATGCTGTCGAGCATGCGCGCCATGTCGGCACGCGCTGTGTCGTGGTCACGGCGGCAGAAGCGCAGCCGCTGCCCCTTGCGGGCAAGGTCGCCGATCGCGATCAGCCGGTTGGCAGGATCGATGCCGATCAGGTTGCGCACCACGTAGTCGCCGGTGTCGCTGCCGGACACCGCGAGGCCGGCAAAGATCTGCCCGCCGAGCTGCGCGAGGTCTTCGCCCGCACCGATGCCGACGTCGGCACGCAGCACGTCGAGGGCCGGGCGTCCGTCCAGCTCGACGACGATGTTGTTCTGCGCGCCGGTGATTTCGTGCGCGACACCGACCGGCGAACATCCCTGGGTCAGCCGCGTGGCCACGGTCACCGCATCGGAGAACGCGACCCCCGAGATTCCGCCCTGCTCCACAACGTCCGCCAGCAACGCGTTGCCGTTGCGCGAACTGGCAAGGCCGCCGACCAGGAAACCGCTCTCGGTGCGTTTGGCCAGCAGCCGGATCTGCCGCGCGATGTCGCCGTCAAGCGGATCTGCGTGGACCACTGCAATGCCCGCCGGTCCGGCACCGCACTGCAGATCCAGCGACTGCAGTTGTGCGGCGCCCGACACCGCGGCGAAAACCCGGAAACTGTCAGCCGGAAAATCGCCGATCATCACCACGATTGCCGGCTCGTCAAGATACTCGGTGCCTGTGGCACAGATCCCGATGCCGACCGTACCCACCCAGTGTTCGACACCGGTGGCCGCGGCGACATGGCGGCTGATGTCGGGCAGCGCCTCCGCAAAAAAATCGGTGACGTAGAGAAAGCCGAGGTTTTCGCCGGCCGCAGTGCCGGCCGCATCGAGCTGCGACAGGCAGGCCGCAACCGCCGTCCGCCAGTCGGCGGCGGCGGCATGACCGTAACGGAAACGTTTCACTGCGCGGCGCAGATCAGACGCGCTTGATCCAGCCTGGCAGCGCCTCGATCCGTTTCACCCAGGCGGCCACCGAGGGATGCGCCGCAAGGTCGAAGCCGCCCTCCGGCGAAACAGAGGTGTAGCAATAGCAGGCGAGGTCGGCGATGGTCGGGCGGCCACAGGCCAGCCACTGGTTGCCCTTCAGGCGTCCCTCGAGAACCGCAAGGCCGTTGCGGCCGTAAGCGGCGTATTCCTCGTAATCACCGATGGCGCGGATGCCGATCTTCTTGCCGCGCGCCCACTGCAGGCCGTAGTGCAGCTCGTTGTTCGACAGTGCCAGCCACTGCTGGACCTCGGCCATGCCGGCGGCATCGGTCGGCAGCCATTGCTCGCCGCCGTACTTGCGGGCGAGGTACACCAGGCAGGCCGTCGAATCCCAGAATACCTGGTCACCGTCGACCAGCACCGGCACCTGTCCGCGCGGGTTCAGCTTCAGGAACTCCGGCGCCTTGTGCTCCTTCTTGTCGGAATCAAGCACCACGGTTTCGAACGGCAGCTTGAGCATCGACAGCAGCAGGCGGACCTTCCAGGCATTGCCGGAGGTGGAGGTAATGTACAGTTTCATGAACGGCTCCGTGACGGGTTGAGGCGCCATCCTAGCATGCGCAAACGGCAGCCCGCCAAGCCGGCGCGGCTATAATGCGGCATTGCCCCGCCAGGATGGAATGCCGTGAATCTGGATCG
>JALHND010000084.1 GCA_022843705.1 Burkholderiales bacterium
TGCAGGGTGATGTCGGGGTTGTAGGTCAGGAAGGCATTGAAATCCTGCATGGCCTGAGTGGCCGCTTCCTGTCCGGCTTCGGCCGCGATCGTGCCGAAAATCCGGTTGGCAATGGGGCTGCCGTGTTTCAGGGCGATACCCAGCGGCAGGGCCTCGCCGACGCCCTCGAGAACGCCGTCGATGGTTGCCGCCATGGCAGACAGCCGGTGCGAGGCACCTTTCTCGCGGGCCTCGCCATAGGTGGACCCTGCCTGAATCGCGGAACCGCCGCCGCCGGCGATGCTCATGGCCAGGGCTGGGTTGCGCGTCAAAATGCCGGCCGCAACGCCAACCATGGTCGGAGCCGCGGACTGCGCCAGCGAGGTCACGGCCTGCTGCGCCGTGTTCATGTCGGCCGGCGTGACATTCAGCAGATCCATCTGCGCGACATTGACGTCGCGCTCCGCCGCCTTCACCGCAGCCTCGTCCCGTTGCAGGGCGCTCCGCTGGCGATCAATGGCCACCTGCCGCACCCTGCCGGTTACGGCACCGCCCAGCGTCTCGCCAGACGTCATGGGGTCAAAGGCCTGTGCGGGCTTCGGCGGTTCGGCGCCTTCCTCGGCGGCGTGCGCGACATCCCCGGCGGACGGCATGCGCACGCCCAGTGCCTCGCGCCGCTGCGTCGCGGACTCCTCGCCGGTCATGCGGCGAAGATTGGCCACCGCAGAGCGGGTGCCGGCAACCCCCATCGCGGGCGCAGCCTCGAGGACGCCGCCCTCGCCCGTCCACGGCGCCCGCTTCTCGCCCTGGGTGTCCTTGTCCCAGTTGTCGCGGCCCTGATCAACATCGCGTACCATGGCCACGCGCCGGCCGCCATTCAAGCGAATAGCGCGCGCCGGGCGCTCGGCCTCCAGATCCTCTGCGGTGCGCGCATCAGCAGGCGCCGCGGCAGCGCCCGTGGTTATCCCGAGGGATTGGTAATACCGCTCTTTCGGGATGTCGCTGTAGAACTTCTGGTGCAGCGAGTCGGCAAGCTGCTGGTCCGGGATGTCGTCATACTGCGGATACTGCTTGCGGAAATCAGCCAGTCCGGCCATGCGTTACTTCCTCAGTCCGAGGGGGTCATCGTTGGCCGGTCCGACCGGCGCCCTGCCGCCTGCGGTCGCCACATCCTTCTCCAGTTGCTGCTCGACGTTGCCCTCGTCACCGGGCATGGCATTGCGCCGCAGTGCGCCCAGGTGGCGCAGCTTGTCCTTGGCGGTAACGTCACCCTTGTTGGCTTTCAGGACGATCTGGGTGGCCTCCTGCTCCGTCATGCCGTTCTTCATCAGTTGCGCGATCTGCCACTTCGCCGTGCGCACAGCCGCCGGATCGCCGGTCACGCCTTTGCCGCCGGTGCCGGCGCGCAGCACCGCGGTCCTGCGGGTTTCTTCCCCGCGGACACGGGCCGTCTCGCGGTCCTGCTCACCGCGCACCCGGATTTCGCTTTCCTTGACGCGGCCTTTCAGCAGTTCCTTGGCCTCGTCGTCCTTCATTTTTAGCCAGGACTTCGGGTCGGACATGCGCATCGCCACGCGACCGACTTCCTCCCAGTTCTGGGCCTTCTGCACCACCGGCTCCTCGCCATCACGGCTGAACGTCAGGTCATAGCTGCCGTCCTCGTTGCGCACCATGTCGAGGTTGACGCCATCGGACCAGTGCTTGTTGTAGACGTCGGCCAGCGCCCGATAATCCGCGCCCTGACTGCCGATGAACCGGCGCATCGCGGTATCGTAGTCGCGCGTGAATACCTTTTGCTCCTCCTCCGTCAGTTTGGCGTTGACGCGCTCGAACTCCGCGGTGTCGCCGATTCGCAGGGCTTTGTCGCGCTTCGCCCGGTAATAACTGACGGGATCAGCCGCACCGGTGATGGACGGGTCTTTTTCGTAGGCGTCACGCCGGGTGCGAACTCTGGCCTCGTCGTCCATCTGGCCCTTCATGCGCTCCCGCTGCATCGCCCGGGCTTGGCGAACATCCTCATGATTCTCCTGATTCTGGACGTCTCGCTCATGCTGACGAAACCCGTCAACCGCGCCCCGGATCAAAGCACCTTGACCGTAACCCATCAGTTTCTCCTCATGGCTTGAGGCGGGCGATGCCCGCGTTTCTGTCGCTCGGCAATGCGCTGTTTGGACTTGACGATCATTTCCTCGATCTTGTGGACGCCGATGTCCTTCACGACCTCGACCGGCAGGACGTACTCCCCACCCTCGACTTCGATGTCGATGCCACCCTCCTCATGCGAGGGGCCGCGCATCATGCCGCGCTTGACCTCACCGCCTTCTTCGAACTGCTGCATGGCCAGCATGTTGGATTGCTCGGATCCCGGGATTGTGCCCAAGCCACCATTCATTACGGCGCTGGCCGCACCGCCGCCAAAGTTGAATGTGGGATCTCCGGTCCAGCCGCCGTTGTTGCCGCCCAGACCTTGAATACCTCGCATGATCGCCTGCACGCCGCCATACCCAGCATCACCAGCGTCCTGCGCGAGCCGGCTGGCCAGATTGCCGTAGATATTGGCATTGCTGGCATAGCCCGACGCGAGATTCGCGGAACCACTGCTGACTTGTGCCGGCATGCCTTTGCCCAGGCTCATGACCTGCAGCGCGCGGTTGAAATTCGTGTCCTCGACTCGCTGCCGCTCCATCGCCCTGGCGTCATTCATGGAGTCCGCCCGGGTCGCCGCCTCCGCAATATCCATCGATCGCGTGATGCCGCGGAACCGGCCGTCGTTCGGATTGACGCCGGCGCGCTCCATCGCCCGCATGGTCTGCCCGCGCTGGGCATCAAAGGACGTGCCGACCGCGTCGCCGGCCTCCGCTGCGCGCTCCTCGCTACGGTCCTCGACATTGCGGTTCGCGGGATCCAGCAGCTCATCCTCGAGCGGGTAATACTTCTCCTTGAACCGCTCCCACATTTCATCGTTGCGGGCTTCCTGCTTGGCCATGACCTCGGCCTGCGCCTGCGCCGCGATCACTGCGGCATCATTAGCGCCACTGGCCTGGCTCGACGTCTTGCTTCCGCCGAACAGGGATTTGACGCCGGATGCGACACTCAGCACGCTGCCGGCAGTTCCGAAGCTAGGCATCGTTGAAGCCCTCCTTGTATTCCTGCAGCGTTTCCCGCTGCCCGATCCTGCGAATTTCCGGGCCGACCTCGCGCAGCCAGTCATGGCCGCCGCAGAGATAGGCGCAGTGCGAAATGATGGTGATGATGCTGCAGCGAAGCGTGTAGGCAATGTCACGGCCGGCGGGCTCCTGCTCCAGCGTGTTCGCCGTGTGCCAGTCGTTGATGGCCGCCACGATCAGCGGCTGCAGTTCCGCGAAGTGCCGGCGGTAAAACGGGTTCTCCGGAATACTGACCATCAGCACCCAGAACGCCATGTTGATTTCCTCGACATCACGGATCTTGTCGCCGTCCACCAGGTCATCCCACAGATGACAGGCATAAAAAAACTGCTCGATGAACACGGCCGCATCCCGGTTGCCGCGCGTCCATTTCAGATACAGTTCCCGCTCACTGGCGCGGATGTCGTCATCGCGCGATCTGGTCATCTGCCTGCCTTTCCGTGATTAAGCCCAGGTCGATCAAGTCCTGGAACGTGACAAACCGCGCCCGCGTGCTGCCGCCGATGCCCTCGCGCTTCTCCATGATTCGGATCATGGGGTCCAGAACACGTCTCGCGGCCTCATCAAGGCCGTCCGGCGAAGGAATGCCGCTCATGCTTCCGCCAGTTCGTCGTAGGACTCGCCCACGGCGATTTCATGGACATCGACGTTGCCGAGAATCTGGACCTCGAAGTCCTTGCCGAGGAATCCATCGGGTAGCGGGAACGGCTCCCGGCTCGACACCGTTTCCTGATGTTTCAACTCGCCATCCAAATACAGCCGGAAAATCACCCAGCCCTGGTCCCCTTCGCAGGACGGCACGCCCTCCAAGTTGTCGCCGGCGACTTCCAGCACGCACAGTTCTTCGTCGGCAATGGCTCCACCGACACCATCGGCCGCAATGATCCCTTCGTTGGCGGTGATGATGTCCGCGGCCTCGATGTGGCACTGCGCAATCTCGTCGGCCGTCTTGCCCTGGCCAAACTCTCCATCCACCTGCGCGTATGCCATGTTAGTCAGGTAGGGCGACACCAGAATCCCGGAGCGCCACTGATACTGCAGCCGGCTCAACTCGCTGCCTTCCCACTGGTGGACCTCGTTGACGTTGCCGTTTTTCCGGACCACGTAAAGCTGGTCCGTCGTCTCGTCGCTGTAGATCGCCGGCGAATAAAATCCGATTTCAATCAGAGCGTCCTTGCCCTCGCGGCGGTCGAACACCAGTCCATACCCCAGATCGACGCCGTTTTCCGTGCCGGTCTTGGCAAAGGCCACATATCGCTGGTCCACCGAAGCGCCGACCATTTCCGCCGGCGCCCGGGCCTGCCAGTCATCCCGGGTCATCAGTTCTCGCGTCACGATGCCGTGCCCGCTGGCGCCGATTCCGTAGAGGCCGCTGGTGGCCGGGAAGTAGACGTTGTTGTCGAGGCTCACCGCGGCACGACCAGAGGCACAGGGCTGCGGATCCTTGACGACCGACTCCCGGAGAAACGCCGGGTCCGATCCATCGACGCGGTAGGGGTTGCCCTCGGTGGCAACCACGATCGTGGTGCCGTAACTGCCCAGCGCCCTGATCTTGAACGGCAGGGTTTTGATGTAGGCCTCGGGATAGGCGTACGGCTTGTACGGCTCCGAGACATACAGCTGGTTGTCGACAAACCCGACCATCACGCCGTTCGGCAGGGATATCAGCCCCTGCATGCGGCCCGGAGGCATGTCCCACTCGACGGTCGGCAGGATTTCGTTCTCCACCACCGTGGTGTTTGCCGCCGTGTCGTTGTAGGACGTCGCCGCCGCCTGCTCGGCCACAAAGCGGTACTTGCCGTTGAAGGTCCGGTAAAACCGCTGCCGGAGTCCGGTGACGTTGTAGGGCGCATCCCGCGTGAACGTCCCGCCCGACGTGTAGGCCTGCGCCGTGGTCCGCTTGACCTTGTAGTGGGTGCTGTCCACCACCGTGACCTGGAAGGAACCGTTGATGTCGGTCATGCCGCCGACGCTGGCATGCGTCACCCAATGGCCGTCCTTGAGCCAGTGCGGGTCATCGGTTTCAACCGTCACCCAGCCGCCGGAATGCACGGCCGCGACGATATCCCCGCCGTTCGCCGGCGCCGTCAGCAGGTTCGTCAGCGCCCAGTTCGTGTCATCGACCTTGCCGGTGTATGGTGCCGCCGGGCTCGGTGCCGACTCCTCCCCCCATTGCGTCACGAAGGTGTAGACATAGGCGCGAGTTTCTGCGGCGCCAGACCCGCCGCTGCTGCCGACCGTGGGGGCCGTCAACGGTTCGTGGATGCCCAGCGTGTACCACGCCTCCGGGTAGTCAGTGCCCCCGGTGCTGGCCAGCGCCGTGTTGGTGACGCGCGGCTCCTGGTTCTCGCCGGTGAAGTAGATCCGGCCGGTGTCGTCGTCCGGAATCGGCGCCTTGGCAACATTGACGGCATAGGTCCACGCCAGCCAGTACAGCCCCTGCAGCAGGTAGATCGACCGGATGGTCCCGGTTTTTTCGAGGGTCGCCACCCTGCGGGTATTCTTGAAGGCGCGCAATTCTCCTGACCACGGCTTGACGTTGTACGCCTCGCGCGCCATGTTCGGCGGCAGCAGCCTGGGCGCAATCCTCGGCGCGATCCCCGAAAACTCCTTCCAGCGCATCACGGTCATTGAATCGTCGGCTCCTGTGTCAGTTTGACGCCTATCTGTTGGTCACGGATCACGGCAATGGCTTCGGCGTCGTGGCGCAGAACGGCCAAAGCCTCTGCGTCTACCGTGAGGCCGGCAATCAGGCCAACCCGCTCAGGAATTGGCGCATGTGCGAATGTCGGGAATACCTGTGAGCCACTGGCAATGAATGCCGCGGCGATCTGAGCCTGAACGGCAATGTCATAAACGCCGGACTCGCTATCGATGAAGCCAGGCACCAGGGCGGCCTGCACGCCGACATCGAACACCTGCGAGCCGCTGGCGATGAAGTCCAGAACGGGTATGCCGTTGACGGCAACATCAAAAACAATCGACCCACTGGGGATGAACCCGACATCGAGCCGCGCCTGAACCTCGGCCTGATAGACCGCGGACGACGCGGCAATCGCATCCACAGCGATGGCAGCCTGAATGGCGATCGGGTTGACGCTGGAGCCGCTGGGGATGAAGTCGGGAACAATATCCGGTGCGGTGTAAGTGATAACGATGATGCCTTGCGCACCGAGCCCACCACCGCCGGTGCCACTTCGTCCGCCACCGCCGCCGCCATACAGTCCGCCGTTGCCGCCGTTGGCGCCGACCTGAACACCGCCGCCGCCACCACCACCGGAGCCGTGAGTCCCATCCCACTCAGTGCCGTCGCCCCCATCTGCGCCGTGCTGATAGATGAGGCCGCCGCTGTTGTGCCCACCACCGCCGCCGCCACCATCCACACCGGCCGTGGCCACTGATGTACCGCCAACTGCCCTGGCACCAGCGCCTGCACCGAGATAATTGGTGCCGCCATCTCCAGCTGGAGAGGTCGGTCCATCGCCGCCGCCGCCATGCCCGCCACCGCCTGCGGCACGGTCGGTAGCTGTGTTGCCGGAACGGCTCCCGGCACCATTGGGTCCCGCCGCACCACCGCCACCGCCCTTTTGGCCGCCGCTGGCACGGTCGCTATAGCCGCCGTTATATTTGGTGGTTCCTATGCCATCTGCTGCCTCCCCGCGGGCGCCGATTGTCGTTGTCCCGCCGCCGCCACCTTTGGCGCCAACAGAGGAGGCTGCAAGCGATGCGCCATTAAACCAAGTATCGCCACCCGCGCCACCGTTTCCAGTCCCAGAGGACGTGCCGCCCGCTCCAACGGTGTAAGCAATGCTCGCCCCTGGCGTGAGAGATAAATTTTCTATTTTTGAGTAAGCGCCGCCACCACCGCCCTTGCCGCCGCTGGCACCAGAGCCACCGCCGCCGGCACCAATGCATTCGATGGTATTGGCGTCACTGTCCCAGTCATCCGGAACCGTCCACGTCCCGGCGCCCGTGGCGGTGAGAAAAATCCGTACTTCAGCCATGAGGGATGCCCCTCTGGGTTAGAGCGCGAAAATTCCGCTGGCGTTGAACGGAACCGGACAGACCTGACTGACTGACGGCGTGAAGGCAGAAAAGTCGATGTAGGCAATAAGCTGTGCGCTGGCGTCGCTCCCGGTGTGCTTGAACACGATCATCGCATTGCACGGGTCCGCCGCAGTCGCCGTGATCGTGGTGTCCGCCGCATCGAACACGCCGTCCGTGAGTGTTTTGCTCGCCAGCGCCGCACTGCGGCCGTTTTCATAGGCGACCACATCGTCCATGAAGTCATGTGCCGCGTTGTAGTTGTAGGTCGATTTCATCAGCGCGACGCGGATGTCGTCATTCTCCAGATCAACGTTGGCCTTAAGCAGTGCTTCCTTGAATTTCGGGTAAAGAACGTCAGCCATTTTTAGACCTCAAGTTGTTCGCGGACCTGGAATTTCTGCTTTTGGTAGACCGTCTGCTTTTTGCTGCCGGTCTGGATCTCGAATTCGCCTTCGTAGGCGCCGACATCCGCCATGCACGCGGCCGGCAGGGTCGCGCGCACCAGACCATCGCCGCCCCCGTTGGGCTTGCTGCAGGTGACCGTGGCCGTCAGTGCGTCCGCGCCCACCGCCCGGTAGAACAGCACGACTGTGGAGGACGTGACATCGATCGCTGCGTCGTCGTTGGACTTGTCGGTCAGCGTGATGTCGATGTCGACATCCACGTCGCCCTGAACCAGCAGAATCCTGTCCGACATCAGAGAACGCCCCACAGCTTTTTGGCGGCCTGCAGCGCCTTGATGACGTCGTCAATCTCGCTGATCTTGCAGAGTTCAACAGAAGTCCCGGCGTTGTCGATCGACACCGCCTTGCTATCCGGCGATCCAATCAGTTTGCGGTTCTTGCCGAAGATCAGGCCGGTGACGCTAAATTCATTTTGGTTTCTGACGTCGATGTCGATGGGCATGGCGACTCCTACAGTTTGATCATCATGTTCAGGAAGGTCGTCGGCTGCATGTTCCCGGCATCGCCGGTGCCCGCGTCATCAATTGTGATGCCCGTGGTATCAGACATGCTGCCTACTGCAGCGCCAGCACCAATGGCATAACCGGTTGAGCCCGAGCCGAATACCGCGGCGTACTGCGGATACACATGATCGTGTCCGGGGTCGTTGACTCCGTGGGAGTGTTGCTGCAGTGCCTCATGACCGACAACCGCTCCCAGTGTCCTTGAGGTTAAGCCCGCACCAGCGCCTGCAACCGCCATTGCGCGACCCAGCGCCTTGGGGATCACCAGCCTCCGATTGGCCGCAAAGTCCGCTGCTGCGCTCACGCCCCTCGACACCGTGCTGCCGCTGGAGTCCTGCACAACCAGCGCCGTGATGTTGTTGTAGAGCAGTGTGAACAGCGCCTCGGTATCTGCATTGGCGCGGGTCGTGGCGCCGCTACTGGCGTTACCGATGCTGCCGTCGTTCGACATGACCCAGCCGGTGTCGGCGGATGCCTTGTAGGTGGCCTTGACGTCTCCGGTCGTGAAGCCGTAGGTCGCATCTCCTTGCATCATCACAGTCCCCGAGGAATCCGGGAACGAAATTGCGCGGTTTGCCGTGAGCGCACCAAAATCAAAAATCGCGGTGTAGGTGCTGGCCAGCCGCTGCAGGAACCGCTCGAACACCCCGGCCGTGGCCACCAGGCGCACGGATACCCCGGATGTCACGTCACCGGAACTGTAGGTCTGCGCACTGGTGCCCTCGAGGCCGCGCCCGCCGGTCATGATCGTGAAGGCGTCCGTTGACCGGGATTCGACCTCGACGATTTCGCGCACCCCGGTCGCCTTGAGCAGCATCACCCGGAAGTTGCCGGAGGCCGGGAACAGGGCGCCATCCCCGCCCTGCACGCTGAACGTCAGGTCGGAATCCGAAATGGCTGCAGCCAGCGTGCTGCGGGCGTTGTTGGAGAATTTGAATGTCATGCGAATTTGCTCCTCGTCCGCGCCGTCAGGGTCCCGGAACCGTGGCCGCGCCAGACCCGGATGCGCTCATCAGCCATGCCGGACAGGAACCGCTGCTGATCGATCTTGGCGCCGTCGACGTTGTAGAAAGGCTGGTCCGACATCATCTTGAGCCGGGCCTTCGCGCCGGCCGCGATGGTGTCGCGGTATTCATCGAACACGACATCGTCAATCTCGGTCGCGTTCAGCTTCGGCTTGATGGCGATCCGGACCATCAGCGCGTTGACGACCTTCTCATCGGGTGCCGGCACCAGTTTGGCGTGCCGCGGCGTCAGGTGGACGATATGCCGCGGCGTGCCGGTCATCGTCATCCAGTTGCCGGCATACAGTTCCGAGAGTTCCTGCGGGGTTTTGACCGTGATCTTGTTGCCGTTGAAAAACCCGTACATGGGCTGCACGACATCCGCCTTGGATGGCGGTTCGTAGGGATACTCGGACTCCCCGACATAGACTGTGACGGGATCCTGCGTGTACTGCCATGCCAGGGTGTTCTGGCAGAACTCCCGGGCAGCCGAGCGGATGGCATCCAGCGCCATGGATACCGGGCAACCCGGAAGCTGCACATGCGGCAGCCAGGCCTCGATCTTCATTCGGCCCTCGCGTTCGGCGAAACCATCATGTCGCTCCTGATCTTCACGCCCAGCACGTTGAAAAAGCCCTGGTAGTGCGTCGCCGCGCGGTTCGCGTTGCGTTGCTCGACGTTCAGGGAATACGCCAGATACAGCGCCCAGTGCCGAAGGGCGGGCTCGTAGATGTCGTCGATCGACAGCTGATCCCCGGCATCGGTCACGTCGGTCGGGGTTGCCGAATGGCTGAGTTCGACATGCACTGCCGGGCTCGCCGGCACCGGCGGGTTGACGTAGAAGGTCTTGGGCACGCGATCGTCGTAGACGTACTCGAGGACCGCGGACTTCGCCTTGCTGGCCAGATGCCAGTCCGGGTCGAACCGATCCAGCGCGCTCATGTCGGTCTTGTGGATCACCCGCCCCGGGGTTGCGCCATCCGCCCCCATGTTGCGGACGACTTTCAAAAGCCGCTGGCCGCCGGCCGGCAGGCTCTGCTTCGTGCCCGCCACCAGCTGCACGGCGGCCGTGGTGGCCGTGGCATCCGGCCTGACCAGCGCCACGGCGCGCTGGGCCGCGTTCACGTAGCCCAGCAGCTTCGGCAGGCCCCACCGGACGTGATTGGGATCCTGCAGTTCAGCCGCTACGGCATCCGTGATAACGCCAGCCAGCATCAGCCGGCCTGCAGTTCGCGGATTTTGTCGCGCATGGCATCAGCCTTCATGTCCATGTCGAGGTCGACGTTCAGCGTCTCCTTGGCGAAAGCCACCATCTGCGCCTTGGTCATCTTGTCGAGTTCCGGCTTGGCTTCCAGGCTGGCTTCGTGCGCCACCAGAATGGCATCCAGCATGTCCGGGACCGGCATGCCGGGCTCGAGGTCAACATCGAAGCGGCGCTTGGCTTCATCGGCGATTTCGGCCTTGACGCCGTTGACGGCCTCGGTCTGCAGCATTTCGGCGGCCTGCTCGCTGATGCCGGCGGCCTCAGCCACAGGTTTGGCCTCGGGCGGCGGATCAACCAGGTTGCCGTCTTTGTCGCACTCCTCCATGTCCTTGCGGACAGACAGTTGTTCCGTCCACGGGTAAATCGTGCCGGTCCTCGCCTGCTTCAAAAAGCGTTCGCTCATAAATCCTCCGGGTGGAGTTGGGGGTGGGGCACCCCGAAGGGCGCCCCGGTTGGTGTTACTCGACGTTCTCGCGCCGCAGATCGATCACGGCCGCAACGAGGCGAATCTTTGCCACGTTGTAGGCCGCGGTCAGCAGCTTGATGTCGATGGTGTCGTCGGCGGTGTACAGCTTGCCCCCGGCTTCCGACATCGCATACGCCTCGGCCGCGTTCGAGCCGTAATAGCCCGCCGAGTTGCCGTTCGCGCCGTCGAGAAAGCCGTCCACCGTCGTGCCGTCGCCGACGTCAAAGGTGGCCGTCTCGCCTTCCGGCGTGATGACTTCGGCGGCGACAAACTGCACGTACTGACCGGCCTTGACCGGGATCACTTCCAGCACGTCGTCGGCCGCCAGTGCCGCCTGGCCCGCAGCGGCCCGCTTGACGGCGATGTCCGCGAAATCCAGCACGCGCTCGACAACCGACATCTTTTGGCCAGAATGCACGTTGGCGCTGGCCGCGCCGTTGGTGTAACCGTAGGTAGGCATGTTCAGTTCTCCTGTTCAGAAAAGGAAAACGGCGCCCCGAAGGGCGCCGTCTGCCGTTACGCCTTGCGGGCGTAGAAGTGGCCGAGCGCGTCGGTCTTGACGACCTCGTAGCCGTACACCTGCAGGCCGCGCATCAGATTCCCGAACGTGGATTCCGCACGGAGCGTTTCCATGTTGGTCATCTGGCTGGCGAACGTCAGCGCCGACTTGTGGCCGAAGATGATGTTGTAAGCCTTGTACGCACCATCCGTGACGCTGGACAGGTTGTTCGACTTGTAGATCATCAGGTTGTCGATGCGCCCGATGCGGCCATTGCGCAGGACGGACTCCGCGTCGCCGGTCAGGCTGGCGTCCTTGAGGTCCGACTTCTTCAACATGCCGCACATCCACGACGGCAGGACGATCCAGCGGCCCTGCTCCGGAAGGTTCTGCTCGTCCATCACCGTGCCGATGTCGACCAGGTAGTCCAGCACATTGGTCTTGTCGACCGCGACCGGGCTGCCTGTGGCACCGAGGTTGAAGGACGCCGATTTCCGGCCCGCCGTCAGCCCTTTGTTCTGGGCGTGGGCGTCGACGTAGATGTCACCCAGAACTTGGGTATCGATCTTGATCTTCATCTGCTCGCCGGCGTCGGTGCCCCACTCGTTCATCAGCTTGATGTCCGACTGGTGCTTGTCGATGTCATCGACGATGCAGTTGAAGTACTTCGCCTTGTCGATGTTCAGTTCGACGTTGGGCGATTCCGGGCGCTGGATCTGGAGGTTCTGACCCTTGACGTAATCCCGGATGATGATGTCCGCACGGGTACGGATGTGGACCTTCGAGCCTTCGCCCTTGATCTCACCTTCGTAATCCGTGTTGGCGATTTCGCCGAACACCGTGGCGTCGTAGAACTTCTCGACGAGTTTCCCGGACCATACTTCCGGGATGAAAGTTCCGTCATAGACGGGATGGCCTGCTGCGACTTGAACACCCATGATGGGCTCCTTGGAATGGAGCCGCGGCTGCTACTTAGCGGATTCGCCCTTCGCGGCGCGCGGCAAAAATGTCTGCCTCGATGCCGTCCGCCTCTTGCTCCTTGCCCCGGTACACACCCTTGCGTTTATCGGCGTAGAACTGCTCGATATCCGCGCGGGTCCATACCTTTTTCCCCTTGTGGGGGTCGAGGGCATCGCCACCGCCGCTGCCGGCCGGGGGCTGGATTTGCTGCTCAAGAGACGTTGCATCGCCCTTGGGAAGCCCTTTTGCGTACGTGGTGAAGAACTGCGCAGTGAGGTCCGCATTCATGTCGGCCTGTGCCTTCTCGAGCGACTTCATGCGGGTTGATCCCGACAGACCATCCGGTTCTCCGAGCCAGGCAATGAAACCCGGATCGTTGTTCACGGTTTCAAAGTCGAGTCCGGCGTCCGCCAGCAGCGCATCCACCCTGCCCCAATACAGCTGGGACTGAGTTTTCGCTGCGGTGGTAGCGTTGTGTTTGGCCAGGTTCGCGGCGGCTTCCGCCTTCTCGCGCAAGGGGTCGACTTCCTTCTTGACGCCCTTCTGGACCAGACCAATCACCATGTCGACCATGTCCGCACCGAATCTTTCATTCAGTGCTTCGCGGTCGGCATCGGACAACGGCGGTTCGGCCTTCTCGTCCGCCTTTGCCGTCAACTCGGCGATCTTGTCGTTCGCTGCACGCAACTCCTCGGTCAACCTCGGCACTTCGCTGTTGTATTTCCCTTGAAGCACGGTGTACCGCTGCTTCCAGGACTCGGCCTCTTTCTTGGCCTCATCCAGTGCATTCGGTGCCGGCTGGGGTTCAACGGGCGCTGCGGGTTGAGCGGGTTGCGGAGCGGATTCAGTCACTGCAGGAGCCGGTTTCCCGGTATTCCCTGATGCAATTTCGGCAATCCGTTTTTCTGCTTCTTCGGCCTGCCGACGTACGTTTTCTGGCGTTCCCATACATTTCCTTTCGTTTGCGAGCCTTGCGGTGTTCGCGTTGCACCCAGAGCCACCAGGAGAGGTTTTCCGGGCAATAAAAAACCCGCGACGGTTTCCCGTGCGGG
>JALHND010000085.1 GCA_022843705.1 Burkholderiales bacterium
GCATAAGCCTCCACCGGATAGGCCTTCAGGAAAAACGGCTCCAGTTTCTTCAGCCAGGCATTCTTGTACGGCGTGAACACCGAGTACGGCGCGCCGCCCTGGGTCAGCACCTCGTCCTTCTCGAAAATGACCTGGTCCTTGCGGGTCATGAAACCTATGCCGGAAGCCGCGAGCGCCTTTGCCACGGCTGCGTCGCGCGCCACCGCCGCCGGTTCGTAGTCGTGGTTGGCATATACCGCCTGCACACCGAGTTCACGCGCCAGCCGCGGAATCTCCTGCTGCGCTGAACCGTGCAGCATGACCAGTCCGCCGCCGAGCGCGGACAGCCCGCGATGCAGTTCCGCCGCCGATTCCACGATGAACTCGACCCGGCGATCGGCGCGGGAGGGCAGCCGGTCGAGGATTCCGGTGTCGTAGACGAAAACGCAAAATACGCGCCGCGCCGCCTTCAGCGCGGCATACAGCGCCGCATTGTCCGCCACGCGCAGATCGCGGCGGAACCACATCAGCGCGGCTTCGGATCGACTCATCGTTAGACTCCAGGGAGATGGCGAATTGTCGCTGCCACCCACCGGCTTTACAATACGCGGCCACCCATGAACAGCGTCGACCTCACGCAGCATTTCCTGATCGCCATGCCCGCCATGGCTGATCCGCATTTCGCGAAAACGCTGACCCTGGTCTGCGAACACAACGAAAACGGCGCGCTGGGCATCATCGTCAACCGTCCCACCGACCTCGACCTGCGGGGACTGCTTGAACAGGTCAAGATCACGCCGCAGAGTTCCGGCGTCCGCTCGATGCCCGTGCATTTCGGCGGACCGGTGCAGGTCGACCGCGGCTTCGTGCTGCACAGTCCGGCCGGAAACTGGCAGTCCACACTGCCGGTCGGCGGAGAAATGGGGCTGACCACCTCGAAGGACATCCTTGAAGCCGTGGCGCGCGGCGAAGGCCCGCCCCGGCTGCTGGTGACACTCGGTTACGCCGGCTGGGCGCCGGGACAGCTCGAACACGAGCTGGCGCAGAATGCCTGGCTGACGGTACTGGCGCGCCCCGACATCCTGTTCGACCTGCCGGCGGAAGAACGGCTTGCCGCCGCGATGCAGCTGCTCGGCGTCGATTACGCCAACCTGTCGGACGAGGCCGGTCACGCGTGAACCCGCGGCCGGCACGCGGCGCGGTGCTCGCCTTCGACTTTGGCGAAAAACGGATCGGCGTGGCCATCGGCGAGATCGAACTGGCCATTCCCCATGCGCTGACGGTGATCGCAGCCGAGGACAACAACAGCCGTTTTGCCGCAATCGCGGCGCTGATCGCCGAATGGCGTCCGGTTCGGCTGGTGGTCGGCGTGGCGTCCCATGATGACGGCGCCGAACACGAGACCGGGCGCCTGGCCCGGCGTTTCGGCCAGCGCCTGGCGGGCCGTTTCGGCATCACCGTCGAGTTCGTCGACGAACGCCTGACCTCCCAAACCGCCGAGGCGGCGCTGCGCGAGGGCGGCGCCCGCGCCGGCCGCCGTGCCGCGATGCTCGACGCGGCGGCAGCGGCCGAAATCCTCCGCACCTGGTTCACCACCCCGCCGGAAAAGCCGGTTTGATCCCCCGCAGGCATTTTGGTGGCGCAGCGATTGTGTTAGGCTACGGCCCGCCATGCCGGCTAACCCGCTTCCTGATGCCGAGCAACTGCTCGCATCGCTGACCGACCGGATGCGGCCCGCCGTCGGGCCGGACACCGGACTGGTCGGCATTCATACCGGCGGCGTGTGGCTCGCCGAACGCCTGCACCGGGCACTGGGCATACAACTCCCCCTCGGCACCCTCGACGTCTCCTTCTACCGCGACGACTTCAACAAAAAGGGGCTGCGCCGCAACGTCAAGAGTTCGGACATCCCCTTCGACATCGACGGCTGCAACGTGGTCATCGTCGATGACGTGCTCTACACCGGACGCACCATCCGCGCCGCGATGAACGAACTGTTCGACTACGGCCGCCCGGCCAGCATCCGCCTTGCAACGCTGGTCGACCGCGGCGGCCGCGAACTGCCGATCAGCGCCGATTTCACCGGCGCCGAAGTCAGCGCCGGCGCCAACGAAAGCATCGAACTTGCACGCGATGCCCAAGGCAGGCTGTCCCTGCAACTGACCGGGAACTGAACGCGATGTGGCTCGATCCCGCAAACCCGCAACTCAACAAGAACGGCGAGCTGCACCACCTGCTGTCCCTGGAAGGACTGCCGCCCGGCGTGCTGCGCCAGATCCTCGACACCGCGGAATCCTTCGTCGGCGTCACCCAGCGCGAAGTCAAGAAAGTGCCGCTGCTGCGCGGCAAGGCGGTATTCAACCTGTTTTTCGAACCGTCGACTCGCACCCGAACCACCTTCGAGATCGCCGCCAAACGGCTGTCGGCCGATGTCATCAACCTCGCGATCAACGTTTCCTCGCAGAGCAAGGGCGAATCGGTGCTCGACACCGTCGCCAACCTCGCGGCGATGCAGGCGGACATGTTCATCGTGCGCCACGCGGCCAGCGGCGCACCGTACATGATCGCCAAACACGTGGCGCCGGACATCCATGTCGTCAACGCCGGCGACGGGCGCCATGCGCACCCGACGCAGGGCCTGCTCGACATGTACACCATCCGCCACTACAAGGGCGACTTCACGAAGCTGCGCGTGGCCATCGTCGGCGACATCCTGCATTCGCGTGTCGCGCGCTCGCAGATCCATGCGCTGACCACTCTCGGCTGCCCGGAAATCCGTGTCATCGGGCCGAAAACCCTGCTGCCTTCCCACGTCAACCGGCTGGGGGTTCAGGTTTACGCGGACATGCGTCAGGGGTTGAAGGATGTCGATGTGGTGATGATGCTGCGCCTGCAGAACGAACGCATGAAGGGCGCACTGCTGCCCTCGGCGCAGGAGTTCTACAAATACTATGGCCTCACCGAGGACAAGCTGGCGCTGGCGAAACCCGACGCCATCGTGCTGCATCCGGGACCGATGAACCGCGGCGTCGAAATCGACTCCAGCGTCGCCGATGGCAGGCAGTCGGTGATCCTGCCGCAGGTCACCTTCGGCATTGCCATCCGCATGGCCGTGATGAGCATCCTCGCCGGAGGCCAGCGATGAAAATCCACATCAAATCCGGCCGCCTGGTCGACCCCAAAAACGGCATCGACGCCGCGCAGGACCTGTATGTCGCGGCAGGACGGGTGGTCGCCGTCGGCAACGCGCCCGCGGGATTCAGCGCCAACCGCGTCATCGACGCCGCCGGAAAAGTCGTCTGCCCGGGGCTGGTCGATCTCGCCGTGCGCCTGCGCGAACCCGGTTACGAATACATGGCCACCCTGGAATCGGAAATGGAAGCGGCAATTGCCGGCGGCGTCACCAGCCTCGCCTGCCCGCCCGACACCGATCCGGCGCTGGACGAACCGGGACTGGTGGAAATGCTCAAGTTCCGCGCCAAGAACCTCAACCAGGCGCATGTCTACCCGGTCGGCGCACTGACGATCGGCCTCAAGGGCGAACGCCTCACCGAAATGGCGGAGCTGCGCGATGCCGGTTGCGTCGCCTTCTCGCAGGCGGAAGCCCCCTTCGCCAACAACCAGGTGCTGATGCACGCGCTGGAATATGCGGCAACCTTCGGCTTTCCGGTCTGGCTGCGCCCCCAGGATCCGGCGCTGGCCGGCCACGGTGTCGCCCATGACGGTGAAGTGGCCACCCGCCTCGGACTGCCGGCGATTCCGTCCTCTGCCGAAGTCATCGCCCTGTCGACCATCCTGATCCTCGCCCGCGAGACCGGCGCGCGCATCCACATCGCCCGCCTGTCGTCGGCCGAAGGTGTCGCCATGGTGCGCGACGCCAAGGCGCGCGGCCTGCCGGTCAGCTGCGACATCGGCATCCACCATGCCCACCTCTCGGAGATGGACATCGGTTATTTCGATCCCAACTGCCATCTGTCGCCGCCGCTGCGCAGCCTGCGCGACCGCGACGCGCTGCGCGCGGGACTCGCCGACGGCAGCATCGACGCCTTGTGCTCGGACCACACGCCGGTCGATGAAGACGTCAAGCAGGTGCCGTTTTCGGAGGCCGAGCCCGGCGCCACCGGCGTCGAGCTGCTGCTGCCGCTGGCGCTGAAGTGGGCTGCAGAATCACAGCTGCCGCTGTCCGCCGCAATCGACCGCATCACCGCGAAACCGGCCGCGATACTCGGCATCGACGCCGGCCATCTGGCCGTGGGCGCCGCCGCCGACATCTGCATTTTTGATCCCGCAGAATACTGGCGGGTGGAGCCGGCGGCACTGCGCAGCCAGGGCAAGAACACGCCGTTCTCGGGCATCGAACTCGGCGGCCGGGTCAGCCACACTCTGGTCAGCGGTGGCATTGTTTACGAAAAAATCAATAAAAACAAATAGTTAAAATACATTCCCGGGCGCGGCGCCACGCCACCCTGTTAAACTACGCGCCACCGCTGTGGTCACAGCAATGACCACTTCACCTCTTTCCTGACAGACTGCACACCATGAATCCTTTGCTCGATTTTTCGGGGCTGCCCCGTTTTGCCGATTTCCAGCCGGCCCATGTCGCGCCGGCGATCGACCAGCTGCTCGCTGATAACCGCGCGCTGATCGGAAAACTCGCCGCCGGTGCCGCGGCACCGGACTGGACGAACTTCGCCGGTCCGCTGGAAGACGCCAACGAAAGGCTGCATCGCGCCTGGGGCCAGGTCGGCCATCTCAATGCGGTGATGAACAGCCCGGAGTTGCGCGAGGCCTACAATGCCGCGCTGCCGAAAATCACCCAGTACCACACCGAACTCGGTCAGCACGAAGGCCTCTACCGCAGGTTCAAGGCGCTGCGCAACGGCAGCGCCTGGGCCGCACTGTCGCCGGCGCAGCAGAAGATCATCGACAACGAGCTGCGCGACTTCCGTCTCGGCGGCGCCGAACTCCCGCCCGCCGGCAAGCAGCGTTACACCGAGATCAGCGACCGGCTGTCGTCACTGACCTCGCGCTTCAGCGACAACCTGCTCGACGCCACCAATGCCTGGTCACACCTCGTCACCGAAGCCGCCGAACTCGCGGGGCTGCCCGAAGACGCCAAGGAGGCTGCACGCGCCGCGGCAGAAGCCGACAAACAGGCCGGCTGGAAATTCACGCTGCATGCCCCCTCCTACCTGCCGGTGCTGCAGTACGCGGACAACGCCGCCCTGCGCGAACGCCTCTACCGCGCCTATGTCACCCGCGCCTCCGAATTCGGCGATGCAAAACTCGACAACACGCCGCTGATCGCCGAAATCGTCGCGCTGCGCCGCGAACTGGCGCAGCTGCTGGGTTTTGCCAGTTATGCCGAACTGTCGCTGGAGGCAAAAATGGCGGATACGCCGGCGCAGGTGCTGCAGTTCCTGCGCGAGCTGGCCACACGCGCGAAACCCCACGCGCAGCGCGACCTCGCCGAACTGCAGGACTTCGCGCGCCGGGAACTGGGCATGGCGCAGCTCCAGGCCTGGGACTACGCCTATGTCTCGGAGAAGCTGCGCATCGCGCGTTACGCCTTCTCCGAAAACGAAGTGAAGCAGTATTTCCCCGAGACCACGGTGCTGCCCGGCATGTTCAAGCTGGTGGAAACGCTGTACGGCCTCAGCATCGAGCAGGCCGAAGCGCCGCAGTGGCACCCCGACGTGCGTTTCTACTCGATCCGCGACCGCAGCGGCAGCCTGGTCGGACAGTTCTATCTCGATCTCTACGCACGCCCGAGCAAACGCGGCGGCGCGTGGATGGACGACGCGATCACCCGCCGCACGACCCGGCAGGGGATACAGGCGCCGGTGGCCTATCTCAACTGCAATTTCTCGCCGCCGGTCGGCAAAAAGCCGGCGCTGTTCACCCACGACGAGGTGATCACGCTGTTCCACGAGTTCGGCCACGGCCTGCACCACCTGCTGACCCGCGTCGACTATCTGGGCGTCTCCGGCATCAACGGCGTCGAATGGGATGCGGTCGAACTGCCCAGCCAGTTCATGGAAAACTTCTGCTGGGAATGGGATGTCGTGCGTCCCATGACCCGCCATGTCGACAACGGAACCACGCTGCCGAAGGCGCTGTTCGACAAGATGCTGGCCGCGAAAAATTTCCAGAGCGGCATGCAGACCCTGCGCCAGATCGAGTTTTCGCTCTTCGACCTGCGCCTGCATTACGATTTCGATCCGGCAGGCGGACAAACCGCGCTCCAGCTGCTTGACGAGGTGCGCAGGGAAGTCGCCGTGGTGTTTCCGCCGGAGTACAACCGCTTCCCGAACAACTTCTCGCACATTTTCGCCGGCGGTTATGCCGCGGGTTACTACAGCTACAAGTGGGCGGAGGTGCTGTCGGCCGATGCCTACAGCCTGTTCGAGGAGAACGGCGTGCTCGATCCGCAGACAGGCATGCGCTTCTGGAACGAAGTCCTTGCCGTGGGCGGCAGCCGCCCGGCGCTGGAATCCTTTGTCGCATTCCGCGGGCGGGAGCCGAAAATCGATGCCCTGCTGCGCCATAACGGAATGACCGCGGAAGCCGCCTGAGGCTGCGGCGACAACACCGCCGGCCGCGGTATCATGCTGTCCTGCGGACCGGCAGTGCAATGCCGGCCGCGACATTTCCTGCGAGGTGACCGACATGACTAGACTGATTGTTCTGCTCGCCGTGCTGGTGTTTGCCGTTCCGGCACAGGCTGCGCAACTCTATCGCTGGGTCGATGACAAGGGCCGTGTCGAATGGCGTGACACCCCGCCGCCCGCCACCGCGAAAAAAGTGGAAAAGCGCACCATCGGCGGCAGCGTCATCGAAACCTCGACCCTGCCCTACAGCCTGCAGCAGGCGGTGAAAAGTTTCCCGGTCACCCTCTATACCAGCAACTGCGGCGAAGGCTGCGACAAGGCCCGCGCCCACCTGCTGCGCCGCGGCGTCCCGTTCACGCAGAAAAACCCGCAGGACGATGTCGAGGGCTACAAAAAACTGACCAATGGCGGCATGCAGGTGCCCCTGCTGTTCATCGGCCGCGAGCGGCTGACAGGCTACGAGGAAGGCGCCTGGAACAGCGCGCTGGACAGTGCCGGTTATGCGCGCCAGCCGGTGCCCGGCTATGTTGCGCCGAAGCCCCAGGCTGCGGTAGCGGCGCCCAAGCCTCCAGTCGCGCAGCAGGCCCCGCTGCTGCCCGGCGAACAGGACGTGCCGCCGCCGTCCGCGCCGGCACAATGAAGCTGGCCACCTGGAACGTCAACTCGCTGAAGGTACGCCTGCCGCAGGTTCTGGACTGGCTGGCCGCCCACCAGCCGGACGCGCTGTGCCTGCAGGAAACCAAGACCGAAGACGCCAAATTCCCGCTGGCTGAAATCGAGGCCGCGGGTTACCACGCCTCGTTCAGCGGCCAGAAAACCTACAACGGCGTGGCGATACTGACCCGGCAGCCCGTCAATGCCGCCGTCCACGGCATACCCGGCTTTGACGATCCGCAAAAACGCGTCACCACGGCAACCATCAGCGGTGTGCGCGTCGTTTGCGCCTATGTGCCGAATGGCGAGTCCGTCGAATCGGACAAGTACCGCTACAAGCTCGAATGGCTGGCCGCGCTGACCGCCTGGCTGCGCCAGGAAATGGCACAACATCCCTCGCTGGCACTGCTCGGCGATTTCAACATC
This sequence comes from Burkholderiales bacterium, assembly GCA_022843705.1. GTDB lineage: Bacteria > Pseudomonadota > Gammaproteobacteria > Burkholderiales > SG8-41. Next base: position 7,671 of record JALHND010000085.1, read on the forward strand.
GCCCCTGAAGACCGCGATGTGCATGATCCGCAGGCCTGGGCGGGCAAGGTGCTCTGCAGCGACGCCGAACGCGCGGCGTTTGTGCAGCTGACCGGTCTCGGCCTGCAGGACACCTTCCGCCTGTTCGAGCAGCCGGAAAAATCATTCACCTGGTGGGATTACCGGATGCAGGCTTTCCGGCGGAAAATGGGACTGCGCATCGACCATATCCTTGCCTCCGGTGCGCTGGCCGCCAGTTGCAGATCCTGCAGCATCGACAGCGAGCCGCGGCGCAACGAGCGCCCCTCGGATCACGCGCCGGTCATCGCCGAATTCGCCTGACCCGGCTCACGCCGGGTCGCGTTCTCGCAGGGTGACGAACTCCTCCGCGGTGGTCGGGTGGATGCCCAGGGTTGCATCGAACTGTGCCTTGGTCGCGCCGCAATTGAGGGCCACGGCGAGTCCCTGGATGACTTCACCGGCCTCGGCGCCCACCATGTGCGCACCCAGCACACGGCCGGAATCGCGCGCCACCACCAGCTTCATGAACACCCGCTCCGCAGACCCGGACAGCGTCGCCTTCAGGGGGCGGAAACGGGTGCGGTAAATATCCACCGGGCCGTGTTTTTCACGGGCCTGGGCTTCAGTCAGCCCGACGCTGCCGATATTGGGATGGCTGAATACCGCCGTGGGAATATTGCTGTAATCCAGCCTGGCGGGGTCATTCCCGAACAGGGTGCGCGCCAGTGCCATGCCCTCGGCCAGCGCCACCGGCGTCAGCTGCACGCGGTCGATCACGTCACCGATGGCGTGTATCGACGGCACCGAACTGCAATAAAAATCATCGACCTGTATCGCGCCGTTCTTCGCCAGCTTCACCCCGGCCTCCTCCAGCCCCAACCCGGCGACGTTCGGCAGGCGACCGGTGGCAAACATCACCAGGTCGGTATCGATGCTGCGCCCGGAGGCCAGCATCAGCCGCAAGCCGTCTTCCTCGCGCGTCAGTCCGGCGGGAGTCTGCTCCAGCACCAGCGTGATGCCGTGTTGCGCCAGCTCTTCGGCCAGCACCCGGCCCAGATCCGGATCAAAACCACGCAGCAACTGCGGACCCCGGTGCAGCAAGGTCGTTGACACACCCAGACCGTTGAAGATCGACGCGAACTCGACGGCGATGTAGCCCCCGCCAACAACTATCGCGCGGCGCGGCAGGGCATCGAGATGGAACGCCTGGTCGGAGGTGATGCCCAGATCCGCCCCCGCGATATCGGGTTTTACCGCGCGTCCGCCGGTGGCGATCAGCAGGTGTGCGGCGATCAGCGTTTGGTCACCAACCGCGACGGTATGTGGATCAAGGACGCGGGCGCGGCCGGCGATGACCTTGACGCCTACGTCCTGCAGCACCCTGGCATAGACGCCGTTGAGCCGTGTGATCTCGCGATCCTTGTTGGCGAGCAGCGTTTTCCAGTCGAAACGGGCGCCGTCCACCGACCAGCCAAAACCACGGGCATCATCGATATCGGAGGCGAGGTGTGCCGCGTAGGAAAAAAGTTTTTTGGGAATGCATCCGACATTGACACAGGTGCCGCCAAGGGGGCCCGACTCAATCAGCGCCACCCGGGCGCCATGTGCAGCGGACATGCGGCTGGCGCGCACTCCGCCCGATCCGCCACCGATGGTGATCAGATCAAAATCGTAACTCGCCATGATCAACGGCCTCCCGGGGCAGCAATGCTCCGGGAAATACTACTACGCTTCCTCGCCGCGTCCGGCCTCGATTTTCAATTCCTGGATTTTCCGCGTCAGCGTGTTGCGGCCCAGTCCGAGCAGTTGCGCCGCCTCGATGCGGCGGCCACCGGTCTGTGCCAGCGCCTTCAGGATCAGCGCCTTCTCGAACTGGCGGGTCAACTCGTCCATGATGCCCGTCTCGCCGCGATGCAGGCGCAGTTCGGCTTCGCGGCCGAGCGCCGCCACCCAGTCATCGGCGCCGGCGGTCGCCGACTGCGAACGCATTTCCGGCGGCAGATCCTTGACCTCGATGGTCGCCGCGGGCGCCATCACCGTCAGCCAGTGGCAGAGGTTCTCGAGCTGGCGCACATTGCCCGGCAGATCCTGCACGGCAACGTACTTAAGCGTCGCTTCGGCCAGGCGTTTCGGTTCGACACCCAGTTCGCGCGCACTTTTCTGCAGGAAATAACGCGCCAGCAGCGGAATGTCCTCGCGCCGCTCGCGCAGGGCCGGCAGGCGCAGGCGGATGACGTTGAGCCGGTGGAACAGGTCCTCGCGGAACAGCCCCTGCTTCACCCGCGCCTCCAGGTCCTGGTGGGTCGCCGCGATCACCCGCACATTGGCCTTGATCGGCTGATGGCCACCGACGCGGTAGAAATGCCCGTCGGACAACACGCGCAGCAGCCGCGTCTGCAGTTCCTGCGGCATGTCGCCGATCTCGTCGAGGAACAATGTGCCGCCCTCGGCCTGCTCGAAACGGCCGCGGCGCATGTTCTGGGCGCCGGTGAATGCGCCGCGCTCGTGGCCGAACAGCTCGGACTCCAGCAGTTCCTTGGGAATTGCGGCGGTATTGATGGCGATGAACGGCCGCCCGGCGCGCGGGCTGTGGCGGTGCAGCGCGCTCGCCACCAGTTCCTTGCCGGTACCCGACTCGCCGGTGATCATCACTGTCGCATGCGACTGCGACAGGCGGCCGATAGCGCGGAACACCTCCTGCATCGCCGGCGCCTGGCCGAGTATTTCCGGCACCGATTCGCTGACCTCGCCCGTGGTGTCCTGGCGCACGCTCTCATCCATCGCGCGGCGGATCAGCTCGACCGCATGATCGACGTCGAAGGGTTTGGGCAGGTATTCATAGGCACCGCCCTGGAAGGCCGTCACCGCGCTTTCGAGGTCGGAGTAGGCGGTCATGATGATCACCGGCAGCGACGGATGCCGCGCCTTGGCCTGCTGCAGCAGTTCAAGGCCGGACTCACCCGGCATGCGGATGTCGCTGACCACCACCTGCGGGGTCTCCACGTCGAGGGCGGCCAGCGCTTCGCGCGCCGAGGAAAACACCTTGAAGGCGATGTTCTCGCGGGTCAGCGCCTTCTCGAACACCCAGCGTATCGAGCGGTCGTCGTCAATGATCCAGACTGGTTTCATGGCATTTCGCAATCATTCATTGGGTTCGGGAGGCAGGCGGCATGCGCTCGGCCTGCCGCGCTGCGCGTGTATCGTCCTGCACCGGCAGCAGCAGCGTGAAGCAGGTCCTGCCCGGCGCGGTTTCGAAGGTGATGGCACCCTGGTGCTGGGTGACGAAGTTGTGTGCGATGGTCAGGCCCAGCCCGCTGCCGCCCTCGCGTCCGGAGATCAGCGGCTGGAACACGCGCTCGCGCATCTGCTCGGGAATGCCCGGGCCGTTGTCGATGATCTCCAGCTGCACTGCGTGCCGGTAACGGCGGCGTGCCAGCGTCACCTGGCGCGCAATGCGCGTCTTCAGCCGGATCTCGCCAGTGGTGATATCCATGCTGCTGCCGCGGATCGCCTGCGCGGCATTGCGCGCGATGTTGAGCACCGCCTGGATCAGCTGTTCACGGTCTCCGGTCAGCAGCGGCATGCTGGTGTCGTAGTCGCGGCGCACGCGGATGCCCGGAAACTCGGCAAGGATCACGCTGCGCACGCGTTCCAGCACCTCGTGGATGTTGACCGGGCCCGGCAGGGGCAGGCGGTGCGGCGTCAGCAGCCGGTCCATCAGCGACTGCAGGCGGTCGGACTCCTTGATGATGACCTGGGTGTACTCGTGCAGCTCCGGCCGCTCGAGCTCCCGGTCGAGCAGTTGCGCCGCACCGCGGATGCCGCCCAGCGGATTCTTGATTTCATGCGCAAGGTTGCGGATCAGTTCACGGTGCGCCTGGCTCTGCTCCAGCAGCCGCGCCTCGCGTTCGACGCGCAGCTGGCGGTCGATCTGGCGGAACTCGAGCAGGATGCCCGACATTTCGTCCCCCAGGTCCGTCGGACTGACCGTGCAGGCCAGGTTCAGCCGCAGCCTGCCGTTGACCGCGAGTTCGACCTCGTGTTCGGTGTAACTGCAGTTGTTGGCCTGCGCATAACTGATCGCCGAAGCCAACACGGCGTTGTCGCCGAACAGGCGCTCAAGCGTCAGGCCCGCGACGTTGGTGACCGAGGCTTCAAACAGGTTTTCCGCGGCGGGATTCATGTGGATCACGGCATGTTGGTCATCCACCACGACCACGGCCGTGGCGAGCAGATCGAGCCCGCTCAGCACGGTGTGATTCATGGCCGGAGTTCATCACGTGCAGGAGCAAAAAGCACGCCAGCCGGGGCGCCCCGGACGGGGCAGTCAGACAGGAACCGGAAACCGGCACGGATGCCGGATGACGGCCGGTATCCGCCCGGCCTGAGTGTCAGCGCAGCGCGCCGATTTCCTTGCGCAGATTCGCGATGTTGCCCTCGTGCAGCGCAACCTTTTTCTGGAAAGGCTCCAGACGGTCCAGCACGCGTTGGTAATTGCGCTCGCTGCCGAGCCGCACGGCCTCCTGCTCGGCGAGCTCCTTTTTCGCCTGGTCGAGCAGCTTCTGCTCGTTGGCCAGTTCCTGCTCGAGTATCTTGCGCCGCTCTGCGTCGCGTTGCTGCTGCGTCGGCGCATCGACCTTGGGAAAGCTGCCGGGCGTCGCAGCCTGGGGTTTGGGCTCCGCACCCCTGGCGGGCGCCTGCGGCTTGGGCGCAGGCACGGTCGACACCGGGGGCAGATTCATCGGTTTGCAGCCTGCCGACTCGGATTTCAGGTTGGTGAAACGCTTGTTGCCGCTGCTGTCGACGCACTCCCAGATATCGGCGCGGACCGTCGCCGACATTCCCAGCAAAACCGCAAAAAGCATCAGCAAGCGCATCGATAGCCTCGGTTGAACCTGCAACAAAGCCGGCATTTCCCGCAACGGGAACGGTGGCTGCGTGGTTGACCCGCAACATGAAGAGGTATCGGTTAAGTCTATGTCAGTAAAGAAAAAACCGCAATCCGGCAGAAAAACAAAAGGGCGGACACAGGCCCGCCCTTTTGCCGGAGCGCAGCCGCGATCAGAGGCTGTAGTAGAGCTGGAACTCGAGCGGATGCGTGGTCATGCGGAACGCGGTGACCTCTTCCATCTTCAGATCGATGTAGGCATCAATCATGTCGTTGGAGAACACGCCGCCGCGGGTCAGGAACTCGCGATCCTTGTCGAGGTAATCCAGTGCCATGTCCAGCGAAGAACAGACATTCGGAACCTTCTTCGCTTCTTCCGGCGGCAGGTCATACAGATTCTTGTCCACGGCATCGCCGGGATGAATCTTGTTCTGGATGCCGTCGAGACCGGCCATCAGCATCGCCGAGAAGGCCAGGTACGGATTGGCCGTCGGATCGGGGAAACGCACTTCGATGCGGCGCGCCTTCGGACTGGCAACGTGCGGAATGCGGATCGAAGCCGAGCGGTTTTTCGCGGAGTAGGCCAGGTTGATCGGCGCCTCGAAGCCCGGGACCAGGCGCTTGTACGAGTTGGTGCCCGGATTGGTGATCGCGTTCAGCGCACGGGCATGCTTGATGATGCCGCCGATGTAGTACAGCGCGAGTTCGGACAAGCCGGCATAACCGTTGCCGCTGAACAGGTTCTGGCCGCCCTTCCACACCGACTGGTGCACGTGCATGCCCGAACCGTTGTCGCCGACGACCGGTTTCGGCATGAAAGTCGCCGTCTTGCCGTAGGAGTG
>JALHND010000086.1 GCA_022843705.1 Burkholderiales bacterium
TCGGCCTTCCCGCGGCTGGGCTTTGGTGTCGAATCACACGGCAACGCCGATCGTGATCCGCTGTGGTTCGAGATGTTCACCGAGCGCGCGCAGGTCAGGGACGGCCGGGTGCACATGAATGATCTGCCGGGATTCGGTTTCGAGATCGACTGGAAAGCGATCGAAAAATACCGGGTGTGAGTGAGAATCACAATAAATACTTGATTTTATTGAATATTTTATTGATTTTGGCAGTGACTTGGTTACGGCGCCCGGGCGGGTTTCCCCCGGGCGCCGTGCCGTACGGCGTCGCGGATATGCAATACTGGATGTGCAAAAAAAGAGCGCCCTGAAAGGCGCATGTGCCGGAAAGCGGCGATCTGCATCCGAAGCCCGTCCCTGGAGGAGTCATGAACAAAACGGCAATCCGTTCCATCCTGTGCGCCGCTGCAATCGGCGCGTTTCCGCTGTCTGCAATTCAGGTCATGGCCCAGCAGTACCCGGCCAAGCCGGTGAGGGTCATCGTGCCCTTTGCGCCGGGCGGTGGGAGTGACCTGACTGCGCGCCAGGTTTCGAACAAGCTGACTGCGACGCTGGGCCAGCAGTTTGTTGTCGACAACCGCGGCGGCGCCGGCGGCATCATCGGCATGGAGGCGGTTGCCAAGGCGCCGCCCGACGGTTACACCATCATGATGATGTCCGGCAGTTTTTCCGCCAGTTCAGCCACCCACAAGCCGGCCTTTGATCCGATCAATTCCATCATCCCGGTGGCCGAGTTCGGCATCACGCCGTTTGTAGTCACGGTGCATCCGTCGTTGCCGTCGAAAAACCTGAAGGAACTGATTGCGTTGGCCAAGGCCAGGCCCGGCCAGCTGCCTTATGCCTCCAGCGGCGTCGGCGGTCTGACCCATCTGGCGACCGAACTGATGAACGTGATGGCCAAGATCAGGATGATCCATATCCCGTATAAGAGCACCGGTGCGGCGATGACCGACCTGCTCTCGGGACAGGCCCCGATCATCGTCGGCAGCCTGCTGCCGGTGGTGCCGCACTTCAAGACCGGTCGCCTGCGCCCCCTGGCGGTGACGACGGCGCAGCGCTGGCATTCCCTGCCCGAAGTGCCGACGGTTGCGGAAACTCTCCCCGGCTATGAGGTCGAGCTCTGGTTTGGCGCGATGGCGCCGCGTGGCACGCCGCAGGCGGCGATTGACCGGCTCAACGCTGCCATCAACCAGGCCCTGCAGGATCCGGAGATGAAAAAGAATCTCGAGGGCCAGGGCATGATCCAGACCGGCGGCACGCCGCAGAAATTCGGTGAACGCATCCAGAAGGATTTCCAGCGCTGGTCACTGGTGGTCAGGGAAGCGAACATCAAGGCTGAATGACGAGTATTCAACAACAGGGAACAATCATGAATCTGGTGGTCATGGCGGGCGACGATATAGGCCCGGAAATCGTTGCCGCAGCGATGGCGGTGGTGCAGGCGGCGGATGCCGAATTTTCGCTGGGGCTGCGTTTCACCGAGGTCGAGGTCGGCATGGCCAGCCACCGCAAACACGGGAGCACGCTGACCGAAGCCGCCTTCCGGGCGGCGGCGGACGCCGACGGCGTGATCGTCGGCCCCTGCGGCATGACCGACTATCCGCCGCTGGCGGAGGGCGGCATCAACATTCCGGGCACCATCCGCAAGCGCCTCGACCTTTACGCCAACCTGCGCCCGGCGCGCAGCCGCGCCGGCATGCCCGATGCGCGCCGCGGCCTCGACGTGCTGATCGTGCGCGAGAATACCGAGGGTTTTTATTCCGACCGCACGATGTTCCAGGGCAACGGCGAGTTCATGCCGACCGAGGACGTCGCGCTGTCGGTGCGCAAGATCACCCGCCAGGGTTCGGAGCGCATCGCCAGGGTCGCTTTTGAATACGCGGCGCGGCGCAGCAAACGCGTCACCGTTGTCGGCAAGCGCCATGTGCTGCAGATGAGCGACGGCCTGTTCATGGATCCGGCCTATGCGCTGTCCAAGACGCACAAGGACATCACGCTGCGCGAAATGGACATAGACGCGATGGCGGCCGACATCTACAGCCGGCCGGAGCGCCATGACGTGATCCTGATCAGCAACATGTTCGGCGACATCCTGTCCAACCTGGCGGTTGCGCTGTCCGGCGGACTGGGCCTGGCGGCGGCGATCAACGCCGGCGACAAACACGCCATTGCCAATGCCGGCCACGGTTCGGCGCCGGATATTGCCGGCAAGGGCATCGCCAATCCGACCGGCATGATCCTGTCGGCCGGCATGCTGCTCGAATGGCTGGGCATCCGCCACGACAAGCCGGCTTTCCAGCAGGCTTGCCGCGCGATCCAGGCAGCGGTGGATGCGGCGCTGGCCGATCCCGGGGCGCGCACCGGCGATCTGGGCGGCCGCGGCAATACCCGCGGCTTCGCCGAAGCGGTGGTGAAACATTTGCGCAGCAGCGAAGTCCAGGTCGCCGTGGCCTGAATCCGCAAGCGGTCCGGGGGAGGGGAATAACGATGAAAAATGCAGTCATTACAGGCGCCGTGCTGACCGGACTGGCCGTCGCGTCCGGTGCATCCGCCCAGGCCTTTCCGGCCAAGCCGATCCGGTTCCTGGTCGGTTACGCACCGGGCGGGGGCACCGACATCATGGCGCGCACGGTCGCGATGAAGCTGACGGAAAGCCTGGGGCAGCAGGTCATTGTCGACAACCGCCCCGGGGCGAATGCCAACCTTGCCGCCGAGATTGCCGCCAAGGCATCCCCCGACGGCCACACGGTGATGATGATTTCGGTGTCGCATGCGATCAGCAAGCCGCTGTACAAAAAACTCGGTTATGACCTGGTGCGGGATTTCACGCCGCTGATCAACATCTCCTCGGTGCCGATGTTCGTGGTGGTGCCGCCGTCTTCAACGCCGAAAACCGTGGCTGACGTGATCGCGCTGGCGAAAGCCAGGCCGATCAACTACGCCTCCTCCGGCGACGGCAGCCCGGAACACATCGCGGCGGAAATGTTCAAGGGCATGACCAAGACCGGCATGACGCACGTGGCGTACAAGGGCGGCGCGCCCTCGGCACTGGCGCTGATCTCGGGCGAGGTGCAGCTCGGTTTCAACACCGCGCCGGTCGCGGTGCCGCATATCAAGTCGGGCAAGATGCGGGCCATTGCGGTGACCAGCGCCAAACGCAATCCGGCACTGCCCGAGGTGCCGACGGTGGCGGAGTCCGGCGTCGCGGGTTACGACATGATCAACTGGTACGGTTCGGTGCTGCCTGCGGGCACGCCTGCCGCCGCGGTCAGCCGCCTCAACGCCGACATGAACAAGGCGCTGAAGCTGCCCGATGTGCAGCAGCGGCTGGCGGCCCTCGGCGCCGACCCGCTGGGCGGCAGTGCCGCGGAGTTCGGCAATTACATCAGGTCGGAAATCGCCAAGTACACCAGGGTGGTGGTGGACAGCAGGCTGCAGCAGCAGTAGGCGGTTCCGCAAGCATAAAAAAAGCCGGCGCATGCGCCGGCTTTTTATCGGGGAATGTTCCCCCTTCCCGCGTGATCACTCCGCGAAAAACGCCTTGACCCGGTCCATCCACGAATTCGCGCGCGGGTTGTGGCGCGCGGTGTCCTTGTTGCTGATGGTCTCGAATTCCTGCAGCAGTTCCTTCTGCCGCGCGGTCAGGTTGACCGGGGTTTCGACGACGACGTGGCACAGCAGGTCGCCGTGGGTGGTCGAACGCACGCCCTTGATGCCCTTGCCGCGCAGCCGGAACACCTTGCCGCTCTGGGTTTCCGCGGGAATCTTTATTTTCGCGTAGCCGTCGAGCGTCGGAATCTCGATTTCCCCGCCCAGCGCCGCGGTGGTGAAGGACACCGGCATCTCGCAATGCAGGTCGTTGTGGTCGCGGGTGAAAACGCCGTGCGGCTTGATCTGGATCACCACGTAGAGGTCGCCCGAAGGCCCGCCATTGACACCGGCTTCGCCTTCGCCCGACAGGCGGATGCGGTCGCCCTCGTCGACACCCGCCGGAATCTTCACCGCCAGCGTCTTGTGTTTCTTGACACGGCCGCTGCCGGAGCAACTGCCGCAGGGGTTGGCCACCATCTTGCCGGTGCCGTGGCAGCGCGGGCAGGTCTGCTGGATCGAGAAGAATCCCTGCTGCATGCGCACCTGGCCGTGGCCGCCGCAGGTCGTGCAGGTGGTGGGCTGTGTGCCCGGCTTGGCGCCGCTGCCGTGGCAGGTTTCGCATTCCTCCATCGCCGGAATGCGGATGCGCGTCTCGGTGCCGCGTGCGGCGTCCTCCAGCGTGACTTCAAGGTTGTAGCGCAGGTCGGCGCCGCGGTAGACGGTCGAGCGGCCGCGCCCGCCGCCGCCGGCGCCGCCGAAGATGTCGCCGAAGATGTCGCCGAAGGCATCGGCGAAGCCGCCGAAACCGGCGCCCGCACCGGCGCCACCTGCCGCCGAGGGGTCGACGCCGGCATGGCCGAACTGGTCATAAGCCGCGCGTTTCTGCGCGTCGGTCAGGACCTCGTAGGCTTCCTTGGCTTCCTTGAAATGCTCTTCGGCCCTGGGGTTGTCCGGATTGCGGTCCGGATGCCATTTCATCGCGAGCTTGCGGTACGCCTTCTTCAGCTCGTCCTCGGAGGCATCGCGATTGACGCCGAGCACTTCGTAATAGTCTTTTTTGGCCATTTGCTTTTCGTGAAGCGTTAGGCGGGAGGCGTAAGGCGCATAAAAGCAAAGGGGGTGAAGAGATTTTTCCCCTCACCCCTCACGCCTTGCTACTCACGCAGTTATTTCTTGTCCTTTACCTCTTCAAACTCCGCATCGACCACGTTGCCGTCGTCCTTCTTGCCGGCATCCGCCTTCGGCGCTTCGCCGCCGGGCTGCGCAGCACCGGCCTGGGCCTGCTGTTCCTTGTACATCTGCTCGGCCAGCCTGTGCGAAGCCTGGGCCAGCGCCTGGGTCTTGGCTTCGATGGCTTCCTTGTCGTCGCCCTTGATCGTTTCCTCAAGGTCCTTCAGCGCGGCCTCGATTTTGCCTTTTTCACCGGCGTCGACCTTGTCACTGTGTTCGGCCAGCGTCTTCTTCACGCTGTGGATCATCGCGTCGGCCTGGTTGCGGGTGTCGACCAGCTCGCGCAGCTTCTTGTCTTCCTCGGCATTGGCCTCGGCGTCCTTGACCATGCGCTGGATCTCCTCTTCGGAGAGGCCCGAGCTGGCCTGGATCTTGATCTTGTTCTCCTTGCCGGTGGCCTTGTCCTTGGCCGACACGTGCAGGATGCCGTTGGCGTCGATGTCGAAGGTGACCTCGATCTGCGGCATGCCGCGCGGCGAGGGCGGGATGTCGGTCAGGTTGAACTGGCCCAGCGACTTGTTGGCCTTGGCCATTTCGCGTTCGCCCTGCAGCACGTGGATGGTCACCGCGTTCTGGTTGTCTTCGGCGGTCGAGAACACCTGCGAGGCCTTGGTCGGGATCGTGGTGTTTTTCTGGATCAGCTTGGTCATCACGCCGCCCAGCGTCTCGATGCCCAGCGACAGCGGGGTCACGTCGAGCAGCAACACGTCCTTGACGTCGCCCTTCAGTACGCCGGCCTGGATCGCGGCGCCGACGGCCACCGCCTCATCGGGGTTGACGTCCTTGCGCGGCTCCTTGCCGAAGAAGGCCTTCACCGCTTCCTGCACCTTCGGCATGCGCGTCTGGCCGCCGACCAGGATCACGTCCTCGATGTCGGAGAGCTTGACGCCGGCATCCTTGACCGCGACTTCGCAGGGCTTGATCGTGCGCTGGATCAAGTCTTCCACCAGTGCTTCGAACTTGGCACGGGTGATCTTGATCGCCAGGTGTTTCGGGCCCGACTGGTCGGCCGTGATGTACGGCAGATTGATCTCGGTCTGCTGCGAAGACGACAGCTCGATCTTGGCTTTTTCCGCCGCGTCCTTGAGGCGCTGCAGCGCGAGCATGTCCTTTTTCAGGTCAACGCCGGATTCCTTCTTGAACTCATCGCACAGGTAATCCATCAGCCGCTGGTCGAAGTCCTCGCCGCCGAGGAAGGTGTCGCCGTTGGTCGACAGCACCTCGAACTGGTGCTCGCCTTCGACTTCGGCGATTTCGATGATCGACACGTCAAAAGTGCCGCCGCCGAGGTCATAGACGGCGATCTTGCGGTCGCCCTTTTTCTTGTCCATGCCGAAAGCCAGCGCGGCCGCGGTCGGCTCGTTGATGATGCGCTTGACGTCGAGACCGGCGATGCGGCCGGCGTCCTTGGTGGCCTGGCGCTGCGAGTCATTGAAGTAGGCGGGCACCGTGATCACCGCTTCGGTGACCGGCTCGCCGAGGTAGTCCTCGGCGGTTTTCTTCATCTTGATCAGTACCTGCGCGGAGACTTCCTGCGCGGCAATTTTTTTGCCGCGCACTTCCACCCAGGCGTCGCCGTTGTCGGCCTTGACGATCTTGTAGGGCATCAGGTCGATGTCCTTCTGCACTTCCTTTTCCTCGAAGCGCCGGCCAATCAGCCGTTTCACGGCATACAGCGTGTTTTTCGGGTTGGTCACCGCCTGGCGTTTGCCGGGCGCGCCGGTCAGCACTTCGCCGTCGTCCATGTAGGCGACGATCGACGGTGTGGTGCGCGCGCCCTCGGAGTTTTCGATGACCTTCGGCTGGCCGTTTTCCATCACCGCCACGCAGGAGTTCGTGGTGCCCAGGTCGATGCCTATGATCTTGCCCATGTCTTTACCTCGTTCTTCAGAAATTGTTGCGCCGGTTATTCATAAATCATTGATTTTATTCAATAATTTATAAACGCTCAGGCCGGCTGACTTGATTGGATAACTGGGGCTGGACGCAGGGTTTTCAAGCGTCCCGGGCCTTGGCGACGGTGACCAGCGCCGGCCGCACCACGCGGTCGTGCAGCACATAACCCTTCTGCAGCACCTGCACCACGGTGTTGGGCTCGGCATCCGACTCGACCATGCTGATGGCCTGGTGGCGGTGCGGGTCGAACTTCTGGCCGGCCGGATTGACTTCGGCGAGTTTGAATTTTTCGAAGGCCGCGGTGAGCTGCTTCAGCGTCAGTTCGGCGCCGCTTTTGAGGTTTTCGACGGTGGCGGTTTCCACCGCCAGCGCGGCTTCCAGGCTGTCGCGCACGGCCAGCAGTTCGGTGGCGAAACTCTCCACGGCATACTTGTGGGCGTTGGCGACGTCGACCACGGCGCGTTTGCGGATGTTTTCGGTCTCGGCCTTGGCGCGCAGCCAGGCGTCGTGATGTTCCTGGGCGTCGAGCTCGGCCTTGCGCAGCAGTTCTTCGGTCGAGGGCATGACCTCCGGCGCCGGCTTGTGGTCGGCAGCCGGTTCGGCGGTATTCTCGGGTTTCTGGTCCAGCGATTCCTGCGACATGATGTTTTGCGTCTGTTGATGGTTGAACCGTTTGCATCTTGGGGCAGCCCTGATGATTTCAAGGGCTGGAGAAAAATTTATAACCGCCTGTTTTTATTGTCCTTATGACCATGCCGGCCGATATCCACGACCTCCGCGGCGAACGTTCTGCCGATCTGACCGGCGCGGCGCTGGAGCGGGTCAGAAACGTCCGTCCGGGCGCCGCGGTGACCTTGCTGCTGCCCGCCAACGCCGCGCTGCTGATGGCGAGCCTCAACCTTCAGCTGCGCGAGAACCTGATCTGGGACGTAGTCGAGGCCGATGGCGCCTGGCGCGTCACCGTGCGCCACCGCGGGGATGCCGCGCCGGCCGACGTGCTGGCGCTGCTGGCGGCTGACCACAAACGCATTGACGGACTGCTGGCGCGGGTGTTGTCGCTGCTCAACCGGGGGGATGCCGCCGCAGCAGTGCCGCTGCTGCGGGAATTCGCGGGGGCCCTGAAACGGCATGTCGGTTTCGAGGACGGCGAACTGGCCATGCGTCTCGGCGCGTCGCGGGCCGCGGCTGACGAACCGCCGGCGGTGATGCTGCGTGAACACGGCGAAATCGCGCAGCAGCTTGCGCTGGTGGAGGAAGTGCTGGCGACCGAACCCGTAGACGGTTCCGAGCTGGCGGTTTATTGCGCGATCCTGTCCGGCACGCTGGCGAAGCATGAATACCGCGAGGAAAACAATCTGTTCCCGCTGTGGCGTGTGGCACTGATGCGGCGTGCTGCGGATGAACGCGCCGAGTTGCTGGAGAAGGCTGCTGCCGTGCTGCACGGCCGGGATGCTTCAGCTGCGACGGCTTTGTGACTCCTCGATCAGCCATTTCACCAGCGCCGCCACCTCGGGCTGCAGGGTCTTGCCGGCCGGATACAGCGCGTAATAGGACCGGTCGGCTGGCATGCTGTGCCCGAACAGCCGCACCAGCCGGCCGACGGCCAGGTCTTCCTCCACCAGCACGTCGCGGGCAAGCGCCACGCCCTGGCCGCCGATTGCCGCACTGAGCAGGAGGCCGGCATCGCTGAATTCGGTGCCCTGAGCCGGCGGCGGATTTTTCAGGCCGGCACCGCGGAACCACTGTGCCCAGGGATCACGCGGCGACCGCAGCAGCGTGGCATTCACCAGATCCCGCGGCGTTTTCAGCCGGTGGCGGGTTTTGTAAGCGGGATTGCAGACCGGAAAAATGCGCACCGGCATCAGCCGGGTTTTCCTGAAGCCGCGCCAGTCGCCGTTCCGGCAGTAGCGGATGGCAAGATCGACTTCACCGGAGCGCAGGTCGGCGAGTTCATTGAGCGCCGTATGGTGCACTGCGCGGATTTCGAGGCGGGCGTCGCCGTGCCGCTCGTAATAACCGTGCAGGCGGTGGGCCAGCCACTTGTTGGCGAGCGCGGTCGAGACATTGATGCGGATGGTCTTGTGCCGGTCCCGTGCCAGGCGGGAGGAGGCGGAGCGCAGGATCAGCAGCGCATCGAGCACGGCCTCGAGGAACACCGTGCCTTCATGCGTCAGCGTCAGGTTCTGCTTGTTGCGGATGAAGAACCGGGTGTCGTAATGCTGTTCGAGCAGCTTGATGCGATGGCTCACCGCGCTGGCGGTGACACAGAGTTCGCGCGCCGCCCTGGCGAAGCTCTGCAGCCGCGCTGCAGCCTCGAAGGCGACGAGGGTGTTCAGCGGCGGCAGGCCGGTCGACATCCGCAGCGCAAGATGAAAATAAATTGGGGCAGGGCAAACATATTTCGCTTTACCGGGGTGGGTGCCTGCCTATTATATTCGCGGCTCAAGTCCGGTCCCGCTGCGGAGCCGCAGCCATTGACGCATTACGGACTCAAAATCATGGAGACGCAATGGATCTGAACCTGAAGGGGCGCACTGCATTCATCACCGGCGCCAGCCGCGGCATCGGCCGCTCGATTGCCTTCGCGCTGGCGGCGGAGGGTGTCAACCTCGGCCTGTTCGGCCGCGACATGGCGCGCATCAACGCTGCGGCGGCCGAGTTGCGCGGCAAATACCCGCAATTGCGCATCGCGGCCGTCGAACTGGACGTGGCCGACGCCGCGGCCATCAAGCCCGCGGTGGAGAAGGCGGTCGCCGAACTGGGTGGCGTCGACATCCTGGTCAACTGCGCGGGCGGTGCCTACCGCGGCCGTCTCGCCGAAATCCCGGATCACCTGTGGGAGGAGTACTTCGCGGTGAAGCCGCTGGGCCTGATCCGCATGACCCGCGAGACCATGCCGTATCTGAAAAAATCGACCCAGGGCCGTGTGATCCACATGTCGGGCACGCGGGGCCGCGAGCCGCACGGCGTGCAGGTGATGTCGGGGCCGATCAATCTCGGCACACTGAGCATCACCAAGGCGATGGCCAACGAATTCGGCCCTGCCGGCGTGACCGTCAATGCAATCTGTCCGGGCTCGACCGATACCGGCCGCTGGACCGAACTGGTCGGCATCCGGGCGAAGGAGAAAAACATCCCTCTCGCCGAGGCCGAGAAGGAACTGACCGCCGACGTGCCGATGGGGCGGGTGGTGAAGCCCGAAGACGTCGCTGACCTGACCGTGTTCCTGGCTTCGGCACGGGCGGCGATGATCAATGGTTGTGCAATCAATGTAGACGGAGGACGCAGCCGTGCGATTTGAATCCCTTGTTTCGATGGCCGGGGCGGTGTTTGCCGCCATCCTGCTGCCTGCCCTGCCGGCGGCAGCGCAGAATTTCCCCGAACGCTCGCTGCGGCTGGTGGTGCCGCTTGCGCCGGGCGGCGGTAACGACGGCGCGGCGCGTGTGGTTGCCAACGCGCTGAGCAAGCGTTTGGGCCAGCAGGTGGTGGTTGATAACCGGCCCGGCGGCGGATCGATCATCGCTTCGCAGCTGGTGCTGGCCCAGCCGGCCGACGGCCACACGCTGTACCTGTTCAGCACCAACGTCAGCATGGCGCCGCTGCTCCATGCCAAGATGCCCTTTGACACGCTGCGCGATTTTGCGCCGATGAGCCGCATCGGCATCTCGCCGGGTGGCCTGATCGTCCATCCCTCACTGCCGGTGCACAAGGTTTCCGACCTGGTTGCCCTGGCGAAGGCGCGGCCGGAGCAGATTGCCTTCGGTTCCTCGGGGCCGGGTGGGGGTTCGCATCTCGGCGGAGAGCTGTTCAACCTGCTGGCCAAGGTCAAGCTCCTGCATGTGCCGTACAAGGGCAGCGCCATGGCCACCACCTCGGTGCTCAGCGGCGAAACCCAGGTCGCGTTCAACAATCCGACGTCGTCGATGCCGCATATCAAGGCGGGGCGCCTGCGCCTGGTCGCGGTGACCACCGCGAAGCGCTGGCCGCTGATTCCGAACACGCCGACGATTGCGGAATCCGGCGTGCGCGGCTACGAGCACCTGATCTGGAACGGGCTCGCGGTGCGTGCAGGCACGCCCAAGCCGGTGTTCGACCGCCTTTATGCCGAGCTGATCGAGGCGCTGAAGCTGCCGCAGCTTGCTGAACTGCTGGCACATGACAGCGCCCTACCGTCGCCGGAAACGCCGCAGGCCTTCATCGGGTTTCTCGAGAGCGAGCAGAAAAAATGGCGGCCCGTGGTCAAGCAGGCCGGCATTTCCGCACTCTGAGGACCACCATGAACCACCAGGGCAAGGATTGCGCGGCGGACGAAACCGCGGGCGCTACCGCGGAGCTGGCTGCCTATGTGGCCGGACTGGGTTACGAGTCGCTGCCGCCGGCGGTGGTCGAAAAAACCCGGGCCTGCGTGCTCGATACCCTGGGCTGCATGCTTTTCGGGTCAACGCTGCCCTGGACACGCATCGTTGCCGACGTTGCGCGCGAGGAGGGCGGTGCGGCCCAGGCGCTGCTGGTCGGCGGTGCGGAGCGCCTGTCGGTGCCGCAGGCGGTGCTGGTCAACAGCACGGCCGGCCACGGCTTCGAGCTCGACGATGCGCACACCCGGGCATCGATGCATGCGGGTTCGATTGCGGTGGCGGTGGCGCTGGCGCTGTCCGAATGGCGCGGCCCGGTGTCGGGGCGCGAATTCGTCACCGCGATTGTGGCCGGCTATGAGGCGGGCCTGCGTGTCGGCATCACCGGCGCGGGACAGATTTTCAAGCGTGGTTTCCATTCTGCGGCGGTCTGCGGCGTTTTTGTCGCCGCCGCGACTGCGGCGCGGCTGCTCGGCCTCGATGCCGTGCAGACTCGGCATGCCTTCGGCATCGCCGGCTCGATGGCTTCAGGCCTGATGGCGGCGCAGGAGGGCGCGATGGTCAAGCGCCTGCATGCCGGACAGGCGGCGAAAAACGGCGTGACCGCCGCGTTGCTCGCCCGTCGCGGATTTACCGGCATCACCAACGTGCTGGAGGCACCCTTCGGCGGTTTCTTCAGTTCGATGACCGAGCGTCGCGATCTTGGCGAACTGACCGCAGGTCTGGGGGTGAAATGGGAAACCCTGGCCCTCGGCTTCAAGCCGTACGCGACCGCCGGTGCCTGCCATCCCGCGTTGGCGCTGCTCGATGCGCTGATGGCGGAACACGGCCTGTGCGCGGACGACATCGAGGGGATTGCTGTCGAATGCACCACCCATTGCCGCGACCATGTGGCCTGGCCCTATGTGCCGCAGGGTGTGGCTTCGGCGCAGATGAACATCTATTACGCGCTGTCGGTGATGGCGCTGGAGCGCGCCGCGATGGTGGCCCAGTTCGACGAGTCGAAGCTGGGCGATCCGCGGATACTCGCTTACATGAAGCGCATCCGCGTCGATGTCGACGCCGCTTTTGATGCGATGGGCAATGCCTTCCGCTACGCGACCCGCATCACGCTGGCGACGCGGCGCGGTGAACGGCTCGTGCGCGAAACGCTGCATCGTCCGGGTTCGCCCGATGCGCCGCTCGACGCCGCACAGCTGTCGCTGAAGTTCGAGCAGCTGGCAGGACATGTGCTCGATGCCGGCGGCCGCGAGCGCCTGCGCGCGGCGGTGGTTTCCCTGGAATGCCTGCCGACGCTGCAGCCGCTGATCGAGGCGCTCGAGATAAAATCATAAGTATATGATTTTATTGATATTTTAAACAAACCCCGGGGATTATTGCCGGGCGCCTAGTTGCAGTGCACGGTCGCGCGCAGCCTTCAGGGTGTCCGGCGTCGCGCTGCTGTTCCAGCCGAGCAGGTTCTTCAGCGTGATGTCAGTCAGCGCGTGCAGCCAGTCGTCGCGTTCGTTGAGGCAGGGGATGTAGTGCAGTTCCTTGCCGCCGGCCTTGAGGAACTCGACTTTCGCTTCGATCGCGATTTCCTCCAGGGTCTCCAGGCAGTCGGACACGAAGCCGGGGCAGGCGACGTCGACACGGGCCACTTTTTTCCGGGCGAGATCAGCGATCACTTCCGCGGTGTACGGCTTCAGCCATTCGGCGCGGCCGAAGCGTGACTGGAAGGCCACAGTGTAGAAATCGGGTTTGAGGCCGATCTGTTCGGCGATCAGGCGGCCGGTCTTCAGGCATTCGCAGTGGTAAGGGTCGCCGCGGTCCAGCGTGCGCCGCGGCACACCGTGAAAACTCAGCACCAGGTGGTCGCCGCGGCCGTTTCTGACCCAGTCATCGTTGATGCTCTGCGCCACCGCCTTGATGTAGCCCTCGTGGTCGTGAAAATGTTTGACGGTGCGCAGCGCCGGCTGGTTGCGCATCCGGCTGACGGCGGCGAAGGCGACGTTGAAGGCGGTGGCCGTGGTGCTTGCCGAGTACTGCGGATACAGCGGCAGCAGCAGGATGCGGTCGCAGCCCTGCGCCTTCAGCGCTTCCAGTTTGTCGCGGATCGAGGGCTTGCCGTAACGCATCGCGTAATCGACGACATGCGGCTGCTTCAGGCGTTCGCCGAGATAGCCGCGCAGCATGACCGTCTGGCGTTCGGTATGCACTTTCAGCGGCGAGCCCTCCTTGGTCCAGACCTGGGCGTAACGCGCCGCCGAAGCCTTCGGCCGCAGCGTCAGCACGAACAGGTT
>JALHND010000087.1 GCA_022843705.1 Burkholderiales bacterium
CTCACCATCTTCGCCGACGACGACTTCAAGCTGGGCCAGGTCCGCGACGTGCTGACCGCCAAACTCGCCAAACGCGGCGTCGACACCCGCTGCCTCAAACTCGAGGACGGCGAGCCGATCAGCGGCAACAAGATGAAGCAGCCGGTAAAGGTGCGCGAAGGCATCGAGCAGGACCTCGCGAAAAAAATCGTCAAACTGCTGAAGGACAGCAAGATGAAGGTCCAGGGCAGCATCCAGGGCGACGTGGTGCGCGTCTCCGGCGCCAAGAAGGACCTGCTGCAGGACGCCATCGCGCTGATCCGCAAGTCGGTCACCGAGTTTCCGCTGCAGTTCAAGAATTTCCGGGATTAGGCACCGCAGATTGACAGCGGTCCTCGCATCACACAGAATCTTCCGCATCATTACGGGGGCGTTGGCAGACTCCCCGGCTCCAGACGCCCCGCGTCCAAGCGCTGCCTTCGTGTGCTGTTGGCCCTGACCGGCCGACGCGAAGGAGATCACATGGACGCAGGCAACACACCGCGCATCACCCCCCAGGAACTGATCGAACTGCGCCGGCAATCACCGGCGGTGCTGGTCATCGACGTGCGCCGCGAACCGGTATTCCAGAACGCCGCCGACCGTATTGCCGGCGCCCTGCGCCGCGATCCCGTCACGGTCACCGACTGGGCCGCCGCACTTCCGGCCGCACAACAGGTCGTCGTCTACTGCGTGCATGGCCACGAAGTCAGCCAGAATGCAGCCCGTGCCCTGTGCGAACGCGGACTTCCCGCGCGGTTTCTCGAAGGCGGCATCGAGGCCTGGCGCGCGGCCGGCGGTGATCTGGCATCCAATTCCTGATTGAAACAACACCATGGCCACTGATCCGAAAGACACGCCCCCTGCAGCCATTCCCTTCTGGGATGCCTTCCGCTTCTGGCTCAAGCTCGGCTTCATCAGTTTCGGCGGCCCCGCCGGGCAGATCGCGATCATGCACCAGGAACTGGTCGAGAAAAGGCGCTGGATATCGGAGCGCCGCTTCCTGCATGCACTGAACTACTGCATGGTGCTGCCCGGCCCCGAGGCGCAGCAGCTCGCCACCTACATCGGCTGGCTGATGCACCGGACCCGGGGCGGCATCGTCGCCGGCGGCCTCTTTGTACTGCCCTCGCTGTTCATCCTGGTCGCGCTGTCCTGGATCTACATGGCCTGGGGCGACGTGCCGGCGATTGCCGGCATCCTCTACGGCATCAAGCCCGCGGTCACCGCGATCGTCGTCGTTGCGGCGCTGCGCATCGGCATGCGCGCGCTGAAAAACGGCGTGTTGTGGGGTATTGCCGCCGCCGCCTTCATCGCGCTGTTCGCGCTGAATGTGCCCTTTCCACTGATCGTCATCGGCGCCGGCATCATCGGCTACATCGGCGGCCAGGTCGCGCCCAAGCTGTTCGCCACCGGCGGCGGCCACGGCGCCGACGGCAAGAGTTACGGCGCCGCGGTCATCGACGACGAAACGCCGACGCCCCGCCATGCGCTGTTCACCTGGAAACGCTTCGGCCTGGTACTTGCCATCGGCCTTGCGCTGTGGGGTGCCGCGATGGCGCTGCTGATGAACGTCTACGGCTGGCAGGGACCGCTGACACAGATGGGCTGGTTTTTCACCAAGGCGGCGCTGCTGACCTTCGGCGGTGCCTATGCCGTGCTGCCCTATGTCTACCAGGCCGCGGTCGAACACTACCAGTGGGTCACCCCGCTGCAGATGATCGACGGCCTCGCGCTGGGCGAGACCACGCCCGGTCCGCTGATCATGGTGGTGGCTTTCGTCGGCTTCGTCGGCGGCTGGACCACGCAGTTCCTCGGCGGCGACAGCCTGTTCCTCGCCGGCGCGCTGGCAGCGACGGTGGTGACCTTCTTCACCTTCCTGCCGAGTTTCATGTTCATCCTGCTCGGCGGCCCGCTGGTCGAGACCACCCACGGCGACCTCAAGTTCACCGCACCGCTGACCGGCATCACCGCCGCCGTGGTCGGCGTGATCCTCAACCTTGCAGTGTTTTTTGCGTACCACGTGTTGTGGCCGCAGGGCCTGCAGGGTGCCTTCGACTGGCCGTCACTGGTGATCGGTGTCGCCGCCTTTGTCGCGCTGTGGCGCTACAAGGCCGGCATCATGCCGGTTATCGGGGCCTGCGCGGTGGCGGGTGCGGCGTGGACGCTGCTGGTCTGAACCCCTCGGGCAAACAACAAGCTCTACCGGAGCCCCTCACCCTAACCCTCTCCCCGTAAAAACGGGGAGAGGGGATTAAATTCCGGGGCTCACCCCTCTCCCATAACCATGAGGGACGGGGATCACATCCAATTAAATTCCCTCTCCCCGCACACTTGCGGGGAGAGGGTTAGGGTGAGGGGCCACATGAAAGCGAAGTTTTACCGGTGAATTACCGGACCAACCCCTCCACCCACCGATCATAAATCCGGTCCGCGACCGCATTCAGCGCGCGCACCTTGTCATCGATGCCCTGCTCCATCTGCGCCGGCGTCTGCACCGTGGCCACGCGCCCGGCCAGCGCCTCGACCTCCTTCGCCCAGTCGCGGCACCAGGCGCGGATCATCTCCGGGGTCATTTCGACATGGCACTGCATCGCGAAATGTTTGCCCATCACGAAGGCCTGGTTGGAACAGGCCGCGCTGGCCATGATGCGGGTGGCACCTTCGGGCACGGCAAAGGTTTCGCCATGCCAGTGGAAAGACAGGAAGGACGGCAGGTCCGCGCCCAGCCACTGCGCCGTCACGGCTGTCGGCAACACCTCGACTTCGCCCCAGCCAATTTCCTTGACCGGGTTGCGTGTCACCGGCGCGCCCAGCGCCTTCGCCATCAGTTGACCGCCGAGACAGTGGCCAATGACCGGCACGTCGCGCGCGACGGCATCGCGGATCAGGCTGCAGGACTGCGCAATCCACGGCAGGTCATCGTTGACACTCATCGGCCCGCCCATGAAACAGAGCCCGGCGAAGGCCGCGGCATCGGCCGGCACCGCCTCTCCGGCATCGATGGCGATGATGCGGTACGGGATCCTCCTCCGCTCGAGGACCGTGGCAAAATAGGCCGGCCCTTCGGTGGGCATGTGGCGGAAAATGGCAACGGGCTTCATGGAGGGATCCGGAATGCGATGGCATGATCTTATAACAACCGGCATCGCGCTTCTGTTCGCTGCCGCACCGGCTCAGGCCACCGACATCAGCGTCTCCGCGCTGTTCGGCGGCAAGGCGCAAATCGTCATCGACGGCAAACCGCGCATGTTGTCCGCCGGCCAATCCTCGCCCGAAGGCGTGAAACTGATCAGCGCCGACAGCAGCGCCGCGGTCATCGAATTCCAGGGCAAACGCCGTTCGCTGGCGCTCGGCTCGGGCTACAAGGTCAGCGGTGTCAGCCTGCCCACGGGCGCCAGCGGCAGCGCGCCCTCGGTCACGCTGACCGCGGATGCGCAGGGCCATTACCAGACCCTGGGCCAGGTCAATGGCGGCACCGTGACATTCCTCGTCGACACCGGCGCCACCTCGATCGCCCTGCCCAGCGCCGAGGCGCGGCGCCTCGGCATCAACTACCTCAACGGCCAGCGCGGCTACACCCAGACCGCCAACGGCAAGGCCCTGGCCTACCGGATCACGCTCGACACGGTGAAGGTCGGCGACATCACGCTGCATGCCGTCGAAGCGGTGGTGCTTGAAGGCGACGGACTGAAGATCGCGCTGCTGGGCATGAGTTTCCTGAACCGGACGGAGATCAAGCGGGATGGGCAGGCGTTGACGCTGATACGTCGATTTTGATGTTTTTGTTAAAATATAAATAAAATCAAATACTTAATATCGATATTCCTAGCCTCTGCATCATAAAACCAGGAAACCCGGCATGACTACCCCATCCAACACCCGGTCATCCAAACCAGTTACCAAGGCTACGCCTCAGTACGAAGCGGACAACGGCCCGTTGAGCGCAAGACAAATACGGCAAATCAAAAAACTTGCTCCGCAAGGCGACAAGCGCTCGCTGCGATCCAACCTGTTTGACGGGCAAAACACGCAGAACAAATAAATAAAATGCGGGAAATCTTTAAGTTTCTAAAAACTTACACTGACCCGATTTATCGCAAGACCCGACCCCTTTTTGTGTGAAAACCGCGAGTTGTCTATTTTTGCTCAACCCAGTCTTTAATTTGGTGATCGTAGATCCAAGTTTGGTTCTGAGCTGGGGCAATAAAGCTTTCGATCCTGAGCGATGGTTTATTCAGCATGTGCGGTACTGCTGAATGTTGTGCTTCTTTCAGAGAGTTTACTGGAGCTTCGGGTTTGTCGTTGATATAGAGCATGTAGCCCATGATGATCTCCTTCTACGAAGAGATGCCCACCGTTTGCATAGCCGCAGTTGCGCGTTTAGCCAATGTACGCCTTTTAGTCAAACTGTTGATGCCAGCGCCGCAGCGGTGTAGCCTGAGAAAGCAGTCCCGCCATCCTCTAACTCACAACCGCGAACGGAATGTTGCCGTTTGCGAAAAGGAGAAACAGTGCGCGCAAAGTCATTGCTGACGGCCGTCGTCATAGCAATTGCTCTGCCACTAACCTGTCACGCCGATTATCCAATCGATGATACATCAAGAAATTTGGCGTTCTGCAACGGCGTTTTTGCCTACGCAGCAAACTGGTTCCTCCTTCAGAATAACGAGGGCACTGCAAAAGTAATGGTCTTTCAAGGTAGTAGAGCAATGATCGGCCTCACGTCCATGCACTATAACAATGGCCGTGTTCCGGGCGATCGGGTTGCTGCATTCAATGCAGCCACGTCAAGAGCCAAACCCTATCTGGACGCGAATCCATCCAAACTATTAGAAACGATCGATTCATGCGTTGCGGTAACCAATACTGTAGTCAATCAACAAATCAGCAGAGGAGCAAAGATGTGGGGCAAGACGTTTACTGAACTCGTCGATGAAACGTCTGCGAATGGTCGGGCCACCCTGGGAATA
This sequence comes from Burkholderiales bacterium, assembly GCA_022843705.1. Classification (GTDB taxonomy): domain Bacteria; phylum Pseudomonadota; class Gammaproteobacteria; order Burkholderiales; family SG8-41. The sequence goes on from JALHND010000087.1 coordinate 4,992, forward strand.
AGGTAACGCGAGTTTTGGAACGCACAGGAAATGACCCGCCTGTGTACGCCCAGATTTGCCCCCCCTGTCTATTGCATGGAGATAAAGCATGAAGATGCAAGCAACGTTAAAGGTAATTGTCGCCGCTCTATTACTTCCCGTTTCAGAAGGCGCTCTTGCTGCCCAGGAATTCGATGCTGACTATTATGGTGAATGCATATTGAAGAATGTAAAGCCGGGATTGGATCGCTCCGCGATTCAACTTATTCAACAAGCGTGCATATATAAAGCGACACCGAAAAAATGTCGCGCACACTCGAACGCCGCGGATTTTCTCCCCCCCGATCCCTTTGGCCCAGCAACTGCGCTATCTAAATGTGTAAACGCTTGTAAGACCGAAGGTTATTTCAGCAGAACTTTCGGTGACTGCTCGAAAGGTTAAGGCAAGACAACAAAATTGGGGGCGGTCTACCCTGATTTATGTTTCCGGAATTTTGTAATTTATCCCTTTAAACGAAAGTTACCGGAATCAATTTCTTCCTCGCAGCATTTCCACAACAGCACGCCCGATTAGCTCAAGCACGATTGCGCCGAATCATTAATCAGCGCAACGCCCCCACCACTTCCGGATTACTCGCCACAATCTTAAGTAGCGCCGAAGCGGGCCCTGAAGGCCGCTCGCGCCCCTGCTCCCACTCCTGCCGCGTGCGCAGCGACACCCCGATCAGTCGCGCGAACTGCGCCTGGGACAGTCCGGTGCCGGCACGCACCACGCGGCGGCGCCAGCCGCCATCGGCACGCTTGGTGAATTCCGTCTTGCGCGCCCAAGTGCCGGCCTTGGCACCCGCCATCGCATATACCAGCTCGGCATTGAGATCGCGCTTCGTGGTGTGCCTAACCTTCGAGACTCTTTTCACAACCCAATATCCTGGAGACGGCTCAAACCAACTCAATCCGCAGCGACCGCCCCACCGCAGCAGCAGCCCTGTGCAGGGTATCCAGGGTCACTGACTGAATCGACGGATCAAACAGCCGGTCCAGCTGGCGGCGACTGGTTTTCATGCGGGCAGCCATCGCGCTTTTGGTCAAACCGCGCTCTTTCATCGCCGCGGCAAGCTGCCCGGCAATGATTTCCTTGATCGCGTGATCTTCCGCCGCCTCAAGCAAACCCTGCTCGGCGAGAAAGTCGTCGAAGGTCTCTTCGCTGACCTTGCCTTTTTTGCGTTGTGCCATCACGTCACCTCTCGTTTCCGTTTTAATGCCAAATCCAGGTCCGGCTGCGGCGTTGCCTGCGACTTTTTGATGAATGCGTGCAGCAGGATCATGCAGCCATCACCCATGCAGAAAATCACCCGCGCGATCCGGTTGCCGCTCAGGTTGCTGCGGACTTCCCACAGCCCTTTGCTGAGCGGTGCACAGTGGGGACGACCCAGCGGCCAGCCAAACTCGACCTTCTGGATATCCTTGCCGATCGTGTGCCGGTCAGCATCGGAAAGACTCAGTATCCACTCACGAACCGGCCTGATGCCCGCGGGCGTCACATAAAAGCGGGCGGGCAGCTTTTTCGTGCGGTCCATCATTGGTGGAGATTGTGCCAATTTTGGCACATGTTGGCAAGCTGCAGATCGAACACGAGCGATATGACCGAATGAACCATAAGGCCCCCCGTAATCCGCTTCGCTCCTTACGGGCTACACACCATTCCGACCCTTGGATCGGTTGCCACCCAAACTACTTCTTGGGTTCCCGCTCTCCACCCACCATCGCCAGCAAATGCCCGAACTTGCTGCGCTTGGTATCCAGATAACGCCGGTTGGCTTCCCGCGGCGGCACTTCCACCGCGACGCGTTCCACCACTTCCAGGCCGTAGTCGGCGAGCGCCGCGACCTTGTCGGGGTTGTTGGTCATCAGGCGCACGCGGCGCGCGCCGAGGTCTGACAGGATGTGCGCGCCGGCGCTGTAGTCGCGCATGTCGGCGGCAAAACCCAGCGCATGGTTGGCTTCGACGGTGTCCTGGCCCTGGTCCTGCAGCGCGTAGGCGCGGATCTTGTTGAGCAGCCCGATGCCGCGGCCTTCGTCGAACATGTAGACCAGCACGCCGCGGCCGGCTTCCTCGATCCGCTGCAGCGCGGCGTCGAGCTGTTCGCCGCAGTCGCAGCGTTCGGAGCCGAAGACGTCGCCGGTCAGGCACTGCGAATGCAGGCGCACCAGCACCGGTTCGCCCTTGCCGGTATCGACATCACCCTTCACCAGCGCAACAAACAACTGGCTTTCGAGGTTGTCGGCGTAGACGATCATCCGGAACTCGCCGGCCTTGCTGGTCGGCAGCACGGTTTCGGCCTTGCGCCGGATGTCGCGCTCGCGTTCGCGGAAGGCGACGAGATCGCTGATTTTCAGGATCAGGATCTTGTGTTTCTGGGCGAAGGCCTCGAGTTCGGGCATGCGCGCCATCGTGCCGTCGGGGTTCATGATTTCGCAGATCACGCCGGCGGGTTTCAGTCCCGCGAGCCGCGCGAGATCGACCGCGGCTTCGGTGTGGCCGCGCCGCGCGAGCACGCCGCCGTCCACCGCGCGCAATGTCTGCAGGCGGCCGGGGCGGATCAGGTCGGCGGGTTTGGCGTTGTCGGCGATCGCCGTGGCGATGGTGCGTGCGCGGTCCTGCGCGGACATGCCGGAGCCCACGCCCTCGCGCGCATCGATCGGCGTCGCGAAGGCGGTGCCGAAACGGGTCTGGTTGCCGCTGTCGTCGGTGATCAGTGACAGCCCCAGCGTGCGCAGCCGGTCTTCGGTCAATGCCAGCGACACCAGGCCGCGGCCCTCGGCCGCCATGAAGTTGATCGCCCCGGGCGTCGCGCGCTCCGCGGCAACATAAAGATCGCCCTCGTTCTCGCGGTCTTCGCTGTCGACGAGGATCACCATGTCGCCGCGGCGCACTGCCGGCAGGATCTGCTCGACCAGGTATTCGCTGCTGCGGGTGTCGGCGCTCATGCCGGGGAATATACGTAAGTACTTGTTTTTATTGAGTTTTTCAGGATTTTGTCGCGATCAGGCGCAAAAACTCGGCGCGGGTCACGTCCTTGTTGAACTCGCCGGTGAAGGCCGAGGTGGTCGCCACCGAATGCTGCTTCTGGATGCCGCGCATGATCATGCACATGTGTTGTGCCTCGATCACCACCGCGACACCGGCCGGCGCCAGCGTGTCCTGGATGCAGTCGCGGATCTGCACGGTGAGGCGCTCCTGCACCTGCAGCCGCCGCGCGAAGGCATCAACGACACGCGGCACTTTCGACAGGCCGACAATGCGGCCCTTCGGAATGTAGGCAACATGGGCCTTGCCGAAAAAAGGCAGCATGTGGTGTTCACACAGCGAGTACACCTCGATGTCGCGCACGATCACCATCTGCTGGTATTCCTCGGTGAACATCGCCGACTTGAGGATTTGCGCAGGGTCGAGGTCGTAGCCGTGGGTCAGGTACTGCAGCGCCTTGGCCACGCGTTCCGGCGTCTTGGCCAGGCCTTCGCGGGCCGGATCCTCGCCGATGTCGCGCAGGATGCCGGTGTATTTCTCCGAAATGCTGCGGATGGTGTCCGGGTTGTACTGATCGATCTTGGAATAACCGTCCATCACGTTTTCTTTTCTCATGCTCAGCTCCGCTGCGGCGCCTTGCCTTCGGCCATCGCCGCGAGGCGGCTGCGGATCGACTGCGCGATGCCCTCGGCATCAAGCCCGACGCTGGCGAGCTGCAGCGCGGGGTCACCGTGGTCGATGAAGCGGTCGGGCAGGCCCAGCTGCAGCACATGCACCGTGCAGCCCTGGCGCTCCAGCGATTCGAGCACCGCGCTGCCGGCGCCGCCCATCACCACGTTTTCCTCGACGGTGACCAGCAGCGAATGGGTGATCGCGAGGTCGCGCACCAGCTCATCATCCAGGGGTTTCACGAAACGCATGTTGGCGACGGTGGCGTCGAACTCGTCGGCGATCGCCAGCGCCGGCGCCAGCATCGAGCCGAATGACAGGATCGCCACCAGGCCGTTGCCGCGGCGGCGCACTTCGCCCCTGCCCGCCGGCAGCGCGGTCATTTCCTTCTGCACCCGCACACCGGGCCCTGCGCCGCGCGGGTAACGCACGGCGGCCGGCGTGTTCATCTGGAAGGCGGTGTAGAGCATCTGCCGGCATTCGTTCTCGTCGGCCGGCGCCATCACCGTCATGTTCGGCAGGCAGCGCAGGTAGGAGAAGTCGAAGCTGCCGTTGTGCGTCGCGCCGTCGGCCCCGACCAGGCCGCCGCGGTCCAGCGCGAACACCACCGGCAGGTTCTGGATCTGCACGTCGTGGATCAGCTGGTCGTAGCCGCGCTGCAGGAAGGTCGAGTAGATCGCGACCACCGGCTTGTAACCCTCGCAGGCGATGCCGGCGGCGAAGGTCACCGCATGCTGCTCGGCGATGCCGACGTCGAAATAACGCTTGGGATACTGCTGCGCGAATTTCACCATGCCCGAACCTTCACGCATCGCCGGCGTGATGCCGACCAGCCGCGGGTCCTTCTCCGCCATGTCGCAGAGCCAGTCGCCGAAAACCTGGGTATAACTCGGCTTGCCGCCGGACTTGCCGCCGGTGATGCCGGCCCTGTGATCGAACTTCGACACGCCGTGATAGAGGATGGGATCGGCCTCGGCCAGCTTGTAACCCTGCCCCTTGCGCGTGACCACGTGCAGGAACTGCGGACCCTTCAGGCGCTTGATGTTGTTGAGCGTCGGCAGCAGCGCGTCGAGGTCGTGGCCGTCGATCGGTCCGATGTAGTTGAAGCCGAATTCCTCGAACATCGTGCCCGGCGTGACCATGCCCTTGACGTGTTCCTCGGCGCGGCGCGCGAGGTCGCCCAGCACTTTTTCGCCGAGCCCCTTGGCCGCGGCGTAAAAACGCCCGGACATCAGCTTGGCGAGGTACTTGTTCAGCGCGCCCACCGGCGGCGAAATCGACATGTCGTTGTCGTTGAGTATCACCAGCAGGTCGACGTCCATGTCGCCGGCATTGTTCATCGCCTCGAAAGCCATGCCCGCGGTCATCGCACCGTCGCCGATGATCGCCACCGCGCGGCGCGGCTCGCCCTTCAGCTTCGCAGCCACCGCCATGCCCAGCGCGGCGCTGATCGAGGTGCTCGAGTGCGCAGTGCCGAAGGTGTCGTATTCGGATTCGGTGCGTTGCGGGAAACCGGAGAGGCCCTGCCACATGCGCAGGTTTTTCATGCCTTCGCGGCGGCCGGTGAGTATCTTGTGGCCGTAGGTCTGGTGGCCGACATCCCACACCAGGCGGTCATGCGGCGTTTCGAAAACGTAGTGCAGCGCGATGGTCAGTTCCACCGTGCCCAGGTTCGACGACAGGTGGCCGCCGGTCTGGCTGACCGATTCGACCAGGTATTCGCGCAGCTCCGCGGCCAGCCGCGGCAGCTGGCTGCGCTCCAGCAGGCGCAGGTCCGCCGGCGATGCGATCGATTTCAGCAACTCGTACTTCGGCTGCTCGCGTCCGCCAGTGCCTTCAAGGGTGATGGTTCCGCTCATGGCCGCATTGTCTCAGAACTTGCGCAGCACGATGAAATCGGCCAGTTGCGCGAGCCGGGCACCGCGGTCGCCGAAAGGCCGGATTGCCTGCAGGGCTTCTTCGCGCAGCTGTCCGGCCAGCGCCCGCGCCTGGGTGATACCCATTGCGCTGACATAGGTGGGTTTGCCCTGCTCGGCGTCCTTGCCGGCGGTCTTGCCCAGCGTCGCCGTCGGCGCGTCGGCGTCGAGCACATCGTCGACGACCTGGAAGGCGAGGCCCACCGATTTTGCGAAGCTGTCGACGCGCGCGAATTCGGCTTCGCTGAGCCCGTTGCCGCAACGCGCGCCGAGCACGGCGGCGGCGCGGATCAGCGCGCCGGTCTTGTGGATGTGCATGAATTCGAGTTCGGGCACGCTGAGCGTCCTGCCGACCGCGGCGAGATCGATCGCCTGGCCGCCGGCCATGCCGCGCGAACCGGCGGCGGCGGCGAGCAGCTTGACCATTTCCAGTTGTGCCGCGGCATCGTCGGCGAGACGGTAATCGCCAAGCAGCTGGAAAGCGAGGCTCTGCAGCGCGTCGCCGACCAGCAGCGCGGTGGCCTCGTCGAATTCGACGTGACAGGTCGGCTTGCCCCGGCGCAGCACGTCGTCGTCCATGCACGGCAGGTCGTCGTGCACCAGCGAATAGGCATGGATCAGTTCGACCGCGGCACCGGCGACGGTGACCCGCTCGACATCGGCACCCGAGAGTTCGCCTGCAGCATAGGCCAGCAGCGGCCGCACGCGTTTGCCGGCGCCGAGTGCGGCATAACGCATCGCCGCGTGCAGGCGCTGCGGGGCGATCTCCGGCAGCGGCAGCACGCGCTGCAGGAAGGTTTCGATGCGTTCTTGCCCGGCGGCGGCCCAGGCCTGGAAATCAGGAGCGGTCACGATGGATGGGAGAAAAAGGAAAAGCCGGCTTTATTCGGCGACGCCGAAATTCTTCAGCACGCCGTTCTCCAGCAGCTTCACCTGCTGCTGGGCATCCTGCAGCTGGGCCTGACAGAACTTCAGCAGCTCCGCACCGCGCTTGTAGGCGGCCAGCGACTGCTCGAGCGGCATCTGGCCCTCTTCCATGGCTTCCACGATTTTTTCAAGCTCGGCGAGCGAAGACTCGAACGTGGGTGTGGCCGGTGTTTTGCTGGTTTTGGTCATGAGGCCCGCGACCCTGCAGAAAGGACAGGAAATGTAGCCCAATCAGAGGCTTGCGGTCAATGTCGGAGGCGCGGCGCCCGCATCGCGACATTGCCGGACTCAGGGTTGCAGGCGCTCCAGAACAGCCCGCGGAATCAGGCCGAGTTTGCCCAGCGGTTTCAGCGAAGGATCGTCGCTGGCCAGACACAAATCGCGGACCGCGAACAGCGCGCGGGCTGCCGCGGTATCACGCCAGAACCACTGCTCGATTGCCGCAGATGAAAGATTGCCCGGCTGCGCAGCAACCGCCTCGAAGTAATAAGTCCGTATGTCGTCGCAGGCGCGTTTGATCGCGGTACCGGCACTGATGCCGGCCGGCGGCGACGCCTGCCCGTCGAGAAATGAGGTCAGGTACGCCACGGCCGCATCGACCGTATCCCCGAACACGCCGACAGTGGAACGGCCGCCGCGGCGGCGGCGCGCGAGTTCATACCAGGAAGACAGCTGGCGGATTTCATCCCGCAGCAGGTCGGCGAGCCCCCGGTCCTGCAGATCGCTGCCGGCAAAACTCACCGGGCAGGCAAAACTGCCGGGGCCGGCCTGATCAGCCGGTGCATCTTCCGGAAAATCCTCCAGCAGCGGACCGTGCGGGCGTTCGAACAGCGACAGCAGCGCCAGCAGCACGCGGCGCTGGAATCCGGCTTCACCGGGCGTGCCGAAGGGACGGCCCAGCATGAACGGCACCCACAGGGCGCGCGGCGGCCGGATGGCTGCGGTCTGCTCGCGGATCAGGCTGATCTGCGCGGTGGGAATGCCTTCGCGTTCGAGGTAGTGACCGAGTGCGCCCACGGCGCACGTGCAGTTCGGTCAGACCGGACTCAGCAACACCGCATCGACGCGGTCCTTCTTCAGCAGGCCGGCAAGTTCGCGCGCCTTGGCCTCGAGCGCGCGCATCTGCGTCGCACCCATGAAGGAATAATGGACATCGGCCACCGCAGCAACAACACCCTCCGCCGCCAGCTCGCGCAGGCGCTCCAGCGGGAACACCACGTTGATGTCCTCCTGGAAACCGCTGCGGTCGAAGTTGACCGACACATGGCTCATGATCAGCTCGGCGGCCGGCGCATCGCCGGGAATCACCCGGTAATCAGCGGCGCCGCTGTCGAAGGGCCGGTCGCCGCGCAGGTGCAGCCCGGCGGTGCTGACGATCGCGACGCGCCGCTGCGCCAGCGGCGGCCCTTCCGCCCAGGGCGTCACGCCGAAATCCGGAAAATCGCGGATCTTGTCGAGGTGGTGCTTCTGTTC
>JALHND010000088.1:0-4604 GCA_022843705.1 Burkholderiales bacterium
GGCCACCGCGCCGGTCAACGCCGCCGCCGCTGCCCCCGCCGCGACCGCGGCCGCCGCGCCCGCGAACATCCGCCGCGACTCGACCGTGAACTACGAAGTCGACAAGACCATAAGGCACACGCGTCAGGCCATGGGCCGCATCAAGAAACTGTCGGTGGCTGTGGTGGTGAACCACAACCAGGTCAAGGATGCCAAGGGCACGGTATCGGCACGGCCCCTGAGCGAGGCCCAGAAAAAGCAGATCAGCGAACTGGTACGCGGCGTCGTCGGCTTCAGCGAGGAACGCGGGGATTCGGTTTCAGTGGTCAACAGCGCCTTCAAGAAACCCGAGGTCGAGGAAATTGCGGAGCTTCCGCTGTGGAAACAGCCGCAGACCGTGGAAATGGTCAAGGACGGCGGAAAACAGCTGCTGATCGGCGCCCTCGCGCTTTACCTTCTGCTGGGCATCGTGCGCCCCATGCTGCGCAACCTGACCCAGGCGCCGCCGCTGCTCGCGCAGGAACTGCTGCCCGAAGCGGCGGGTGGCGGCCAGGCCCCCGCTGCGGCCCACGGTTATGACCAGACGCTGCAGAGCGCCAAGCAGATCGCCAAGCAGGACCCGAAGGTGGTGGCCAACGTGGTGAAGTCATGGGTGGGCGGCAATGAATGATGACGGCATCCAGAAAAGCGCAATCCTGCTGATGTCGCTGGGTGAGGACGAGGCCGCCGGCGTGCTGAAGCACCTGGCGCCGCGTGAAGTCCAGAAGATCGGTGCGGCCATGGCGTCCCTGAAAGGCGTGTCGCGCGAGCAGATCGAATCGACACTGGGCGAGTTCTGCAGCAGCGCGCAGCAGCAGACCACGATCGGGCTCGGCGCCGACGAATACATCCGCAACATGCTGAAGAAGGCGCTGGGCGATGACCGTTCGGCGAACCTGATCGAACGCATCCTGCAGGGCGGCGACACCAGCGGCATCGAGGGCCTGAAATGGATGGATTCCTCCACGGTTGCGGAACTGGTGAAGAACGAACACCCGCAGATCATCGCCACCATCCTCGTTCACCTCGACCGCGACCAGGCCTCGGAAATCCTGCAGCAGTTCGGCGAGCGCCTGCGCAATGACGTGGTGCTGCGCATTGCCACGCTCGACGGCATCCAGCCGGCGGCCCTGCGCGAACTGAACGACGTGCTGACCAAGCTGCTTGCCGGCAACGAAAACCTGCGCAAGAGTGCAATGGGCGGTGCGCGAGCGGCAGCCGAAATCCTCAATTTCATGCCGGGCACCCACGAGGGCACGATCATCGAATCGGTCAAGGAATTCGACGCCGATCTTGCGCAGAGCATCCTCGACAACATGTTTGTCTGGGAAAACCTGCTCGGCCTCGAAGATCGCGCGATCCAGGTGCTGCTGCGCGAGGTGCAGTCGGAATCGCTGATCCTGGCGCTGAAAGGCTCGTCCGCGGAGCTGCGCGAAAAAATCTTCAAGAACATGTCACAGCGTGCGGCCGAAATGCTCAGGGAAGACCTCGAAGCCAAAGGCGCGGTGCGGGTGTCGGAAGTCGAGGCCCAGCAGAAGGAAATCCTCAAGATTGTCCGCAGGCTGGCCGATGAAGGACAGATCGCGCTCGCCGGAAACGGCGAGGAAGCCTATGTGTAAGCACAAACCCGGGACCGGAAACCCATGTCCAGCACGGTAATCCCGCGGGAGCGGCTCTCCGCATACCAGCGCTGGGAGCTGAATTCCTTCGATGGCGCGGCAAGCACGCGGGAGACGCCCGCACCGTCCGCGGCATCCACACCCGATCCAGGGGCGCAGCGCGAAGGTTACGATGCGGGCTACCGTGAAGGCCTTGCCGCCGCAAAGGCCGAAGTCGCGCGTTCCACCGCAGCACAGACCGCACGCCTCAACGACATCATCAACACCCTGAACCGGAATCTGTCACAGCTGGATTCCCAGCTCGCCGACGGCCTGCTTGATTTCAGCCTCACCCTCGCCCGGCGCATGGTCGGCGATGCACTGCAGCAGAGCCCTGAGCTGGTCAACGGCATCGTGCGCGAAGGCCTGCAGCTGCTGGGGCAGGCCCGCGCGCCGGCCCGGCTGCTGCTGCATCCGGATGACGCCAGGCTGGTGCGCGAACAGCTGGGCGACCAGTGCGCGCTCAACGGCTGGACCATCGCCGAGGACGCCGGCATCACCGCCGGCGGCTGCCGTCTCGAGAGCGCCGGCGGCGAACTCGACGCCACCGTCGAAGCGCGCTGGAAACGGCTGCTTGCAGCCTTCGGCCGCGACGGCAAGTGGCCGGCCTGAACGGACATCCCGCCATGACCAACGTAGTCCAGCTCCGCAAGTATCTGCAGGAATGCAGGCAGGTGGCTTCAACGACCTCGCCGCTGATCTGCAGCGGCCGGCTGACCCGGGTCACCGGCCTGGTCATGGAGGCCGTGGGGCTGCGCCTTGCCGTCGGCAGCTGCTGCACCATCGAGCTGCCCGGCGGCAACTCGGCCGAAGCCGAAGTCGTGGGTTTCTCGGATGACCGGCTCTATCTGATGCCGGCATCCGACACTTACGGCGTGACTCCGGGCGCGCGCGTGCTGCCGATGGAAATGCCGGCCGAAAAGCCGCGCGTCAATGACCCTCCACGGCCGCGCCGGCGCGCCGCTGATTTCGCAAAACACGTTCCGGTCGGCAGCGGACTGCTGGGCCGTGTGCTGGACAGCACCGGCAAACCGCTGGACGGCCGCGGCGCACTGAAGGCAGAACGGGAAATATCGCTGCACAACCGCCCGCTCAATCCGCTGGAACGCGCGCCGATCAGCAGCGTGCTTGACACCGGGATCCGCGCCATCAACTCGCTGCTCACCGTCGGACGCGGGCAGCGCATGGGACTTTTTGCCGGCAGCGGTGTCGGCAAAAGCGTGCTGCTCGGCATGATGGCGCGCTACACCAGCGCCGATGTCATCGTTGTCGGGCTCATCGGCGAACGCGGCCGCGAGGTGAAGGAGTTCATCGAGACCATCCTCGGACCGCAGGGCCTCGCGCGTTCGGTTGTTGTCGCGGCACCCGCCGATGTCAGCCCGCTGATGCGGCTGCAGGGAGCCTCCTATGCGACCGCCATCGCGGAAAGTTTCCGTGACCAGGGCAAACACGTGCTGCTGATCATGGATTCGCTGACGCGTTACGCAATGGCCCAGCGTGAAATCGCGCTGGCCATCGGGGAGCCGCCGGTGACCAAGGGTTATCCGCCATCGGTGTTCGCCAAGCTGCCGCAGCTGGTCGAGCGTGCCGGCAACGCAGGCCGCGGCGGCGGCTCGATCACCGCGTTCTACACCGTCCTGATAGAGGGCGATGACGCCCAGGATCCCGTCGGCGACTCGGCGCGCGCCATCCTCGACGGACACATCATGCTCTCGCGCGGACTGGCCGATGCCGGACACTATCCTGCGATCGACATCGAATCCTCGGTGAGCAGGGCGATGACCGCGCTGATCACCGAGAAACAGTTCGAAGGCATCCGCCGCTTCAAGCAGCTGTATTCACGCTACCAGCGCAGCCGCGACCTGATCAGCGTCGGCGCCTACGCCAGCGGCAGCGATCCGGTGCTGGATGACGCGATCGCGCTCTATCCGCAGATGGAAACCTTTCTGCAGCAGCGCATGAACGAGCAGGCGCGGCATGACGCGAGCGTGAATGCGCTGGATGCACTGCTCGCCGCCCGCACAGCCAGCACATCCGCAATCCACCAGTAAACGGGACCAGCACCATGTCCAGACCATTCCGGCTGCAACCCATACTCGAACTGGCCGAAAAAGAGGCGGAAAAATCCGCCGCCCGCCTCGGCACGCTGAACCTGCAGAAGCAGCAGGTCGAGTCCAAGCTCAACCTGCTGCTGCAATACCGCGAGGACTATCTCGCACGCTTCCGCTCCGGCATGCAGGACAACCCGGCGGGAGACGGCTGGCGCAACTTCCACGATTTCATGGACAAGCTCGACGCCGCGATCACCCAGCAGCGGACCATCGTCGGCCATGCCCAGGACATGATGCTCAAGGGACAGGCCGAATTCCGCGACCGCCAGCGCCGCGTCAAGGCCTTCGACACGCTCGCCGGCCGCCACCGGGAATCCGAATCCCGGCGTGACAACCGCGCCGAGCAGCGCGCCCTCGATGAGCTGGCGGCGACGGTCACCGCCCGCAGCGGACGCGGCAGATGAAGACCGCTGGCACAGGAATTGCGCTGCATCCCTGAACAACGGCCTGATCACGCGCAAGCCCGGCCTATTGCCTGACAGGACCCTACCGACATGAACACACCGGCACTGACCCCGCAGACCCCCATCCACCCGGCAGGAAACACTGCAGGGACGGACATGACCCGGACGGAGGCCACGGCTGCGGGCTTCGCGGCCTTGCTCGCGCTGGAACTGGAACCCGCCCTGGCACCTCCAGGGGATATCGGTGCAGAGCCCGGACTGTCCGCGGAGGACGGCACCGACATGCAGACCGGTGACAGCCTTGCGGAACCGTCATTTGCCGCCGATCCGCTGGCATCGCTGCAATTGCCGGCAGCACCACCGGCGCCCCTGCCGCCCGTCGTCCTCAATCGCGGCACAGCGCCGTCCGCCGC
>JALHND010000088.1:4704-12981 GCA_022843705.1 Burkholderiales bacterium
CGTCCGCCGCCATCGACATCAAACCGGCAAAATCGGCCGCAGGCGGCAACTTCCCGCTGCCGGTTGCCGCTGCCGGCGATCACATGCCGGATGCGGCGCTGCCGGAGCCGCCTGCGGGTGTGCAGGAACTGCCGGCCGGCAACTGGCAGGCGGCACCGTTGACTCCCCAAAACGCTGCCACCGCGGCGGCAGTGCTGCCGCGGGTCGAGGTGCCGGTATCCCAGCCGGGCTGGTCCGAGGCTTTCGCACAGCGCGTGGTGCTGCTCGCCGGAAAACAGCAGCAGTCCGCGGAATTGCATCTCAATCCGCCCGAACTGGGCCCGGTCAGCATCACGCTGTCCCTCGACAACGACCTCGCGAACGTGTTTTTCAGTTCGCCGCTTGTCCCGGTACGGGAAGCCATCGAAAACGCCATGCCGACACTGCGCGAAGCGCTGGGCCAGGCCGGCATACAACTCGGGGAAACCGGCGTCTCCGCCGAGAACTTCCGGCGCGGGGAAGATGCCCGGGGGCAACCCGGATCACCGGCGGTGGCGGGCCGGCAGGCCGGCGAAACGGGTGGTCCGCTCAACGACGGGGCGCAGCGCATCCCCGTCCGCCATCCGGGACTGGTCGACACCTTCGCCTGACCGGCGATTGCGCGAGATGCCGCCCCTAATGGCGGCTTTTCCGGGCATGGCCGCCGCGCCGGCACCACGATAATCGCTGCACAGTCATTCAGGGGCAATCATGTCAGACAAGGCAGAATCCAAGACCGCAACGCCGGCAAAAGGCGGCAAAAAACGCCTGCCCATCATCATCGGCGCCGTGCTGGTGCTGCTGCTCGGCGCGGGCGGCGGCGCATGGTGGTTTACACGGGGGGATGCCGGTGAAGAGCCGGTCAAGGCCGCACCTGCGCTGCCGCCGGTATTCGTGGCGCTTGATCCCTTCACCGTCAACCTGCAGCCGGAAAACAACGGCACCCAGTACATGCAGGTCGGCATCACCGTCAAGGTCAGCGGCCAGGCGGTCGCCGACCGGCTGAAGGAGCTGATGCCCGAGATCCGCAACCGGATGCTGCTGCTGCTCTCGGCCAAGAAAGCTTCGGAACTGCTGGTGCCGGAAGGCAAGACCGCGCTTGCGCGTGAGCTCGCAGCGGAAATCACCGCGCTGCTGGATCCTGCGGCAGTGGCCAGGCCGTCCGCGACGGTCGCGGAAAAAGCCGCAGTCACCGTCGCCGCCGCACCGGCCGAAACCGGCACCGATGCCGCCGAACAGCAGCCCGAGGCCGGCACGGAGCCGGCCGCTACCGAAGGTGAAACACCGCCGGCACCGGCCGCCGCCGGCGAGACCGGCAACGCCGCATCCGGCCCGGTGCTGAGCGTGCTGTTCACCTCGCTGATCATCCAGTAGGCCCACCGCCGCCATGAGCAAGGATTTCCTTTCGCAGGATGAGGTCGATGCCCTGCTCAAGGGTGTCACCGGGGAGCAGGACGAAGCGCCGGAAGCCGGGCCCGCGGACGGCATACGCCCCTACGACCTCGCGTCGCAGGAACGCATCGTCCGCGGCCGCATGCCGACGATGGAGACCATCAACGAACGTTTCGCGCGCCTGCTGCGCCTGGGCCTGTTCAACTTCGTGCGCCGCTCCGCGGAAATTTCGGTGGGCGCGGTAAAGCTGCAGAAATACAGCGACTTCGTGCGCAATCTGGTGGTGCCCACCAACCTCAACCTGGTGCAGGTAAAACCGCTGCGCGGAACGGCGCTGTTCATCTTCGAGCCGAGCCTGGTGTTCCTGGTCATCGACAACCTGTTCGGCGGCAACGGCCAGTTCCACACCCGTGTCGAGGGCCGCGATTTCACGCAGACCGAACAGCGCATCATCCAGCGCCTGCTCGCAGTGGTGTTCGCCGACATGGAAAAAGCCTGGGCGCCGGTGCACCCGGTGACTTTCGAATACATGCGCTCCGAGATGAACACCCAGTTCGCCAACATCGCGACGCCGAATGAAGTTGTCGTCGTGACCACCTTCACCATCGAGTTTGGCAACGAGGGCGGGGAGTTCCACGTCTGCCTGCCGTATTCGATGATCGAGCCGATCCGCGAACTGCTCTACAGCGCGCTGCAGGGCGAGCAGATGGAAGTCGACAAGCGCTGGGTGCGCCGCCTGTCCCAGCAGGTGCAGTCTGCCGACATCGAAGTCGTCATCAACCTCGGCCAGGCCGAACTGTCGATCCAGCAGCTGCTGGCGATGCAGGTCGGCGACGTCATCGGCCTCGACATCCCGCAGCCGCTGCTCGCCGAGGTCGACGGCGTGCCGGTCATGGAATGCAAGTGCGGCATCCTCAACGGTCAATATGCGCTGAAGGTCGAGCGGATGCTCACCGCGGGCGCCGAGCAGTAAAGGAGAAAAAGCATGTCTGAAAACGCAACCGAAGAAGTCAGCGCCAACGACTGGGCCGCGGCAATGGCCGAGCAGGGCGAAACCCCGGCCGCGGAAACCGCGCCGATGCGCGGCACGCCGGCGCCGATATTCGAGCAGTTCTCCGGCACCGGCGCGCGCAGCGAGGCGCCGAACGACATCGACCTGATCCTCGACATTCCCGTGCAGCTGACGGTCGAACTCGGGCGCACCAAGATCGCGATCAAGAACCTGCTGCAGCTCGCGCAGGGCTCGGTGGTCGAACTCGACGGACTGGCCGGCGAGCCGATGGACGTTCTGGTCAACGGCTGCCTGATTGCACAAGGTGAAGTCGTGGTCGTCAACGACAAGTTCGGCATCCGGCTGACGGACATCATCACGCCGTCCGAACGCATCCGCAAGCTGCGGCGCTGACCATGCCGCGGACAGGAATTTCGATCGCGGCGGCATGCACCGTGCTGCTGCCGGCACTGGCGGCGGCGGCCGATGCGCCGGTGCTGCCGGCGCCTGCGGTATCCGCGGGCAGCATGCTGCAGATGGTGCTGGGTCTCGCCATCGTGCTCGCCATGATTCTCGCCCTGGCGTGGATCGTCAGGCGAATCGGGCTGCCTGGCAGCGGTCCCTCCGGCACCATCAAGGTCATCGCCGGCGCGCCGGTCGGCCAGCGCGAACGCGTGGTGCTGGTGGAAGTCGCCGGCACCTGGCTGGTGGTCGGCGTGGCGCCGGGTCGGGTCAGCGCGCTGCACTCGATGCCCCGCGCCGAACTGCCGCAGGCCCCTGCCGCGGCGCCCGGAACCGTGCCGTTCGCGGACTGGCTCAAACGCATGATGGAGCAGCGCCGTGCCGGTTAGACTGATCCTCGTCCTGCTGCTTGCGGCAGCCGCCGCCCCCGCTTTTGCCCAGTCCGGACTGCCGGCGCTGACCAGCACGCCCGCCCCCGGCGGCGGCCAGACCTGGACGCTGTCGATCCAGACACTGCTGCTGCTGACCTCGCTGACCTTCCTGCCGGCCGTGCTGCTGATGATGACCGGTTTCACCCGCATCATCATCGTGCTCTCGCTGCTGCGCCAGGCGATCGGCACGCCGACCTCGCCGCCGAACCAGGTGCTGGTCGGCCTGGCGCTGTTCCTGACACTGTTCGTGATGTCGCCGGTGCTCGACCGCATCCACGCCGAGGCCTACCAGCCGTTCTCCGAAAACAAGATCAGCTTCAACCAGGCACTGGAAAAAGGGGCGGTGCCGCTGCGCGAATTCATGCTGCGCCAGACACGCGAGGCCGACCTGATGCTGTTCATGAAACTGTCGGCGGAAGCGCCGCCGGAAAAGGCCGCCGACGTGCCGCTTAAAATCCTGGTGCCGGCCTATGTCACCAGCGAACTGAAAACCGCGTTCACCATCGGCTTCGTCGTGTTCATCCCCTTCCTGATCATCGACATGGTGGTCGCCAGCGTGCTGATGTCGATGGGCATGATGATGGTGTCGCCGGTGATGATCGCGCTGCCGTTCAAGCTGATGCTGTTCGTGCTGGTCGATGGCTGGAACCTGATGATCGGCTCCCTCGCCCAAAGCTTCTATACATAAGTATTTGTTTTTATTGGATATTTTTATGAGCCCGGAAGCCGTCATCAACCTCGCCCGTTCCGCCGTCGAAATCACGCTGCTGGCGTCGGCACCCCTGCTGCTGGCCGCCCTGGTCGTCGGCCTGACCGTCAGTGTGTTCCAGGCGGCGACACAGATCAACGAGATGACGCTGTCCTTCATCCCCAAGCTCGCCGCGGTATTCATCACGCTGATCATCGCCGGCCCGTGGATACTCACGGTGCTGACCGATTTCATGCGCCGCCTGTTCACCAGCATCCCGACGCTGATCGGCTGATCCGGCAGAGCGCAGGCCTGCAAGCGATGCTGACTGTCACCACCGCCCAGCTCAATCTCTGGCTCGCCGGGCTGCTGTGGCCGTTCATCCGCATCCTCGGACTGATGATCGCGGCACCGCTGTTCGGCAACCAGCGTTTTCCCCTGCGCATGCGTGTGGGGCTCGCCCTGCTGATCACCGTGGTGGTCGCGCCGACCCTGCCGCCGCTGCCCGACATCGCCCCGGACTCCACCGCCGGCCTCGGCATTTTCATGCAGCAGCTGCTGATCGGGCTGGCGATGGGTTTTGCGGTGCGCATGGTGTTCACCGCCGTCGAAATGGCCGGTGAACTGATCGGCCTGCAGATGGGCCTCGGTTTCGCGGTGTTCTACGATCCGCAGAATTCCGGCCAGATGCCGGTGGTCGGACAGTTCCTCGGCCTGGTGGCGACGCTGACCTTCCTCGCCCTCAACGGCCACCTGATGATGATTTCGACGCTGGCCGACAGCTTCCGGGAGATGCCGATCACCGCCGCCGCGGTGGACCCGCTTGCCTGGCGCACGATCGCGGGCTGGGGCGGCCGGATCCTCTATTCAGCCCTGCTGCTGTCGCTGCCGGTGGTCGCAGCCCTGCTCACCACCAACCTCGCGCTTGGCGTGTTGACCCGGGCTGCGCCGCAGCTGAACGTGTTTGCCGTCGGTTTTCCGATCACCCTCACCGTCGGTTTCGGTGCACTGCTGCTGTCGCTGCCGTTCTTCACCCCGGTGTTCGAGCGCCTGCTGGCTGACAGCTTCGGGCTGATGCTGTCCTTCCGTCCCTGATTACGGCAGGACGCCGGGATCAGTACAGTTCGATGATGCCGCGTGCCACGCGGCGTGCGACCGGCACTTCCGAATCAATGCCCTCCTCGAAGGCTGCTATCCGGAAATCGGCGGCGCCGTTGCTGCGCGCCAGCCGTCCGGCCTCGCGCAGGAACACCCGGCGCGCCTCACCGTCACCGCCGGTGACGAAGCGCTTCATCGTCAGCGCGATGTCGTAGCGGCCGCCACCCAGCGGACGGCTCTCTATCGCCCAGTTCGGCGCCAGCGGATCGATCACTGCATAGGCCAGGGCTGCGGCTGCGACCGCCTCGAGAGGCAGCGTCGTCGAGGCACTGAGGCGCAGCACCTTGTCCGGCAACAGCGGACTCCTGGCGGCCTCGTTGGCGGTGCCGGCACAGCCCGACAGCAGCAGCGCGCCGGCCATGAGTCCCGCCCTCGTGGGGGTGAACATGATCATATGAAATCGAAAAGACGGAGGGTGGTGATCTGGATGAACGATTTCTGCGCCGCCTCCAGGTAGATCTGCTCGCGGCTGAGATCGGACAGCGCGCTGGCATAGTCAAGATCCTGCAGCCGCGACAGGTTCTCGCTGTGACTGAAGCTGATGTCCGAGGCCGTGTCGTACGCGGTGTCCAGTTCGCGCAGGCGCACGCCGGCGGAAGCCCGCACGGTGAGCACGTTCTCCAGCGCATTGTCGAGATTGGTCATCGCCGCATTGAGCCGGTTCTGGTACCCGGCGGCCGAGGTCACCGAACCGGAGTTTCCGGTGCGCAGGGTGCTGATCAGGTCGTTGAGGCTGGCAAACATGTCGCGGGATGCAGCCGGACGAAGGGTGAAAGAATCGCCGGTGGCAGGCGCACCGGTGATCACGAGCTGGGCACCGTAATCGAAGGGCGTCGCGCTGGTATCCGGCGGCACCATGGTCTTCAGGCTGATCGCCGAGACTTCGGCATATGCCCGCAGATGGGGGCCGGCGACGGGCGCCAGCCCGGTGAGCAGCGATATGTTGTTCACGGTGTCGACAATGTCGTAACTTGTCGCTGGCGGCGTCACCGTACTGTCGACGTGGAATTGCACTGAAAAATTGCCGGGGTTGCCGGCGCCGCTCCAGGCCATCGCATCGACCACGGTGGCGGAGCTGACGATGCCGCCACCGGTGTTTGCAGGCGCGGCGGCGGCGACAAAACTGCCGTTGCCTTCGGCAATCGCCTGGAATACCGCCGATCCGGAATCGCTGACCGCCAGCTGGCGCGAGGCGCCGATCCGGATCAGCCGCTGGCCTTCGTCACCGTTGTAGTTCACGACCCCGGGCAGTGTTTCGCTGAACGGCTGCGTACCGCCGCGATATCCGGAAAACAGGTACTGTCCGCCGCCGTCAGTGCGGTTCGCGATGCCGAGCAGTTCCCGGTAGCGTCCCTCCAGTTCGTTGGCAAGGCTGGCGCGATCCTCGTTGCGCAGCGAGGCATTGCCGGCATTCACCGCAATCACCTTCACATCCTGCAGCAGGCGCGTGATGTCCCCCAGCGCCTGCTCCTCCAGCAGCAGGGAGGCTCGGGCGTTTTCGATATTGACCTGGTACTGGTCGCTCAGCGCCTTGGCCTGGCCGATTTCCAGCGCCGAAGCCGCCGCGATCGGGTCATCCGCGGGTGTCAGCACCCGCCGCCCGGAGGCGATCTGCTGCTGCAGCTTCAGCTGGGCACCCTGGCGGTCCAGGATGCCGGCGATGCCGAGGTCATAAAGCGTGTTGGTGCTGATGCGCATGATCCTTACCTTCCGCTGATGCCGAGCAGGGTGTCGAACAGCCGGGTCGCAATCTCGATGACCTTGCCCGAGGCCTGGTAGGCCTGCTGGTAGCGGATCAGGTTCGCCGCCTCCTCGTCGAGGTTGACCCCGGACAGGGACTGCTGGTTCTGGCGCGCCTGCACGGCAAGATTTTCCTGGGCGGCGGCGGAGACCTGGTTCTGCCGCATCGAGCTGCCGACACCGCTGGTCAGCTGGCTGTAGGCGCCCTGGTAGGACGCCGTGCCGCCGGCAAGCGTATTGCGCGTCTGCAGCCCGGCCAGCAGCGCCGCGTTGCGGTTGTCGGCGATGCCGCCGCTGTTGGGTGCGATGGTGAAGGTGTCGCCCGCCGCCGGCGTGCCGGTGATCTTCACCGTCCAGCCGTTGTAACTGATGCTGCCGCCGGGCAGGTACGCAACACCGGCCGGGTCGCCGGTACCGGTGCCGCTGACATCGAAAGTGCCGGCACCGGTGAAGGTTATTGTCACCGGCTGCTGGAGGTTGGGATCGGGCGGCGGCGGCGTGTTCACTTCGCCGGCGCTGATCGCCGCCGAACCGGTGTTCGCCATTGCGGCCGCGGTGCGGACCGGCGCAGCCGCGGCAATTTTTGCGGCGTCGCCAAGCGCAACCGCAAAATCGCGCGCGGCATACCGCGTGGGCTCGATCAGGAAGGTGTCCCCGGCCGCGGCTGTGCCGGAGTCCAGCGAAAAAGTCAGCCCGTCCACCGTTTGCGGCAGGCTGGCGTAGGTCGTCGTCGTGTTGTCGGACAGCCGGGTCAGGCGGTAATCGCTGCCGTCGTACGACAGGCGGTAACTGGATGTCGTCAGTGCCGGGACATCGGCCAGCACCGCGCCGATCACCGCATCGCCGGTATTGGTCGCCCGCGCCGTCACCGCCGGTTGCGGTTCGGCGAAAAAATCACCGCCCATCACGCCGTTCAGATCCTGCCCCAGGCGATGCTGCTCGTTGAACGTGCGCGCAAGGCCCGTGGCAATGCGGCCCAGCGTGTTCCGCGCCTCCTCCAGAGGCCCGCTGCGAAAAGCCAGCAGGCCGCCGAGGCTGCCGGCGCCGAGATTTTCCGGCGTGATCCGCACCGCCGAAGCACCGACCTGGTAGGCCACGTCGAGGCGCGTCGGGTCGTCAACGGAAGGCGCTGTCGAAAGCCGGAAAGACTGCGCGCCGACGACGAGGTTCTGGCCGCTGCCGATGAACACATTGATGGTGCCGTCACCCTGGGCAACCACGGTGGTGCCGACCAGCTTGTTCAGTTCGGCCACCATCCGGTCGCGCTGGTCGAGCAGGTCGTTGGGCGCCTGCGCCGGGTTCGACTGCGCAACCACGATGCGGCTGTTGAGACTGGCGATTTCCTGCGCATAGGCGTTGATGCCGGTCACCGTACTGGCGATCTGGGTATTGACGCC
>JALHND010000089.1 GCA_022843705.1 Burkholderiales bacterium
GCGTCCTACCGTAGGCGCGAACGCCGCTTCGGCCGCACCAGTGAACAGCTGGCCGCAGTAAACACCGGACGCAGTGCTCTCGGCTGAGGCGCCGCGTATCTGAACCAGCGATGCTGCGCGCCAGGATCATCACTGTTGCCATACTGCTGCCGCTGTTCGTCGGCGGCCTGTTCTTGCTGCCGCCATTCTGGTGGGCCCTGCTGTTGCTGCCACTGTTGATGGCGGGTGGCTGGGAGTGGGCGACCCTTGCCGGATTCGGACGTGCCGGGCGCGGCATCTTCTGCGCTTTACTGCTGGCAAGTGCGATCGTGATGCTGGCCGTGCCGCCGGGGAGTTCAGCGGTTATTGGCGATGCCAGCTTCGCAGCGGCCGTTGCGTTCTGGCTCCTGCTGGCACCGGTCTGGCTGTGGCGGGGCTGGCATGTGCGCGACTGGCGCATTCTCGCGGTGACCGGCTGGATACTGATCGTGCCGACTTGGCTGGCCCTCGTGCGACTGCAACAATGGCCCTGGGTGCTGCTGGCCGTTCTCGGCGTGGTCTGGGTAGCCGATATTGCCGCCTATTTTGCCGGACACCTGTGGGGGCGCCGCAAGCTTGCGCCTTCGATCAGTCCCGGGAAAACCTGGGAGGGGGTGGCCGGGGCCACTATTGGTGTCGCGGTGTATCATGCCCTGGTATGGCGTTTCGGTTTTTCCGATGTGGCACCGCAGATTGCAACTGCGACCATCCTCATGGTGGCCTGCCTGTTGCCGCTCAGCATTCTCGGCGATCTGTTCGAGTCCTGGATCAAGCGCAAGGCGGGGGTCAAGGACAGCGGCAGGTTGCTGCCGGGTCATGGTGGCGTGCTGGATCGCATCGACGCGCTGACGGCAACGCTCCCGTTCGCTGCTTTAGTTGTGCCGTGGCTGCTGCAGCGGATGTGAAGACATGAAATATCTGACGATACTGGGGTCCACCGGCAGCATAGGCGCAAGCACGCTGGACGTGGTGGCGAGGCATCCGCAGCGTTTTCGCGTGCTTGCACTCACGGCCCGGTCGCAGGTCGACCTGTTGTACCGGCAGTGCTGCAGTTTTGAGCCCCGTTACGCGGTACTTCTTGACGAGGCGGCGGCCGGGGGGCTGCAGTCCCGGTTGCGCGCAGCAGGTATCGGCACCGAGGTGCTGAGCGGCACCGCTGCACTCGAAAAGGTTGCCGCACTTGCGGAAACCGATATCGTGGTCGCGGCGATTGTCGGAATTGCGGGACTGCGCGCCACGTTGTCGGCCGCGCGTTCGGGCAAAAAAATCCTGCTGGCGAACAAGGAATCCCTGGTAACGGCGGGTGCCCTGTTCATGTCTGCGGTGCAGGCGAGCGGCGCCGAACTGCTGCCGATAGACAGCGAACACAACGCGATATTCCAGTCGCTGCCGCCTGCGGGTGGCGGTTCCCTTGCCGACCGCGGTGTGCGGCGCATATTGCTGACCGCCTCCGGAGGGCCGTTCAGGACGCTGGCACCGGCGAGGCTGGCGGCGGTGACGCCGGAAGAGGCGGTTGCCCATCCCAACTGGGTGATGGGGCGCAAGATTTCCGTGGATTCCGCGACGATGATGAACAAGGGGCTCGAGGTGATCGAGGCGCACTGGCTGTTCTCGGCAGCGCCCGAGGTCATCGAGGTCGTGATCCATCCGCAGAGTGTCGTGCATTCGCTGGTCGAATACTGTGACGGTTCGGTGATCGCGCAACTGGGCAATCCGGACATGCGCACACCGATAGCACATGCGCTTGGGCATCCGCAGCGCATCGCTTCCGGGGCGGATTTCCTGGATCTGGCACGTGTCGGCAATCTGAGTTTCGAGGCGCCTGACCTTGCGCGTTTTCCCTGCCTGCGGCTTGCCTACGATGCACTGCGCGCAGGGGATTCGGCAGTGGTTGCGCTCAACGCGGCCAACGAGGTGGCCGTGGCCGAATTCCTGGAGCGCAGGATCGCGTACACGGAAATTCCGGCATTGATCGACAAGGTGGTGGCAGGGACGCCTGCGCGGGCCGTGAATTCGGTGGAGGATGTCGAGCGGATCGACGCGGAGGCGCGGGCGGAAGCGTTTGCCGCCTGTGCCGGACGTGGCATCGGGCGTTCCGTTCATGCCGGTTGAGGAGAGACCTGGATGTTGACCATCATTGCCTTCATTGTGGCGCTCAGCGTGCTGGTCGTTGTGCACGAGTTCGGCCATTACTGGGTGGCCCGCCGCTGCGGGGTGAAGGTGCTCCGTTTTTCGGTGGGTTTTGGCAAACCGCTGTGGTCGAGGACCCTGGGCCGCGACGGAACCGAGTGGGTTATTGCAGCCATCCCGCTGGGCGGCTATGTCAAGATGCTCGACGAGCGGGAGGGGGATGTTCCTGCACATGAACTTCATCGTGCATTTAATCGCAAGTCGGTATGGCAGCGTTTTGCCATTGTGCTTGCCGGGCCGGTCGCGAATTTCCTGGCTGCGGTGCTGCTGTACTGGGTGCTTTTCATTCATGGCATACCCGGGCTGATTCCCGTGGTGGCCGAGCCGCCGCCGGCCAGTGTTGCCGCCCGGGCCGGTTTTGCAGCGGGTGAAACCGTGCTGGCGGTCGATGGTGTCAGCGTCAAGACCTGGCAGGATTTCCGCTGGATCGTATTGCAGCGTGCGCTGGAGCGCAGGCCGGTTCAGGTCGAATTGCAGGGGCAGCAGGGTACCGCGGTTTTGCGGGAACTGCGTTTTGACGGGCTGGAATCCGGGGACATTGAAGGCGATGTGCTGGGTGCGCTGGGGCTTCTGCGGCAGCGGCTGGTGTTGCCACCGGTCATCGGTCAGGTGACCGGAAACGGCGCCGCGGCCCGGGCCGGTCTGCAGGGGGGGGATCGCATCATGGCGATCAATGGCGAGCGCCCGGAGACCTGGGATGCCGTTGTGCAGAAGGTGCGTGAGGCTGCCGGCCAGCCTCTGCAGTTTCGCGTTCAGCGCGCAGAGGTCGATCTGCCGCCCCTGGCGGTGACGCCCGATACGATAGAGGAAGGCGGCCTTCGTTTCGGGCGCATCGGTGCTTCCCCGCGAATGGATCCGGACCTGATGAAGGGCATGATTGCCGATGTCAGCTACGGACCGCTTGAAAGCATCTGGCGTGCAGTCGCCAAAACCTGGGAGACCGCGCTGTTCAGCCTGCGCATGCTCGGCAAGATGGTGATTGGTGAAGTGTCGGTGAAAAATCTCAGCGGTCCGATCACGATTGCCGACTATGCAGGACAGTCCGCGCAAAACGGCTGGATATCCTACCTGCTCTTCCTGGCCTTGATCAGCATCAGTCTCGGAGTCCTGAACCTGTTGCCAATCCCGTTATTGGACGGAGGGCACTTGATGTATTATTCGGTCGAGATTTTTACCGGGAAACCGGTGCCCGACAGGATCATGGAGGTCGGACAGCAAGTCGGCATGACGCTGTTGTTTGCCCTAATGGCCTTTGCTCTCTACAACGATATCAACCGCCTGATCGGCAGTTAACTATGGCATTCCCGCGTTGGTTGTTTGTGACCCTGGCTTTTCTGGCCGCCCCTGCACTTGCGATAGAGCCTTTTGTCATCAAGGATATCCGCGTGGAGGGTATCCAGCGCATCGAGGCCGGGACGGTCTTCAGCTACCTGCCGGTCAAGGTCGGGGAGACCATGACCGACGAGAAAGCGGCACAGGCCATACGCGCGCTTTTTGGCACCGGGTTCTTCAAGGATGTGTCGATCGAGGCGGAAGGCAATGTCCTCGTCGTGGCCCTGCAGGAGCGCCCGTCGATTGCCCAGGTCGATTTTGTCGGCGTGAAGGAATTCGACAAGGATGCGCTGCTCAAAAGCCTGCGCCAGATCGGCCTTGGCGACGGGCGCATCTTTGACCGCTCACTGCTCGATCGTGCGGAGCAGGAGCTCAAGCGCCAGTACCTCAGCAGGGGCCGGTACGCGGTTGCCGTGACGACCACGATCACGCCGCTCGAAAGAAACCGGGTATCGATCAACTTCAGCGTTGATGAGGGCGAAGTGGCGAAGATACGCCAGATCAGCATCATCGGCGCCAAGTCCTTCCGGGAGAAGGACCTGGTCGACCTTTTCATACTCCGCACTCCCGGATGGATGACCTGGTGGAGCAAGCACGACCAGTATTCCAGGCAAAAACTCTCGGCCGACCTGGAGAGCCTGCGCTCCCACTACCTCGATCGCGGTTACCTCGAATTCAGCGTCGATTCGACCCAGGTCACGATATCGCCGGACAAGAAGGACATTTTCATCAGCGTCAGCATCACCGAAGGGCCGAAGTACACGGTATCTGATGTCAAGGTTGCCGGTGAACTTCTGCTGCCCGAGGCGGAAATACTGAAGCTGATCACCGTCAAGCCGGGTGAAACCTATTCACGCACCCGCATCGCCGAATCGACCAAGAACATCAGCGACAGGCTCGGCAATGACGGTTACGCCTTTGCCAACGTCAACGCCGCGCCTGATCTGGATCGCGGCAAGAACCAGGCAGCTTTCACATTTTTCATTGATCCGGGCCGTCGCGTGTACGTGCGCCGCATCAACGTCGCAGGAAACAACCGCACGCGCGACGAAGTCATCCGCCGCGAGATGCGGCAGCTGGAAGGGGGCTGGTATTCGGGCGAGAAGATCAACCTGTCGCGCAGCAGGGTCGACAGGCTCGGTTATTTCACCGAAGTCAACGTGGAGACGCCCTCCGTAACCGGCACCACCGACCAGGTCGATGTGAATTTTTCGGTGGTCGAGAAGCCGACCGGAAACATCCTGCTCGGTGCCGGTTTCGGCAGCGGCGAGGGAGTGACGCTGTCGGGTGCGGTCACGCAGCAGAACATTTTCGGATCGGGCAAGCATGTTTCACTGCAGCTGAATTCGAGCAGGATCAACACCGTGTACGCCCTGTCCTATACCGATCCGTATTTCACCGTGGACGGCATCAGCCAGGGTTTTGACATCTATACGCGCGAGGTCGACGCCTTTGAGGGCGGGCTGGGCCGCTATGTTTCGAAGTCGACAGGCGCGGGCATCCGTTTCGGTATTCCCGTGACCGAGCGGGATACGATCAACTACGGACTGGCGTACGAGGAAACCAAGGTCACCACGTTTTCCGACAGTCCGTTGTTCTACCTCGATTATGTCGCAACCTTCGGCCGGCAGACCGATGCCATCCTCGCCACTGCAGGCTGGGTGCGTGACGGACGGGACAGCCTGATCTACCCGACCAAGGGCGTGATGCAGCGCGCAACCGGCGAGATCACCGTTCCCGGCGGTTCGCTGAAATATTACAAGGCGACCTACCAGTATCAGCGGTATTTCCCGCTGAGCCGCCATTACACGCTCATGCTCAATGGTGAAGCGGGATACGGGGAAGGCCTGGACAACAAACCGCTGCCGTTTTTCAAGAACTTTTTTGCAGGCGGTGTAAACTCTGTCCGTGGTTACCGGAGTTCGACCATCGGCCCCAAGGACCAGAACGGTGATCCACGGGGCGGCAGCCACCGGCTGGTGGGCAACGCGGAGTTCCTGTTCCCGTTTCCGGGGCTCCAGAACGACAAGTCGGTCCGGTTGAGCGGTTTTGTTGATGCAGGCCTGATTTCGGAGAAATTTGACAGCGGAGATTTTCGCTATTCCACAGGGCTTTCATTGTTCTGGTCATCACCTTTCGGGCCGATCAAGATGAGCGTCGCGGCTCCCCTGAACGCGCAGAGCAATGACAGGAAGCAGGCGTTCCAGTTCACGTTTGGCGGCGCATTCTAGGCATGGCGGTCGCGGAGAGTTTCAAGGAGAGCATGTTGAAAAGATTACTTTGTTACGGATTGGCGGGCGTGATGTTCTGCGCCGGCGCAGCTGCGACTGCCGCCGACCTGAAAATAGGCTTTATCGACCAGGAACGCATTACCCGGGAAAGCGCTCCTGCGGACCGTGCCAGCAAGCAGCTGGAAAAGGAGTTCGCGCCCCGGGCACAGGAGCTGCAGCGGCGTGAGACGCAGATCAAGGCACTCCAGGGGCAGATCGAGAAGGATGCGCTGACCATGGGCGAAAGCGAACGCCGTGCCAAGGAGCAGGAGCTCGGACGCCTGACGCTGGATTTCCAGCGCATGCAGCGGGAATATCGCGAGGACCTGAATCTCCGCCGGAACCAGGAGCTGGGTGCCCTTTTCGAACGCGCCAACCGCATCATCAGGCAGATAGCCGAAGCCGAAAAGTACGACATCATTTTCCAGGAAGCGGTGTACCGCAACCCGAAGATCGACATCACGGACAAGGTGCTGAAAGCGCTGGCAGACGGCAAGTAGCCGTTTTCAGCATCGTCCCGCGATGCCGATTCCCGATGCTGTCCGACCGATGTCGAATCCGCAGCCCACTTTCATCAGCCTTGGCGACATAGTCGACCGTTTCGGCGGGGAACTGGTCGGAGACCCCGGACTGGGCGTGCGGCAGGTTGCCACCCTGGAGACCGCCACCCCGGATACCATCGCCTTTTTTGCCAACGAGCGTTACCTGGCCCAGCTCAGGGCGACACGGGCCGGCGCGGTGATCGTCGGCCTGACCCTGCGCGGCAAGCTGGACATGCCGCATATCATCGCCACAAACCCGTACGCCTACTTTGCCCGGGTGTCTGCGCTGCTGAACCCCATGCCCGAGCAGGTCGCAGGATTCCATCCGGCCGCGGTCATTGATCCGAGCGCGAGATTGGGTGCCGGCGTGCATGTCGGCCCCCATGCCGTGATCGGCGCAGGCGCCGAGATCGGCGACCATTGCAGCATCGGTGCGGGCAGCCATATTGGGGACGGCGCATCAATCGGTGCGCGCGGGATGATTCACCCGAATGTCACGATTTACCGGGATTGCATACTTGGCGACCGGGTCATCGTCCATTCCGGTGCGGTAATTGGTGCCGACGGCTTCGGCATTGCTATGGAAGACGAACGCTGGCTCAAGGTGCCGCAGATCGGACGCGTCAGGGTGGGCAACGACGTGGAGATTGGCGCCAACACGACCATAGACCGCGGTGCAATAGACGACACGGTGATCGAGGATGGCGTAAAGCTCGACAACCAGATCCAGGTCGGGCACAACGTGCGCATCGGCGCGCATACCGCGATTGCGGCCTGCGTCGGCATTGCCGGCAGTTCCCGCATCGGCCGCTATTGCCGCATCGGGGGCGCATCCGGCATAGCGGGGCACCTTTCGATCGCGGACCATGTCGAGATCTCGGCGCATACCCTGGTCACCAAGTCGATCACGGAGGCCGGCACCTACACCGGGGCCTACCCCTTCGAGAGCAACCGTGACTGGCGCCGCAACGCCGCCAGCCTGCGCAAGCTCGGCGAACTGACCTCCAGGGTCCGCGCGCTTGAACAGCAACTGCAGTTGCGCAAGAAAGGAACATCATGAACAGCATGGACATCACCAAGGTCCTGCGCTACCTGCCGCACCGTTATCCCTTCCTGCTGATCGACCGGGTGCTTTCCTACGAGGCGGGAAAGGACATTGTTGCACTCAAAAACGTCACCATCAACGAGCCCTTCTTCAACGGCCATTTTCCGCATCATCCGGTGATGCCGGGCGTGCTGATCGTCGAGGCAATGGCACAGGCGGCGGCCATCCTTTCCTTTGTCACGATGGGGGCGAAGGCTGATGACAAGTCGATTTATTATTTTGTCGGCATCGACAATGCGCGTTTCAAGCGGCCGGTCACCGCGGGCGACGCGCTGCACCTGCATGTCAGGCTGACCAGGCATGTCCGCGGCATCTGGAAGTTTGCGGCAGAGGCAAGGGTTGGCGACGCCGTGGCGGCGGAGGCGGAGCTGATGTGCACCGTGCGCGACCTTCCGGAAAACGCCGCCTGAGGGCTGCCGGATGGTTTCCCGCATTCACCCCAGCGCCATCATCGATCCGCAGGCGCGGCTTGCCGCGGATGTTTCCGTGGGCCCGTATTCGGTGATCGGCCCCGGTGTGGAGATCGGGGAGGCAACGCGCATCGGTCCCCATGTCGTGATCGGTGCGCATACCCGGATCGG
This sequence comes from Burkholderiales bacterium, assembly GCA_022843705.1. Taxonomy (GTDB): domain Bacteria; phylum Pseudomonadota; class Gammaproteobacteria; order Burkholderiales; family SG8-41. The sequence continues at coordinate 8,039 of JALHND010000089.1, forward strand.
CAAACGCAACGTGATTTTCCAGTTCTGCTCCATCGGCGAGGTTCCGCAGGACAAGAAGTATGCGGGTGAACCGACGCGCCTCGAGATCGGCGACGACAACACCATCCGTGAATTCTGTACGCTGAACCGCGGTACGGTGCAGGATGCCGGCGTCACGCGCGTCGGCAACCACAACTGGATCATGGCGTATGTGCATCTTGCGCATGACTGCCAGGTCGGCAACCACACGATTTTTGCCAACAATGCACAGCTTGCCGGACATGTGCATGTCGGCGACCATGCGATCCTCGGCGGGTTCACGGTGGTGCACCAGTTCTGCCGCATCGGCATGCACAGCATCACGGCAATGGGAACCATCCTGCTGCAGGATCTGCCGCCGTACGTGATGGCCTCGGGCAATACTGCCGAACCGCACGGCATCAATGCCGAAGGTCTCAAACGCCGCGGCCATTCCGCGGAGGAAATTGCCGCGGTGAGGCGTGCGTACAAGACGCTCTACAAGTCGGGCCTGTCATTTGACGAGGCCCGTCAGCAGATCGCCGCGGAAGGTTCGACCCGGCCGGTACTGCTGCCGCTTGCCGATTTCCTGGCGAAGCCGGGCCGCGGCATCATCCGCTGACTTCCGTGCCGCCAGAGCATAAACCGGCGGGGCCGCTGATCGGCATAGTTGCGGGCGAACCCTCGGGAGACCTGCTGGGCGGCGCGCTGGTGCGAGCCCTGGCGAAACGGCTGCCGGGCGCGCGATTTGTCGGCATCGGCGGCCCGCAGATGATTGCGGCCGGCGTGGAATCGCTGTTTCCGATGGAGAAGCTGGCCGTGCGCGGCTATGTCGAGGTGCTGCGGCATTACCGCGAAATCATCGGCATCCGCAGCAGCCTGAAAGACCGTTTCCTTGCCGAGCGGCCTGCCGTGTTCATCGGCATCGATGCCCCGGATTTCAATCTTGACCTGGAGGGCGATCTCAAGTCCGCCGGCATCCCGGCCGTGCATTACGTGAGTCCGTCCATCTGGGCCTGGCGGGGCGGCCGTATCCGCAAGATCCGCAGGGCCGTGTCGCGGATGCTGACGGTGTTCCCCTTCGAAGCCGGGATCTATGAAAAAGCCGGGGTGCCCGTGAGTTATGTCGGTCATCCGCTGGCTGACATGCTTGCCGGTGTGCCGTCACGGGAGGAGGCGCGCGCCGGCCTGCGAATTCCGGCGGGCGCACCGGTGGTGGCATTGCTGCCCGGCAGCCGGGTCAGCGAGCTCGAGAATCTCGCAGATGTTTTTGTCGCGGCCGCGGAAAAAATTGCAGCGGCCGTGGATGGGGTGCGCCTGCTGGTGCCGCTGGTCAACCGGCAGACGCGCGAACTGTTCGAGGCCGCGCTTTACCGGCGGCAAAGCGGCGAACTCGAGATCAAGCTGCTGTTCGGCCATGCGCACGATGCAATGGCAGCTGCCGATGTCGTGCTTGTCGCTTCCGGTACGGCCACGCTGGAGGCGGCACTGCTGCAGCGGGCGATGGTGATCACCTATCGCATGCCGCGGCTCAGCTGGTGGATCATGAACAGCCGGCGTTACCAGCCCTGGGTCGGTCTGCCCAACATCCTCGCCGGAGAGTTCGTGGTGCCGGAGCTGCTGCAGGACGCCGCGACGCCGGAGGCCCTGTCGGCAGCGGTCATCGACCTGCTGCGGGACAGTGACAGGCGCAAGGCGATTGAACGGCGTTTTGCACGGATGGCTGCGGAATTGCGGCATGACGCAGCCGAGCGTGCGGCCGAGGCGATATTGCCCTACCTGGCCGGCGAAGCATGATGAACGCGGTGGTCTGCGGTGTTGACGAGGCGGGGCGGGGGCCGCTGGCCGGGCCGGTATTCGCGGCGGCGGTGATTCTCGGCGATCCGTCGCCCGTTGCCGGCCTGGCCGACTCCAAGAAGCTGACGGCGAAGCGCCGCGATGCGCTGGCGGAAGCGATCAGGCAGCACGCCGTCTGCTGGGCAGTGGCCAGCGCCAGCGTGGAAGAAATCGATGCGATCAACATCCTGCAGGCGAGCCTGCTGGCGATGAGCCGCGCGGTGACTGCCCTGCGCTTGCAGCCGGAGTCGATACTGGTTGACGGCCTGCATGTGCCGGCGGTCGAGATGCCGGCCCGCGCCATCGTGCAGGGTGATGCGCTGGTGCCGGCCATCTCGGCGGCATCGATACTGGCAAAAACGGCACGTGATGCGCAGATGCTTGAACTGCATGCCGCATATCCCGGGTACGGTTTTGACCGGCACAAGGGCTACGGCACGGCACTGCACATGGAGGCCCTGCGCCGGCTGGGGCCGACGCCGGCGCACCGGCAAAGTTTTGCTCCGGTGCGGGAATTAAAAAATATCAATAAAAACAAGTACTTATGATTTTACCGCCATTGCAAGCTGGCGGTGCAAGGCACGTTTTTCCCGGGCGGGGCTGATCAGTTTCCGGCGTGCCGCGCACTGGCGACGCAGGAGCGTGAGGAAATCCGCATCGGTCTCGACACGATGCAGAAGCGCGGCGAGTGCACGCGCATCACCGACGGGGTAATACCCGCGATAACGGCTGCCGAGCAGGCCGATGTTGCCGGGAATGTGCGAGGCGATCACCGGAACCCTTGCCGTCAGTGCTTCGCTGACCACGTTCGCGCCACCCTCCATCCGGGAACTGATCAGCATGGCGCGCGCACGCGCCAGTGTTGCCAGTGCCTGCGGGTGTGCCAGTTCGTCCAGCCAGACATACCGGGGTTCGCGTTTCATCCAGCGCCGGGCAGTGGCTGCCATCGCGGGATCGCGTGCACCGCCGATATGGGTGATGCGGATGCGGCTTTCCGCGGGCAGATGTCCCAGGGCTTCGGCGCCGCAGAACGGGTCCTTCTCCTCGCGCAGGTGGCCGCTGATGACGATTTCGAAGCAGGACCGGATCGGTTGCAGGCGGCGCAGGGGTTCGCATGACTGGTGGATGACGCCGGTCTTGCGGCGCAGCCGGGCAGGCAGTTCGCGCAGTCCCATGTCCTGCAGCACCATCAGGCGTGTCGCCATTTCCAGCGATTCCTGCGCATTGACATCATGCCTGATGTCCCGGTACAGATCGGTGCCGGTCAGCACGACGATCAGCGGGCGGTCCGGATGCCGCTCGGCATAACGCACAATCGAGTCATGGCTGCGGCGGGCATGCAGCGCCAGCAGCAGATCCGCACTGCGTCCATTCCAGGACTGCTGGACCACGACCTGGTGGCCGAGTTCCCGCAGCATCCGCGCCCAGCGCACGGCGGTATTGCGGTTGCCGTAGCGGGAGCGCAGGGCTGCAGGGGTGACAAGGGCAATTTTCATCGACGGGGTATCCGGATACACTCCGGGACCAATATAACAAAACAAACCTGCTTGCCGATGGCTGTTGCCGAATCGAATCCTGTTCCCCGGTTGGGCGTACTGCTCGATAACGCACGGGCACGCACGCTGGAACTGGTCGGCGGGCTGGATGAATCGCAGTGGCTCGGGCCGAAGCTCGCCATCGTGAATCCGCCGCTGTGGGAAGCAGGGCACCTCGGCTGGTTCGAGGAGCTATGGTGTCTGCGGCGGCGCCCGGATGGTTCCCTGTCCGCCAGCCTGCTGCCGCAGGCCGACGCGCTGTACGATTCTTCACGCGTGCCCCACGAAAGCCGCTGGAGCCTGCCGCTGCCTGACCTGCCAGCCACCCTGGATTATTTGTCCGAGGTAAGGGCTGCAACCGCCGGACTGCTGCGAGGCGCAGTCGAGCCGGATGCGGCCTATTTCATGACGCTCAGCGCCATGCACGAGCAGATGCACTGTGAAGCACTGACCTACACCCGGCAGACGCTGGGCCGCCCGGCATTGCAGTACAGCGCATCGTTGCCGCATTCCGGTGGCGCCTGTGACGGCGATGTGGAGATTTCCGGGGGGAGTTTTGATCTCGGCGCGACACCGGAGGACGGTTTTGTCTTTGACAACGAAAAATGGGCGCATGCTGTGGAACTTCCGCCTTTCCGCATGGCGCGTACGCCGGTGACCTCCGCGCAGTTTGCGGATTTCGTTGATGCCGGCGGATATCGCGAACCGCGCTGGTGGAGCGAAGAGGGCTGGGCATGGCGACTGGGGGAGACCGCGGCTGCGCCGGTGTACTGGACGCGTGAAGGCGGGGCATGGTACCGCCGCAACCATGACCGGCTTGAAGCGCTGCCTCCTGATGAGCCGGTGGTTCATGTCAATTGGTACGAGGCGGAGGCCTGGTGCCGCTGGGCCGGCCGCCGCCTGCCGAGCGAGGCGGAGTGGGAGTTCGCTGCAGCCACCGTGCCGGGTTCGCCCGGGATCAGGCGCCGGTATCCCTGGGGGGACGCAGCGCCGTCGCGGAGCACCGCGAATCTGCACGGCACTGCCGGTCGTTGCGTGCCGGTGAATGCGTTTTCCGGGGGCGACAGTGCCTGGGGGATACGGCAGATGATCGGCAACGTCTGGGAATGGACCGCGGACTGGTTCCGTCCCTATCCGGGTTTTGTGCGTGATCCCTATGCCGAATATTCCGAGCCCTGGTTCGGCAACCACAAGGTGCTGCGCGGCGGCTGCCATGCCACCAGTCCGGACCTG
>JALHND010000090.1 GCA_022843705.1 Burkholderiales bacterium
TCTTCGATCATGAGGTCGTCAGCCTGATGCAGAAAATGGCCGGCGACATCTCCTTCGCGCTGACCAACCTGAACCTGCAGGAGCAGCACCAGGCCACGCTGCGCGCGCTGCAGGAAAGCGACGCCCAGTTCCGCGAGCTGGCCCAGCATGTGCCGCAGGTATTCTGGATCACCGACGCCGGGCAGCGCAGGACACTTTACGCCAGTCCGAACTACCAGTCGGTCACCGGACGCAAGCTGGAGGAACTGGAAAAAGATCCGAAATCCTGGCTGGCGGCGATTCACGAGGATGACAGGCAACGCGTGCAGTATGCCCGCAAGCAGAAGGCACCGCTCGGCAGCTACGACATTGAATACCGCGTGGTGCACACCGACGGCAGCGTGCGCTGGGTGCATGACCGCGCCTTCCCGATCCGCAACGTGCATGGCGAGGTCTACCGCATCGCCGGCATTGCCGAGGACATCACCGAGGCCAAGCTTTCGCGGGAACAGCTGGCGCAGCTCGCGCATTTCGACAGCCTCACCGGGCTGCCCAACCGCGTGCTGTTCAACGACCGGCTGCGCCAGTCGGTGGCCCAGGCCCGGCGCAACAACTGGATACTCGGCGTGCTGTTCCTCGACCTTGACCGCTTCAAGCTGGTCAACGACACGCTGGGCCATGTCACCGGCGACCTGCTGCTGAAACAGGTGGCGGCGCGGCTGACCGCGAGCCTGCGCCCCAGCGACACCGTGGCCCGCCTGAGCGGCGACGAATTCGCGGTGATCCTGTCCGAACTCTCGGGTCCGCAGAACGCAGGCCTTGTTTCCCAGAAAATACTGAAAGCGCTGGCAGCTCCGTTCGACCTCAACGGCCACGAAGTTTTTGTCACCGTCAGCATCGGCATCACGCTCTATCCGACAGACAGCGACGACATCGAGACCCTGATCCGCGACGCCGATGCCGCGATGTACGGCGCCAAGGCCGCGGGACGCAACAACTACCAGTACTACACCGAATCGATGAATGCGCGCGCCGCCGAGAAACTGCGCCTGGAGACGCGCATCCGCCGCGCGCTGGAGCGGCAGGAGTTCGTGCTGCATTACCAGCCCAAGGTGGACATCCCCAGCGGCAGGGTCTCCGGCCTCGAGGCGCTGCTGCGCTGGCAATCGCCGGACCAGGGCCTGGTGCCGCCGGCCCAGTTCATCCCGCTGCTGGAGGAGACGGGGCTCATCGTGCCGGTGGGCGAGTGGGTCGCAAAAGCAGCCTGCATGCAGATCCGCGCCTGGCGCGATGCCGGCATCAGCCCGGTGCCGGTGGCGATCAACCTCTCGGCACGCCAGCTCCGCCAGCCGGGCTTCAGCGAGGTGATGAGCCAGGCACTCGCGGCCTCCGGAATCGAGCCGCGGCTGATCCAGATCGAGATCACCGAAAGCTCGCTGATGGAAAACCCGGAAGAAGCGATTATCGTGCTTGAACAGCTGGAGGCGCTGGGCATCCTGCTCGCCGCGGACGACTTCGGCACCGGCTACTCCAGCCTGAGTTACCTGAAACGCTTCCCTCTGGACGCGCTGAAGATCGACCGTTCCTTCGTCCGCGACATCACCATCGACGCCGACGACGCGGTGATCGCGCGGACGGTGATAACGCTCGCGCACAGCCTCGGGCTGAAGGTTGTCGCCGAAGGCGTGGAAACCGAGGAGCAGCTGGCCTTCCTCGGAGAAAACCGCTGCGACGAGGCCCAGGGTTACCTGTTCGCCAGGCCGCTGCCGGCCGAGGCCTGCGCCGCCCTGCTTGCCGCCGGGCGCCCGCTGCACCGGGCACGCAGCACCGACGCGGCCGACCGCACGCCGGCGGTGCTGATCATCGATGATGACAGCGACCACCTGCTGCTGAGCAAATTGCTGCTGCAGAAAGACGGCCACACGGTGCTCACGGCGGGCAACACCCACGACGCATTCGAACTGCTTGCCAACCATCCGGTCAGCATCGTCATTTCGGACCAGAACATGCCGGAGATGAGCGGTGTGGAATTCCTGCGCCGGGTCAAGCTGATGTACCCGGAAATCGTGCGCATCATGCTGAGCGGGGTCGGCGATTTCGGCACCGCGACGGCGGCGATCAACGAAGGCGAAGTGCACAAGTTTTTCGTCAAAGGGCGGGACGAGGATTTGCTGCGCCGCGAGATCAGGCTGAAAATCCGCCACGTCCCGGACAAACTGCGCGGCCCGCTCCAGTAATCGCCCGTGAGCCCGCGGCCGCTATTGACAGCGGTCGAATGTTTTCTCAACAATGGCTGCGCATCTTCCCGGGAGAGCCGTGATGGAACGCCGTGACTTCATCCGAGTCTGCGCAGCCTCGGCCATTGCCCTGCAGGGCGGCACCGGGGCTGCCGCGGCGGACGCGCGTCCCCGCAGCTACGGCCGCACGCAACTGACGGATGACGGCGGGCGGCCGTTGCGCGCGACCCGGCTTGCGGTCGGCGAGAACTACGTTTTTCACTACCCCTTCGAAGGCACGCCCTGCTTCCTGCTGAATCTGGGCAAGCCGACCGGCAGGAACGTTCCTCTGAAAACGGAAACCGGCGCCGCCTACCAGTGGCCCGGCGGTGTCGGTCCGCGCGGCGCCATCGTCGCCTATTCGGCGATCTGTTCCCACCAACTGACCTATCCGACGCGGCAGATCAGCTTCATCAGTTACCGCGACCAGTCGACGGCATCACGCATCAGCAAGCCGAACATGATCCACTGCTGCTCCGAACACAGCGAATACGATCCCGCGGCGGGCGCCCGCGTGCTCGGCGGGCCGGCGCCGCAGCCGCTGTGCGCGATACTGCTTGAATACGATGCAGCCGGCGACACGCTGCATGCCACGGGCACGCTGGGCGGCGAGATGTTCAACACCTTCTTCAGCAAATATGAAATGCGGCTGGCGCTGGAGCACGGCTCGACGATACGTGCGCAGCAGCGCGTCACCGGCAATACCGTGGTCACGCCGTTGAAGCAGTTCTGCAAGCAGCAAGTGCGCTGCTAGAAAAATAATATATAAATCAAATACTTGTGTGTGGGGTCGCACGATATCGCAAAGCGGTATCGTATTCAATCACCAAAGGAGACTTCATGAAACGCTTGATCATCACGGCCGCACTGGCCGGCATTGCCGCGGGTTGCGCAGGACCCGCAGCCCGGCAGGACGCCACGGCCACCGCCGTACTCGAGCCGCGCAGCGGCAGCCAGGTCCGCGGCACCGTGACCTTCACCCAGGCCGGCCCTGACATCGTCCGTGTCAGCGGCAGTTTCAGCGGGCATACCAAAGGCCCCAAGGGCTTCCACATCCATGAAAAGGGTGACTGCAGTGATGCCAAGGGCATGAGTACCGGCGGCCACTTCAATCCGCGGGGGCACAAACACAGCGGGCCCTACGAGTCGGCAAAACACGCGGGCGACCTCGGCAACCTCAATTTCAACGACCAGGGCACGGCCACCATCAACATGGTGGTCGGCGGCATTTCCGTCAGCCGGGACAAACCCGACGGCATCATCGGCCGCGCAGTGATCGTACACATGGACGCGGACGACTTGAAGACCGACCCGACCGGCAATGCCGGCGGCCGCGTGGCCTGCGGCGTCATCCGCTGAGCCGCAACCGGGACCCGCTTCCGCGGTGGCGCGGAAGCGGGTCTTCGCCGGCGGACTGCTCAAGTCCGCCGCTGGATTGCCGTAAAGGAGGCTCCTTCCGTGACGGAATCCTCATGCGCCGTCTGCTGTTCATGCTGGCCTGGCTGCCCTGCACTGCATCTGCGCTGCAACCGCTGATCACTGACGACACCGGCACCCAGGGAGCCGGCGGCAACCAGGTCGAGATCGCCTGGAGCCGCGGCGTCGAGAAAGAACCGGGCTCCACAAACGTCCTCAGGTCAATACAGCCGGTCTACACCCGGGGCTGGACGGAAACCGTCGATCTGTACGCCGGCGGCGCATTCCTGCGCAGCAGTCCGGCGGCGCCCGGCACCCCGCACAGCGGCGCGGGCAATGCGGTGGCGGGCCTGAAATGGCGTTTCCACGAAGATGCAAAAAGCGGGTTCAGCCTGGCGCTCAAGCCGGAGATCCAGTTTCCGGCATCCGCGCGCACCGAAGACCGCGGCCTCGGCAGTTCGGCAGGCAATGTCACCCTCGCGTTGTTGCTGACGCAGGAAACCGGCTTCGGCGCCGTCCACGCCAACCTTGCGTTTGCCAGCCAGCGTTTCAGGCATGGCCCGAACCGTGATCTGCATCGCGACCGCTTGTGGCGGCTGTCGCTGGCTCCGGTGTTCGACGTCACGGAGCGGTGGCGGATCGCCGTCGATGCCGGCCTGATCACCAATCCGCACCGTGCGGAAAAATCCGGCATGGCCTATGTCGAAGCCGGAGTGATCTATTCACCCGAAGGGGATCTTGAACTGGCCGCCGGCCTGATCAGGGATGTCAGGCATCAGGGACACAGCGTTTATCAGGCCACCGTCGGCGTGACCTGGCGTTTCCGCTGAAGCGGCGTGTGCTGCCGCCTGCCGGATCAGCGCAGCAGTCCGGCAAGCCCCGGCGCGACGCGGCAGAGCAGGCTGTCGCCATCCCGCGCCGCCGGCTGCAGCACATGGAGCATGCCCCAGATGCCGACGGCGGCAATCACCGCGCTCGCGGCATAACGCAGGGCTGGCCATTGCATCCAGCCGCGGACACGGTCAACTGCCGCGCCGATCAGCAGCAGGTTGGGCAATGTCCCGAAACCGAAAGCTGCGAGAATCAGCGCGCCTTCGGTCGCGCTGCCGGAGGCCAGTGCGGTCAGCAATACGGCATACACCATGCCGCAGGGCAACCAGCCCCATAACGCACCCAGGCCCAGCGCCTGCCACGGCGCGGTCACCGGCAGGAAACTGCGTGAATACGGCTGCACGCGGCGCCAGAGGAATCCGCCCGCCGCCTCGATGCCGCGGGTCACCGGAGCCACGCCGGCGACATTGAGCGCAACCACGATCAGCGTCGCGCCCATCAGGAACATCAGCAGGTGCTGTGCCAGCGCGCCGCCGCGCAGCGCCATGCCGGTCTGGCCAAGGGCACCGGCCAGCGCACCCGCGAGGACATAACTGGAAATGCGGCCGGCGTTGTAGGCCAGCGCGAAACGCCAGCGCCGCTGCTGCGGCGATGCCGCCGGTGAGCAGCTCAGGCTGACGATGCCGCCGCACATTGCCGCGCAGTGCGCGCCGCCGAGCAGCCCCGCACCGAAAGCGGTGAGCATCATCGTCTGCAGCCAGCCGTCCATCACCGCATTCTAGATGACGCGCGAATAACGCGTGGTTTCCCGCTCGTGGCGCAGGTACTTGTCGAACACCATGCAGACATTGCGCACCAGCATGCGCCCGCGGGGCGTCACGGTGATCCATTCAGGGTCGAGCTGCACCAGGCCGTCGTCAGCCATCCGCCGCAGGTCAGCCATTTCCCGGGAAAAATAACGGTCGAAATCGACCAGGTAGGCAATTTCGATTGATGCCTTCGACAGGCGGAACTGGCAGGCCAGGGCCTGGATCACCGCGCGGCGCAGCAGATCATCCGCCGACAGCTCCATGCCGCGCGCGACCGGCAGCAGACCGCGATCAAGGCTGTCGTAATAGCCGGCAAGCTCACGGTGGTTCTGGTTGTAGGTCGGACCGATCGCGCCGATAGCCGACACGCCAAGGCCGAGCAGGTCGCAATCGGCATGGGTCGAGTAGCCCTGGAAATTGCGGTGCAGCAGGCCCTTGCGCTGTGCGACCGCCAGCGCATCGCCGGGCTTCGCGAAATGGTCCATGCCGATATAGACATAACCGGCCTCCCGCAGGCGGCGCGCCGCCAGCCCCATCAGTCCGAGCTTGGCCTCCGGCAGCGGCAGGTCGGCCTCGGCAATGCGCCGTTGCGGCTTGAACCGCGTCGGCAGGTGTGCGTAGTTGTAGATTGCAACGCGGTCGGGGGATGCGGCAATGACACGGTCCAGCGTGCGGTTGAAACTTGCGGCGTTCTGTTTCGGCAGGCCGTAGATCAGGTCGACGTTGACCGATGCAAATCCCGCCGAACGCGCGGCCGCCATCACCTCCAGCGTCTGCGCCTCGCTCTGCACGCGGTTCACCGCACGCTGCACGTCGGGATCGAAATCCTGCACGCCGAGGCTGACGCGGTTGAAGCCCATTGCGCGCAACGCGTGCATGCCTGCGGCATCGACGCTGCGCGGGTCGACCTCGATCGAATATTCGCCGTCCTTCGCCATGCTGAAATGGCGGCGCAGCCGCCCCCACAACGACTCCAGCTGCGGCATCGTGAAAAACGTCGGTGTGCCGCCGCCCCAGTGCATCTGCTCGACCAGCGGATCCTCCGCGAACAGCGGACCCTGCATGTCGATCTCGCGGAACAGGTATTCGAGGTACTTGTCACCCTTGCCGCGGTCGCGCGTCACCACCTTGTTGCAGGCGCAGTAGAAGCAGATCGTGCTGCAAAACGGAAGATGCACATAGATCGACAGCGCGCGGCGGATGCCGCCAATGTTGCGCCGGGCCACCCAGGACTTGTAGGTTTCCGCGTCGAAAGCTTCGACGAAGCGGTCCGCCGTGGGGTACGAGGTATAACGCGGACCGTTGCGGTCCATGCGCCGGATCAGGTCGAGATCGACCTCCAGGGACAGGACATCGGCATTGGCGGCATTCACGGTCATGGGCAGGCGGACGCTTTATGGCAGCCATTGTGCGCAAGGCCGGCACGCTGCCGTTTGACCCAGATCAAAACAGCGGTAAGATGCCGGCAGGCAGCCCGAAAACAAATCCACCACCCCTCCCTGCCCCAAACCATGGCCACTCCCCTGCGCATCGTAGAAGTCGACAAGCTCAAGACTGCCTGCTCGACCTGCAGCCTGCACGAGTTGTGCCTCCCTGCCGGACTGTCCGCCAGCGAACTGAAGTCGATGGACCGGATGATCGACATCCGCCGCACCGTCAAGCGTGGCGACTACATATTCCGCGCCGGCACGGCGCTGCATGCGCTTTATGCGATCCGCACCGGATTCATGAAAAGCTGCGTGCTGCATGAAGACGGCCGCGAACAGGTTGCCGGCTTTCACATGATGGGCGACCTGATCGGCATGGATGCCATCGGCTCCGGCCAGCACCTCTGCGATGCCCTGGCGCTGGAGGACAGTGAAGTCTGCGAGATACCGCTGAAATCCCTGGAACTGCTGTCCCGCGAGATTCCCTCGCTGCAGCATCATTTCCACCGCATCATGAGCCGAGAAATCGCCCGTGACTACGGCGTGATGCTGCTGCTGGGCAGCATGCGCGCCGAGGAGCGCCTGGCCGTATTCCTGCTCAACCTGTCACAGCGTTTTGCCGCGCGCGGCTACTCCTCGACCGAATTCCACCTGCGCATGACCCGCGAGGAGATCGGCAGCTACCTCGGATTGAAACTGGAAACCGTCAGCCGCACGCTGTCGCAGTTCCAGGCACAGGGACTCGTCGCGGTGCAGAACAAGCACCTGCGCATCCTCAAGATCGACAGCCTGCGCGAACTGGTCGGTCAGCACGGCTGCCGCGTCTGAGACGGCGGCAGGCGCTGCCGAAAATCGCCGTTCGCGGCATCAGACCTTTCCGTTTCCGTACATGTAATCACGGGTCATCGGCATGCGCCGTCCGCGCGTGTTGTCGGCGCGGCAGGCCAGAACCTGGTACAGGTTGATCCAGCCCTCCGCGAAACCGTAGGCGCAACCCGCCAGATAGATCTGCCAGATGCGGGTGCGCCTGCCGCCGGCAATGGCCTCCGCCCGACCACGGGCGGTTTCCAGGCGGTCAGTCCATTCGCGGCAGGTGCGGGCGTAATGCCGCCGCAGCGATTCGACATCGACCACCTCAAGTCCGGCAGCGGACATGTCGTGCAGAACCTGCGAAATATGGGGCAGTTCCCCTTCCGGAAACACGTAACGATCGATGAACGCCCCTGCACCCAGCGGCATCCAGCGCGCCTCGGTATCCGAAGTGGTGATGCCGTGGTTCAGCACACGTCCATCGGCAGCCATCAATGAACGGATCTTGGTGAAATATTCCGGCAGATGCTGCAGTCCGACATGCTCGAACATGCCGACGCTGGTGATACCGTCGTACTCGCCCTCGAGATCACGGTAGTCGCGGAGCTCAACCCGGCAGCGGTCGCCTAGCCCGGCCTCGCGGATGCGCTCGCGGGCATACTCCAGTTGCCTGGAAGACAGCGTGACGCCAGTGGCTTGAACGCCATGATGCTGGGCTGCACGCATCACCAGCGCCCCCCAGCCGCAGCCGATGTCGAGCAGGCGGTCGCCCGGGCGCAGCGCCAGCTTGCGCAGGATATGGTCGAGCTTGGCCTCCTGCGCCTCGTCCAGCGACGCACCCTCACTGCGGTAGTAGGCACAGGAATAGACCATGCCGCGGTCGAGAAACAGTGCATAGAAATCATTGGAGACGTCGTAGTGGTACTCGATCGCGCGGCGGTCGCGTTCGCGGGTATGCCGGCGCCCGCGTGCGCGGCGGGGCATTCCGTCGCCGGCAGCCTCCCGCGCGAGGCCCTCGCCGACCCGGAATACCTCGTGTATCGGCCCCTCGACCCGGATGTCACCCTCGACGAAGGCTTCGCCGAGCTTTTCAAGATCGGGGTTGACCAGGTAACGCAGCGCCGAGGGCCTGGGCAGCGATATGGTCACGGTCGGGCTGGGTGACAGGTCGACGCGGCGACCATTCCACAGCTGCAGGCGCAGGGGCAGCTTCGCCTGCGCGGCGAGACGGTCCACCAGACTGTCGAAGCGACGTTGCAGGAGCATCACCACCTCCCGTAATCGAGCCGCTGCAGCGCGCCGGCTGCAGCAAAACCGGTTGCACTAGCCGAAGATTATCCCCATCACGCCCCGCTGTGAACCCTCGGCCCGATCATCCGGCGCCTTCGCCTTCGGACGTCGTGCGCTGCAGGAAACAGGTGAAGGCGCTGGAGGCCGCAGCGATCAGCCAGAACATGAAAAAGCCGACCGAATAAACCGCCGTCGGTGACCAGTGCACCGGCTCGCCGAGCAGGTACAGTTCCTGCGGATCAATCAGCGTGAAAAACACGGCCTCCGCGATGCCGCCGACAATGAACGACGGCCACAGTATCCACATCAGTCGCTTGCCCATTTGTTTGCCCCTGCCGCACTCCGGGCTCAGCCCGGACGCTCCCGGTTTTCGTCTTCCGCTATTTTTCTGCGGAAGAACAGGTAAAACCAGACCCCGATGCCGATGATGATCACGATGGTCAGCAGGCTCATCAGGCCGAAGTCCGAACCAAACAGGAGTTTCCACGCCATTTCCTCGCCCCCCCTAACCCGGGTTGTCCGGCAGCAATATCGCGGCGGCGGACGCCGGCACTGTCAGCATGCCGCCGATGCGCCAGCTTGACTGCATGTCCTCCAGCACCAGTATCCAGCGGCCGGCGCTGAGTTCGGGCACCGCCCCCGCGTACTGACCGGGGCTCTGCTGGCGCAGCAGCACCAGTCCGTCGCGGCCGGCGCGGGTCGGGTGCACAACGCGCAGCTGCAGCTGCGGCGGCAGGGCCGTGCCCGCAGCCGCATCCAGGCGCAGCGACACGCTGCGCGCATCGGGCGACAACTGCAGCTCGCCACGGTGGCCTAGGCGTGCAGCCAGCGCACCGCGCTCCAGCGTCTGGTTGATCGCCAGCCCCTGCTTGTAATAGTCATCGACCACCAGTCCATCACTGCTGACGACCGCGATCCAGACGGTCGCGATGCCGGCAATAATCACCGCGACCGGTCCCGCCATCAGCAACCAGGGCCAGGGTTCGCGGTACCAGGGCAGCACCTGCCGTGTCGTGTTGTACATGGCGATTTCCTCAGCGGACATAAAAACGGGATTTTTCACTTGCATTCACCTCGGGCCGGTCGACGTCGCTGACCAGGAAGACTATCGGGTGCGAGCCCTGGGCGATTCCGGCCGGATCGACGCGCACCGACACCGGGAAGGCCTGGGTCGTGGCCGGCGGCACCTCGATCGGCAGCGCGGTAATGACTCTCAGTCCGGGGAGGCCTTCGACGCCGATCGTGTAACGACGCGCGACCTCGTCGGTATTGATGAACTGCAGCCGGTAGACATTCTCGATCTGCCCGCCCGGCGCATCGCGCATCAGGGCGCCGCGATCACGCAGCACGTCTACCTTGAGGGGGCTGCGCAGCAGCAGTCCGCCCATGAAGGCAGCGACCAGTATGCCGAGCAATGCGGCGTACACCAGCACCCGTGGCCGGAACACATGGCGCCGGATGTCCGAATCGGCATACTGCCCGGCCATCGCATTCTCGGTCGAATAACGGATCAGGCCGCGCGGATAACCCATCTTGTCCATCACCTGGTTGCAGCCGTCGATACAGGCGGCGCAGCCTATGCACTCGTACTGCAGGCCCTTGCGGATGTCGATGCCGGTCGGACAGACCTGCACGCAGATGTTGCAGTCGACGCAGTCGCCCAATCCCAGCGCCTTCGGATCGGCCTTGCGGCCACGGGCGCCGCGTGGATCGCCGCGCTGCGCGTCATAGGTGATGACCAGCGTGTCCGGATCGAACATCACGCTCTGGAAGCGCGCATAGGGACACATGTACTTGCACACCTGCTCGCGCATCCAGCCGGCATTGCCGTAGGTGGCAAAGGCGTAGAAAAATATCCAGAAAGTCTCCCAGGGCCCCAGCGTCCACGCGGCGAAGGAGGCCGCAAGCGTGGTAATCGGCGTGAAATAACCGACGAAGGTGAATCCGGTCCACAGCGCGAGCGCAATCCAGCTGCCGTGCTTCAGCGCCTTTAGCCCGAACTTGCGGAAACTCGCCGGCCCCTGATCGAGCCGCATGCGCTGCACGCGGTCGCCCTCGATGCGGCGCTCGATCCACATGAAGATCTCGGTGTAGACCGTCTGCGGGCAGGCATAACCGCACCACAGGCGGCCGGCGATCGCAGTGAACAGGAACAGCGAATAGGCCGAGATGATCAGCAGCACCGTCAGGAAAATGAAATCCTGCGGCCACAGCACCATGCCGAAGATGTAGAACTTGCGCGAGACCAGGTCGAACAGCACGGCCTGGCGGTCGTTCCAGGTCAGCCAGGGCGTGCCGTAGAACACCAGCTGGGTCAGCACCACCAGCGCCACGCGCCACCAGGCGAACCAGCCGGTGACTGCGCGCGGGTAGATCTGCCTGCGGACTTCGTAGAGCGAGGCCTCGACTTCCTCGACCCCAGCCGCGGGAGTGGCGCGCCCGTCCGGGGACATCTACTTCCTGCCCTGCCCCGAAATGCCGAGCACGTAGGCGGTCAGCAGGTGGATTTTGCCTTCATCGAGGAAGTCCTTGTGCGCCGGCATCTGGTTCATGCGCCCCTTGACAATGGTTTCGGTGATCGCCGCCTCGGTGCCGCCGTGCAGCCAGATGTCGTCAGTCAGGTTGGGCGCACCGAGCTGCTGGTTGCCCTTGCCGTCGGCGCCATGGCAGGCCACGCAGGCGGTCGCGTACTTGACCTTGCCGCGCTGGGCACGCAGTCCATCGTGGGTGCGCCCGGCGAGCGACAACACGTAATGCACGGTATCGCGCACGTCCTCGCTGCTGCCGAGAGCCGCGCCCAGCGGCGGCATCACGCCATTGCGACCATCGACTATGGTCGCGCGGATGGCTTCCGGCGTGCCGCCGTAAAGCCAGTCGCCGTCGCGCAGGTTGGGATAGCCGCGCGAGCCGCCGGCATCGGAACCATGGCACTGCGCGCAGTAGTTGAGGAACAGCCGCTGGCCGATTTCGCGGGCCTCGGCATCTGCCGCCACTGCGATGACGTCCTGCTTGAGGAAGCGGTCGACGATCGGCCCGAAGGTCGCAGCCGCCTGTTTCTGCTCGTCCCGGTACTGGCCGGTGGAGGACCAGCCGAGGTATCCGCCCCACGAACCCAGCCCCGGATAGAGGATCAGGTAGACGAAGGAGAACACGATGGTGATGTAGAACAGCCACATCCACCAGCGCGGCAGCGGGTTGTTGTATTCCTCGAGCTCGTCCCAGGCATGGCCGGTGGTGCCGGGCTGTTCGCCCTTGGCCAGCTTCTGGGTCGACAGCATCTTCAAAAAGACCGCGCAGGCCAGCAGGCTCACCACCGTGATGATGGCGATATACAGGCTCCAGCCGTCGTGTACGAAATCGCTCATTGCCGCCCTCTCCCGTTGCCGGCCATCCGTTCTTCAGCCAGGTCATCCTCCAGCGGCAGCCGCGCCGCCGCCTCGAAATCTTCGCGCTTGCCCTTGCTCCATGCCCACAGCACGATGCCGATGAACACGATGAACAGCAGCGCGGTGATCAGTGAACGCACCAGATTGATGTCCATGGGGTCACCTCACGTTGCGCAGCAGGATGCCGAGACCCTGCAGGTAGGCAATCATTGCGTCCATTTCGGTCTTGCCCTTGACGCTTTCCGCAGCCTTGGCGATGTCTTCGTCGGTGTACGGCACGCCGAGCCGGCGCAGGGCGCGCATTTTCGGCGCGACCGACGCGGGGTCGATAACGGCAGTGGCGAGCCAGGGG
>JALHND010000091.1 GCA_022843705.1 Burkholderiales bacterium
TAGCTGTTGAGCATCGACACCACCACCGGCATGTCGGCACCGCCGATGGCCATGACCATGTGGATGCCGAACAGCAGCGCGATCACCGACATCACGACCAGCGGCGTCATGCCGGCACCGATCGAATCGGCCTGGATGAATTTCGCGCCGAACCAGATGACGATCAGCAGGCCGGCCAGGTTCAGCCAGTGGCGTGCCGGCAGCAGCAGCGGCTTGCCGCCGATCCTGCCCGAGAGTTTGCCGAAGGCGATCACCGAACCGGAGAAGGTGACCAGACCGATCAGGATGCCGAGGTAGATCTCGACTTCATGGATGACTTTTTCCGCGCCCTGCAGGTTGCCGGTCGCCGCCGGGTCGATGTAGGTCGCAAAACCGACCAGCGCGGCGGCGAGGCCGACCAGGCTGTGCATCAGCGCGACCAGTTCCGGCATCTGGGTCATCTTGACCGTGCGCGCGGCATAGAGGCCGATCGAGCCGCCGACGACCATCGCAGCGACGATCCAGGCATAACCACCGGCCGTGACCTTGGGACCGAACACCGTGGCCAGCACGGCAATGGTCATGCCGATGATGCCGTAGAGGTTGCCGCGGCGCGAGGTTTCGGGATGCGACAGGCCGCCCAGGCTCAGGATGAACAGAATGATCGCGCCGATATAGGCGACCGTGACGAGGCTGAAAGACATTTTTCGGTTTCCCTTATTTGCGGAACCTTATTTGCGAAACATGTCGAGCATGCGACGCGTCACCGCGAAGCCGCCGAACATGTTGATCGTGGTCAGCACGATGCCGGCCACCGCGAGGCCGAGGATCCACATCCCCGGACGGTCGGCAGTGCTCTCGATCGGCGGCGCCACCTGAACCAGCGCGCCGATGCAGATGATGCTGCTGATCGCATTGGTCACGCTCATCAGCGGCGTGTGCAGCGCCGGCGTCACGTTCCACACCACCATGTAGCCGACAAAGCAGGCCAGCACGAACACCGTGAAGTGCCCGAGGAAGGCCGCCGGCGCATAGGCGCCGATGAACCAGAACACCAGTGCGCCGGCACCGAACAGCGTGGCCAGCGCACCGGCCGGCATCGGCTCACCGCCGCCGCCATGGCCATGGCCTTTTTTCTCCACCGGTTTGACCGCCGCGGCAGCAGGTTTGGCCGGCGCCGCGGCCTGTTTGAGCGGAGGCGGCGGCCAGGTGATGCCGCCATCCTTGATCACCGTCAGGCCGCGGATCGCGTCATCTTCCATGTTGACGTTGATCACGCCGTCCTTGGTCTTGCACAGCTCTTCGGTCAGGCGGAACAGATTGGTCGCGTACAGCGTCGAGGACTGCTTGGCCAGACGCGAATTGAGGTCGGTGTAGCCGATGATGGTCACGCCGTGCTTGACCACCGCCTTGCCCGGCTCGGTCAGCTCGCAGTTGCCGCCGCGTTCGGCGGCCATGTCAACGATGACGCTGCCCGGCTTCATGCTCTTGACCATCTCGGCGGTGATCAGCCGCGGCGCGGGCTTGCCGGGGATCAGCGCGGTGGTGATGATGATGTCGACTTCCCGCGCCTGCTTCGCATACATCTCGCGCTGGGCCTGCTGGAAGCCTTCACTCATGACCTTGGCGTAACCGCCGCCGCCGGAGCCCTCTTCCTCGTAATCGACCTTGACGAATTCGCCGCCCAGCGACACCACCTGGTCCGCCACTTCGGCGCGGGTGTCATTGGCGCGCACGATGGCGCCGAGGTTGGCCGCAGTACCGATCGCGGCCAGGCCGGCGACGCCGGCACCGGCGATGAAAACCCTGGCCGGCGGCACCTTGCCCGCGGCGGTGATCTGGCCGTTGAAAAAACGGCCGAAGGCATTGGCGGCCTCGATCACCGCGCGATAACCGGCGACACCGGCCTGCGAAGTCAGTGCATCCATTTTCTGCGCGCGGGACAGCGTGCGCGGCAGCGAATCGATGGCCAGCACGGTGGCCTTTTTTGCGGCCAGCTGCTGCATCAGCTCCGGGTTCTGCGCCGGCCAGATGAAGCCGATCAGGGTGCCGCCCTCATGCATCAGACCGACCTCTTCCGCAGTCGGAACGCCGACCTTGAACACGATGTCGGAGCCGGACCACAGCTCGGCGGCGGTGGCGACCACCTCAGCGCCGGCTGCACGATAACTGTCGTCACTGCAGTTCGCACCCTCGCCGGCACCGGACTGCAGCCTGACGGAAAAGCCCAGTTTGACCAGCTTTTCCACGACTTCCGGCACCGTCGCAACGCGTTTCTCTCCGGCTGCCGTTTCCTTCGGCACACCAATGATTTGTGGCATCACTTTCCCCTGGTTTGGAACCGGCATGGCGCCGCGATACCGGCAGTCCCGAGACGTCATCCCGCGGACACCGCAGACTTTTTTCAAAAGGATCGCAGCGATTATACGGCCAGATGGCGGAAAGACGCAGCAGCGCGCGGCCTTATAACCCGATTGGCCGCGCTTATAATCGGGAAATGCCCGCCATCCAGCTACTGCCCGAACTGCTGATCAACCAGATCGCCGCGGGCGAGGTCATCGAGCGCCCGGCCTCGGCACTGAAGGAAATGCTCGAGAACAGCCTCGATGCCGGCGCGCAGGCGATCAGCGTCGAACTCGCCGCCGGCGGCATCAAGCAGGTCAGCGTCACCGACGACGGCGCCGGCATTGCACGCGACCAGTTGCAACTCGCACTGGCCCGCCACGCCACCAGCAAGATCGCCTCCCTCGATGACCTTGAGCACGTCGCCAGCCTCGGCTTCCGCGGCGAGGCGCTGGCCAGCATCGCCTCGGTGTCGCGCATGGAGCTGACCAGCCGCCGCAGCGAGGATCGCCATGCCCACCGCATCACCGCCGAAGGTCCGGCGCTGGGCACGCCCGAGCCGGCAACACTGGCGCGCGGCACACGCATCGACGTGCGCGAGTTGTATTACAACACCCCGGCGCGGCGCAAATTCCTGAAGTCGGAGCAGACCGAATATGCGCATTGCGAGGAAGCCTTCCGCCGCATCGCGCTGTCGCGGCCCGACGTCGCCTTCTCGCTCAGCCACAACGGCCGCATGCGGTTCCAGCTGAAACCGCAACCGCTGGCCGCGCGCATCGCCGCTGTGCTGGGCGGGGATTTCGCCGCGGGCGCGCTGCCGGTGGAGGAGTCGGGCGGCCAGATCGCGCTGCGCGGCGCGATCAGTTCCCCGGCGCACGCGAAGGGCACGCGCGACGCCCAGTATTTTTTCGTCAACGGCCGCTGCATCCGCGACAAGCTGGTGGCGCACGCGATCCGCCAGGCCTATGCCGACGTGCTGCACCACGACCGCCATCCGGCGTTCGTGTTATTTCTGGATATCGATCCGCAGTTGGTCGACGTCAACGTGCATCCGGCAAAGGCCGAGGTGCGTTTCCGCGATTCGCGCGCCGCGCACCAGTTCATTTTCCACGCGCTGCACAAGACGCTGTCGCGTTCCGCCGGAGACGGCAGTGCAATCGCTGCGCCGGCGCCTGCCACAACAGCGGCACCCGCCACGCCCTTTTACCGCAGCCAGGGTACGATGACCCTGGGCGTCGCCCAGCCGGCAGGCGCCTACAGCACGATGTTCGCAGCACGGCCCGGACCGTCCACGACGGCCGTTGCAGACGCCGTGCCGGAACCACTGCCCCCCGCACTGCCCGCCTCCGGCGACGAACACCCGCTGGGTTTTGCGCTGGCCCAGCTCGCCGGCATCTACATCCTCGCCGAAAACCGCAACGGGCTGATCATCGTCGACATGCACGCGGCGCACGAACGCATCATGTATGAAAAACTGAAATCCGCGCTCGACGGCCGCGCGATCCCGATGCAACCGCTGCTGGTCCCGGCGCATTTTGCCGCCGAAGCCCTAGATGTCGCCACCGCGGAGGACGAACGCGAATCGCTGCAGGATCTCGGCTTCGACCTCGCGCCGGCCGGGCCGGGCGCGCTGGTGGTGCGCGGGGTGCCGGCACTGCTCGCCGACGCCGATGTGCAGGCGCTGACGCTGGACGTGCTGCACGAAGTCCGCGAATACGGCGCCAGCCGCATCGCCACCGAACGCCGCAATGAATTGCTCGGCACCATGGCCTGTCACGCCGCGGTGCGTGCCAACCGCAGGCTGACGCTGCCGGAAATGAACGCGCTGCTGCGCGACATGGAGGCGACCGAACGCTCCGGCCAGTGCAATCACGGCCGGCCGACCTGGCAGGCCATCGGCATTGCCGAACTCGACCGCCTGTTCCGCCGCGGCGAATAATCATAAGTATTTGATTTTATTGATATTTTTATGTCCTCTCCCGCGCCCCCGCCCGCCATCCTGCTGATGGGCCCCACCGCCAGCGGCAAAACCGCGGTCGCGGCGCAGCTGGCGACGACGCTGCCCTGCGAAATCATCAGCGTCGATTCCGCGCTGGTCTACAAGGGCATGGACATCGGCACCGCCAAGCCGGACGCGGATCTCCTCAAACGCGCCCCGCATCACCTGATCGACGTCATCGAACCGCATGAAAGTTATTCGGCCGCGCGTTTCCGCGACGATGCGCTGGCGCTGATGCGCGAAATCACCGAGCGCGGCAACATTCCGCTGCTGGTCGGCGGCACCATGCTCTATTTCAAGGCACTGGTCGAAGGACTCAACGACCTGCCGGAAGCCGACTCGACGGTCCGCCTGATCATCGAAACCATGGCCGAGGACGAAGGCTGGCCGGCGGTGCATGAAAAACTGCGCAAGGTCGATCCGGAAACGGCGGCGCGGCTGGAACCCAACGACGCGCAGCGCATCCAGCGCGCGCTGGAAATCTATTACCTCGCCGGCAGGTCGATGACCGACCTGCTGAAAAAACCGAAGTACGTCTATTTTCCCTACACGCCGATCCGCATCGCGCTGCTGCCGGAGGATCGCGCCGTGCTGCACGAACGCATTGCGCAGCGTTTCGACGCCATGCTCGAGGCCGGACTGGTCGACGAACTGCGCGGGCTGCGCGAAACCTACGGCCTCGATGCGGAACTGCCGTCGATGCGCTGCGTCGGTTACCGCCAGGCCTGGGATTTCCTCGAGAACCGCATCAGCCGCGCCGAACTGCGCGAACAGGGCATCGCCGCGACGCGCCAGCTCGCCAAGCGCCAGCTGACCTGGCTGCGCGGGATGGACAATTACACCGGCTTCGACTGCCTCGCTGCCGATGTCGGCGACCTGGTGCTGGAATACGTGCGTCGGGAACTCGAAGCGCAGATCATGGCCGGAGAGGCCTGAAACCGTGGCGCGCCGCCCGCTGATCCTGGCACCTGGCGCCGGCCGTCAATATCCGATGGGCCGGATCTCCGCCGTGTTCAAGGCGGATGCTGCGGAAACGGATTCGCGCTACTCGGTATCCGAGTGGTGGCTCGACGCCAACACCCGGGGACCCGGCGCACACCAGCATGACGAGGATGACCTGTTTTTCGTCATCGAAGGCACGATGTCCTTCCTGGTCGATGGCCGATGGATCGACGCCCCGCGCGGCAGCTTCGTGCTGCTGCCCGGCGGAAGCGTCCACGATTTCGAAAACCGGAGCCGCGAACGGGCCGGCGTGCTCAATCTGTCGATCCCCGGCGGTTTCGAACAGGCGATGCCCGCGATCGCGCAATGGTTCGCCGAACACCCGCCACAGGACGCGGACGCCTGACAAGGAGACATGCCATGCCCCATGCCACCGCCCGCGACGGCACCCGCCTGCACTACGAGGAAGCCGGCAAGGGCACTCCGCTGATCTTCGTTCACGAGTTTTCGGGCGATGCCCGCAGCTGGGAACCCCAACTGCGTTTTTTCGCGCGGCGTTACCGCTGCATCACCTTCAACGCACGCGGTTACCCGCCCTCCGATGTGCCGCGCGCGCGCTCGAAATATTCCTGGCGCATTGCCGTCGACGACATCGCCGACGTGCTGCGCCACCTGCGCATCCGCAGGGCGCATGTTGCCGGCTGCTCGATGGGCGCCTATTCCGCGCTGCAGTTCGGCCTGCGTTACCCGTCGATGGCGCTGTCGGTCACATCGCTGGCCGCCGGCGCAGGCTCCGATCCCGCGACGCGCGAAAACTTCCTGCGCAGCACCGAGGCCCATGCCCGCCTGTTCGAGAGCGCGGGCACCGCAGCCGCGCTGAAGCAGCGCGGCGTCGCCGCAGCACGCATTCCGCAGATGCTGAAGGATCCGCGCGGCTACGCCGAATTCCGCCGCATCCATCAAAGCCATTCCGGCCCCGGGCTCGCCGGAGTATTGCGCGGGGTGCAGGCCAAACGACCGCCGGTCTACGCGCTGGAGCGCGGATTGCGGAGCTATCGCCCGCCGCTGCTGGTGGCCTGCGGCGACGAGGACGACGGCAGCCTCGGCCCGGCCTTGTTCATCAAGAGGGTCTGCCGCAACGCGCGGCTGTGGATCTGCCCGGGAAGCGGGCACACGCTGAACACCGAGGAGCCGGAGCAGTTCAACCGCAACCTGCTGGACTTCCTGACACTGGTCGACGGCGGCCGCTGGAAACCGCGCGACCCGCGCTCGATCGCGGGCGGTTGAACCGGCCGGCGCCTAACGCCGTCCGGTGTTGCGCAGCCGGTTGGCCAGAGCGCGCAGCAGCGACACGCCAAAGGACGGATTGGACTTGATCAGCGCGAGGAAATCGTTGCGGTTGATCGACAACAGGTTGCAGTCGGTGGCGGCGGAGGCGGTCGCCGCGCGTTTCGACTGGTCGACCAGCGCCATCTCGCCGAACACGCCGCCGGGCCGCACGACCTCGACGACGCTGTCCTTCACCGTTATGCGCACCGCGCCGTCCATCACCACGTACATGAAAATGCCGGCCTCGCCCTCGCGCATGATCACGCCGTTTTTCGGCTGGTAGGCCGGCGGACGCCCCGGGAAATTGGACGTCAGCTCCGCCAGCAGGGCCTTGTCGAACACCTCGCCCGACACCGGCACCGTCTCCGGCGCCAGATTCTGGTTCTTGCCGAGCATCTGCATCGCCAGCGCCAGGCGCAGGCGCTTGATCAGGATCGCCAGCAGCATCAGCGCGAAATCCGGGGTTTTCTGGATCGCGCCAAGGAAGGCGCCGCCGTCCAGCTCGATCACCTCGCAGGCGCTGCGCGCGGTCGCCGTCGCGCTGCGCGGCTCGCCGGTCAGCACCGACATCTCGCCCAGCACTTCGCCGGCCTTGATCACATCCAGCGGCTTGCCGTTGCGGGTCAGCGCGATTTCGCCGGAGGCGAGGAAATACATGGCCTTGCCCGCGGCATTTTCGGCGAACAACGCACCACCTGCGGCAATCGCCAGCGGCTTGCCGTTGTTGTGGAAAAACAGGCGCGCAACGTTGGCGTTGTAAACGTCGCTCTGGGCGGGACGGGTAAAGTCGAGTTCACTCATGGCAGTCCACGTTATTGTGATTGAATTCACCCGGGCCTGCCCGGAAGGGCGCTGCGGGCCGTGTCATGGACGTTTCTTATAGGCATCCACGGCGCCTTCGTCAAGCGAAGCAGGTCCGGAATTGACGCATTTTTCCGGCATTCCACGCCCGCAGGCGAAACCCCGGCTCCGGTATGCTGTCTGCCCATGATGCCCGCATTCCGCAGCCTCGAAACCCGTATCGTCGTCTTTTTCGTGGTCCTGCTGGCCGCCGTCCAGGTGGCCGCGTACCTGGTGGTCAGCGCCGCCAACAAACGTATCGCCGGCCGCGAAGTGGCCAGCCAGATCCGCGTCGGCGAACGCGTGTTCGCGCGTGTGCTCGAGCAGAACGGCCGCCAGCTGTCACAGGCGGCGACGGTGCTGGCCGCCGATTTCGGTTTCCGCGAAGCCATCGCGACCGGCGATTCGGCAACCATCAACTCCGTACTCGCCAACCACGGCGCGCGCATCAATGCCGGCCTGGTGCTGCTCGCCGATCTCGACAACCGGTTGCTGGGCTCCAGCCTAGAGCAGGCCGCGGACAGCGGCGAGTTCCCCTTTCCGGCATTGATCCGCTCGGCAATGGAGCGCGGCCAGGCGAACAGCGTCGTGCTCGTGGACCAGCGCCCCTACCAGATGGTGGTGGTGCCGGTGATGGCGCCGCTGCCGGTCGCCTGGGTCGCCATGGGTTTCACCATCGATGACCAGATTGCGCGCGAAATGCGGGAACTCACGGGACTGCAGGTGTCCTTCCTGACCGAGCGCCCGGACCTGCAGTGGCAGCTCGGGGCATCCACGCTGAACGAGGCGCAGCGCAGCGCACTGCTCGGCCGCCTGAACGACCTGCTGCTGACGCGCGCCGGCCCCGGCGTCATCGATCTCGGCGGCCTGCCCTACCAGACCCGGTCGATGACGCTCACCGCAGCCGGGGTGCCGCAGGTGATGGCGGTGCTGCAGCAATCGCTGCAGGCCTCGCTGGAGCCCTTCTCCGAGCTGCAGCGCACGCTGTTCGATCTCGCGCTGGCGAGTGTGCTGGTCTCGCTCTTCGGCAGCATCCTGATCGGCCGCAGCCTCGCCAGCCCGATCAACAAACTGGCTGCCATCGCGCGCCGGATCCGCGACGGCGACTACAGCCAGAAGGCCGACATCCGCCAGCAGGACGAGATCGGCGAGCTGGCCTCGAGCTTCAACCACATGCGCGAGGCCATTTCCAGCCGCGAGGAAAAAATCCTGCGCCTTGCCTACCAGGACACGCTGACCGGCATGCCCAACCGCGCGCTGTTCAACGACCGGCTCGACCTGGCAATCAAGGCCGCGCGGCGGGAACAGTCGCCGGTGACCATACTCAGCATGGATCTCGACCGCTTCAAGCATGTCAACGACACGCTGGGGCACCCCATCGGCGACCGCGTGCTGCAGGCCGTGGGCAGCCGGCTGCAGGGCCTGCTGCGCGATTCCGACACCATTGCGCGGCTGGGCGGTGACGAGTTCGCGGTGATCCTTCCCGGGGCGGACACCGGCGCAGCCCGCGACATCGCCGGCAAGATCCTGTCGGCACTCAACGCCCCGATCACCGTCGACGGCCAGCCGCTGGACGTGCGCACCAGCATCGGCATTGCCGGCTACCCGGCGCACGGCGAAGACCCGTACACGCTGGTGCGCCACGCCGACGTGGCAATGTATGTCGCCAAACGCGGCCACCACGGCAGCGCCGTGTTCGAACCCGCCTTCCACCAGCCGCGGGAAAACTACCTGACGCTGCTCGGCGAACTGCGCCGCGCGGTCGAACAGGACGAGCTGGTGCTCTATTTCCAGCCCAAGGTCGACCTGCACAGCGGCGTCACCGCGCAATGCGAGGCGCTGGTGCGCTGGAACCACCCCAAACGCGGCTTCGTGCCGCCGGGCGACTTCATACCCTTTGCCGAGCAGACCGGCTTCATCCGCGACATGACGCGCTGGATCCTGCGCAGCGCCATCCGCCAATGCGGCCTGTGGCAGGCGCGCGGCATCAAGGTCGCGATCTCGGTCAACATCTGCGCCCGCGACCTGCTCGATCCCGAACTGCCCTACCTGGTCGCCGGTGAACTGAAGCTGCGCGGCGTGGAAGCGCAGTGGCTGGGCATCGAAATCACCGAAAGCGGCGTGATGGAGGATCCGGCGCGGTCCATGGAAACGCTGCGCCGCCTCGACAGGCTGGGCGTCAAGCTGGCAATCGACGACTATGGCACCGGTTATTCCTCGCTGTCCTATGTCCGGAAACTGCCGGTGAAGGAACTGAAAATCGACCAGTCCTTCGTGCGCAACATGGCGACCGACGGCGACGACGCGATGATCGTCAAATCAACGATCGAACTCGGCCACAACATGGGCATGCAGGTGGTCGCCGAAGGCGTCGAGGACCTCGCGATCTGGGCACTGCTGAAACAGATGGGCTGCGACTGCGCCCAGGGTTATTGCATGAGCAGGCCGGTTCCCGCCGCACAGTTCGAGCAATGGCTGGCGGCTAACCCGGTGTTCGGGGACCCGACGATTCCGCCGGCGAAGCTGGCGACACGCTGAACCGGGTCAGCCGCTGCGCTTCACCTGCACGCCGGCCCAGCCCTTCGCCAGCGTCACTTTCAGTTCCTGCCCTTCCGCCAGCCGCGCACCGTCGCGCACGATGTCGCCGGCGGAGGTCTCGGTGATGCTGTAGCCGCGTTCGAGCACGCGTTGCGGATTGAGATGCAGCAGATGGGCGCGGATCCCGGCCACCCGCTCGGCGGCGGCGGCCATGCGTTCACGCGCGGTGCCGCGCAGCCGGCGCGCCAGTTCCTGCTGCTGCCGCAGCAGCAGCACCGTATCCGGCGCGGCGGCACGCAGCCGTTGCGCCGCATCACGCAGGGCCCAGGACTGCTCTTCGGTGCCGCGGCGCCACTCGCCGCGCAGGCGACTGGCGAGGTGCTGCAGGTGGACGGCCTGGTTGCGGATGCGCTCGCCGGGATGGGTCAGCCGCCGCGACAGGTAGTCGAGGCGCTGCATGCGGTCCTCGATGCCGCGCGCGAACACCCGCAGCAACCGCTGCCCGAGCAAAACCACATCGCGCTTCAGCTTGACGCCGTCCGGGCTGACCAGTTCCGCCGCCGCGGTCGGCGTCGGCGCCCGCACGTCGGCGGCAAAATCGGCAATGGTGAAATCGGTCTCGTGACCGACGCCGGACACCACCGGCAGAGGACAGGCGCGGATCGCACGCGCCACGGCTTCTTCGTTGAAGGCCCACAGGTCCTCGATGCTGCCGCCGCCGCGGCAGACAATCAGGACATCACATTCGGCGCGGGCGCCGGCCAGCGCAATCGCCTCGGCGATTCTGGCGCCGGCGCCCTCGCCCTGCACCGGGGCCGGATAAATGATGACATTGATGCCCGGCATCCGCCGGCGCAGGGCGGTGATGACGTCGCGCAGCGCAGCAGCCTGGGGCGAGGTCACCACGCCGACCGTGCGCGGAAACGGCGGCAGTTCGCGTTTGATCGCCGGATCAAACAGGCCTTCCTTTTCCAGCCTGGCCTTGAGTTTTTCAAATGCCGCATACAGCGCCCCGAGGCCGGCACGGCGCATCGCATCGACAACCAGCTGGAACTTGCCTCGCGCCTCGTACACCGTAGCCGTCGCCCGCACCTCGACCTGCATGCCGTTCTCCGGCTGCCAGTCCAGGTACTGCGCCTTGTGGCGGAACATCACCGCATCGACCTGCGCCGCCTCGTCCTTCAGCGTGAAATAGCAGTGCCCGCTGTCATAACGCTTGAAATTGGAAATCTCGCCGGCCACCCAGACCAGCGGCACGCCGCGTTCGATGGCACTGCGCGCGAGCCGGTTCAGCTCGGCAACGGAGATCACGGCTTGGCGGGTGGCTTGATCCAGCAGGTCGGGCATGGCGGCATTGTACGCGCAGCGGCGTGCTGCCGACGGCCGGTCATTTTCCGCAGCCGGGAAACAGGCGGACAGCTAGCCGGCCACCTGTGCCGCGCGCTGATCCAGTTCGGCCCAGCGCTCGAATTTTTCCGCCAGCAGCGCCTCGAGGGCCGCAGCGCGCTCACGGTCGGCCTTCAGCTGCGCCGGCCCCTGCCGGTGGTAGTCCGCGCTGCTCATGCGCATCGCCAGATCCGCCTGTTCCTTCTCCAGCGCCTCCAGTTCGCCCGGCAACTGCTCCAGCTCGCGCCGCTCCCTGAAGCCGAGTTTTTTTGCGGCTGCTGCCGTGCGCGCAGCCGGTTTGGCCGGCGCCACTGCGACCGGCACGGCGGCAGTGGCCGCCGCCGGCCGCTGCTGCAGCCAGTCGCTGTAACCGCCGACATACTCCTTCCACCGCCCCTCGCCCTCGGCCACCAGCGTCTGGGTCACCACGTTGTCCAGGAATGCCCGGTCGTGGCTGACCAGCAGCAGGGTGCCTTTATAACCCTGCAGCGTGTCTTCCAGCAGTTCCAGCGACTCGATGTCGAGATCGTTGGTCGGCTCGTCCAGCACCAGCACATTGGCCGGTCGCGCGAACAGCCGTGCCAGCAGCAGCCGGTTGCGTTCACCGCCTGACAGCATGCTCACCTTGGCCTGGGCGCGCTGCGGCGGGAACAGGAAGTCCGACAGGTAACTCATCACGTGTTTGCGGCCGTCCGCCGTTTCCACCCATTCCGAGCCCGGGCTGATGGTTTCGACCAGCGTCTTCTCCGGATCGAGTTGCTCACGCAGCTGGTCGAAATAGGCAATCTCCTGTTTCGTGCCCAGCCTCACTTCGCCGGTGTCCGGCGCAAGTTCACCAAGGATGATCTTGATCAGCGTCGATTTGCCGGCGCCGTTGCCGCCGATCAGGCCGATGCGGTCACCGCGCAGGATGCGCAGGTCGAGGTTTCTGATCAGCGCTTTGCCGTCGAAACCCTTGCCGACACCCGTCAGTTCGGCGACCAGCTTGCCGGAGCGTTCTCCGGCATC
Organism: Burkholderiales bacterium; assembly: GCA_022843705.1. GTDB lineage: Bacteria > Pseudomonadota > Gammaproteobacteria > Burkholderiales > SG8-41. The sequence goes on from JALHND010000091.1 coordinate 12,365, forward strand.
CAGAGCCAGCTTGACGTTGCCGATGCGCTCGCGGCGCGCGGCACGTTCGACACGCAAGGCTTCCAGCCGGCGCACGCGGCCTTCGTTGCGGGTGCGGCGCGCCTTGATGCCCTGGCGGATCCA
>JALHND010000092.1:0-7764 GCA_022843705.1 Burkholderiales bacterium
GCCGAAGGCGAAACCCTGCACAAGGCCGGCAAGCACCAGGATTCGGTCGACACGCTGGCCAAGGCAATGAAGATTCTCGACATCAAGTAACCTGCTTACTTCATCCCCTCTCCCCGCACGCGGGGAGAGGGTTAGGGTCAAGGGAACACTTGAAGCGAAGCAGAGGGGTCGCCAAGGACGCACGCCAAGCCACAGAACACTCATTCAATCTCCCGCTCAAGCGGGATTTTTTTCGTACCCCACCGCATCCCCCAGCACAATCACCCCGCCTTCCAGCACCCGCGCGATGATCCCCCCATGCCCGCGCATCGCGTTGTAACCCCCAACGCCCAGCACCTCCTCCATCCGCGAACAGGGTTCACACAGCCCCGTGCCTTCGAACAGCACATCGCCGATGCGGAAACGTTCATCACGCAGCGCCAGCAGGTTGATCCCCGACACCACCAGATTCCGCCGCAACAGCGCCGGATCGACGGCATCACGCCCGAGCAGCTTCGCGACGACGTCGAGATGTTCACGCTGGATCAGCGTCACCTGGCGCTTGCCGCCCGAACGCGCCGCCTTGTGGTCGCCGGCGAGGCCGTGGTCGGCGACCACCTCGACGTGATTGAAGGATTGCAGCGGCGCACGGCGCGCGGGACGCAGGCCGATCCATTCGAGTTTGCCCGCGCGGGGGAAGGTTTCCATCAGGGTGCGTAGCGGGCTTTCGGGATTCAGTCGAGGCATGAATTATAAGTAATTGATTAAATTAATATTTTTAAACATTTGTCCGTAGCCCGTAAGGAGCACAGCGGATTACGGGATCACCTGCTCCGCTCACCAAACACACCATCCCTTGCATCGCCCGCCCAGTCCGCCGGCAACAGGCCATTCCGGACATATCGATGCAAAGTCGAATGCGGCCAATCCACCGCTCTCTTCACGTAACCATGCTTGACCGGATTGATATGCACGTAATTCACATGCGCTTCGAGATCGAGGTCATCGCGAATCGTGTGCTCCCAATACCGCTTTTGCCAGAGATCGTAATCACCGCGACCGTCCTTGGCCAGCACGACACCTGCCGCCAGCAGTTTCCGCGTAAATCGGGATTTGATCAGACGCATGCGCCTCGCGTAAGCCGCATCGCCTTCCGGCAGCGTCCATACCGCATGCCAGTGGTCCGGCAGGATCACCATGGCGTCGATCACGAACGGGATTTCCCGGCGCACACCTCGAACCACTTCGCGAAAGGCATCGACATGCTCCACCAGCAACGTTTGCCGGCGGTCGCGCAGGTTGGCCGTGAAGAAATACGTGCCACCGGCGACAGGGTTGCGGCGATAGGACACCATGACGTATGTTATCCCGTAATCCGCTGCGCTTCTTACGGGCTACGCTTACTGCAACAACCGGGGCAGTACGAATTTGAAGACCGAAGACCTGCCCCCGGCGCACAGCAAGACCGGCTCCCCTTCCCCGATTGACGAATCTGCACTCAAGGCATAATATCCACTAGATTTTAGTTTTAGTGGATACTGAAAATGCCACTTCCCCTCTATACCCCGCACAGCAGGCCACTGACAACGCTCTACTCGGAAATCGAGCAGGTCGCCGGACAGCTCGGCACCGTTTCGCCGGGAACCCCGGGGAATGTCGTGGTGCGCAGCAACGCCACAGGGGCAAGGTTCTATGCCCACCAGTTTTATGACGCGGACGGCAAAAAAAGGGAACGTTACCTTGCCGGGCCCGTCGGCAATGCCGAAGCCGACGCATCGGCCACCCGACTGCGCGATGCCATCATCAGCACCGGCACGCACATCAAGGACATGCGTTTGCTTTTCCGGCAGGGCTACTACCGCACCGACGAGCGGGCCTACGCCGCCGCTGCCAGCCTGCACAATCACGGCTATTTCAAGGCTGGCTGCACGCTGCTGGGTACTTATGCCTACGGGATTCTGCTGAACCATCTGGGCGTCAGAGCCGCGGTTTACCAGACCTCGGATATCGACATCGCACGCGGCGAAACGCTGAAATTCTCCCCGCCCGGCACCGCCGGTCTGCTCGAGGTGCTCAACGATTCCGCGGTCCGCTTTGTCGAAGCTCCGCGCATCAATGTCCGCGAGCCTTCGACTTCGTTCATGAATCCCGGCGGCTCCCGGTTCAAAGTTGATCTGCTGGTGCCTGCAAAAGTCCGGAGCAAGCCGTTCCAGGTCGTCGAAGTCGCCGAGATCAAGGCTCACGCCACCAGCATCCCTCATCTGGATTACGTGCTGGCCGAAACCTTCATCGCGCCGCTGATCGCACGCGAGGGCTTCGTGCCCGTGCGGGTGCCGGTGCCGGAGCGCATGGCCTGGCACAAACTGCTGATGTCCGCCCTGAGAGCCCGGGAATCCTCGAAATCCGGCAAGGATTTTGAACAGGGTTGCGTGCTGCTGGCCGTCGTGGGCGAACTTGATGCACAGGCGGTGGTCGATGCGGCAGCGCACATTCCCGATGCCGCCTGGATCAAACTGATCGCCCGCAGAGAAGCCATCCGCGATGCGCTGACCCCACATCCCCGGGCGCTGGATGCGCTGGACGAAGTCGATGCGGCACGCAAGTCATCCAGGCCCGGGCGGAAAAGAAAAAGATCCTGAGCTTTGCTCAAGGCATGACACCCAACAAAACGCCCGCCGGCTTGCGCCGACGGGCGTTTTTCATTGCACTTCAGAACCGGGGCTTACTTCTTCTTTTTCTTGATCTTCATCCCCACCATGTCCTCAGCCTTGACCCACTGATCGAACTGCTTCTCGGTCAGGTGGCCCAGTTCGATCGCGGACTGTTTCAGAGTCAGGCCCTTCTTGTGGGCGTTCTTGGCGATGGCGGCGGCCTTGGCGTAACCAATGTGGGGGTTCAGCGCGGTGACCAGCATCAGCGAATCATTGGTCAGCTGGCTGATGCGCGAGAGGTTGGGTTCGATGCCGACCGCGCAGTGTTCCTCGAAGTTCTCGCAGGCATGCGCCAGCAGGTGGGCGCTGTGCATGAAGTTGCGGATCACCATCGGGCGGAACACGTTGAGTTCGAAATTGCCCATCGAGCCGCCGACGTTGATCGCGGTGTCGTTGCCGAAGACCTGGCAGCAGACCATGGTCATCGATTCCGACTGGGTCGGGTTGACCTTGCCCGGCATGATCGAGGAGCCGGGTTCGTTTTCCGGGATGGAGAGTTCGCCGATGCCGCAGCGCGGGCCGCTGGACAGCCAGCGGATGTCGTTGGCGATTTTCATCAGCGACGCGGCCAGCGTTTTCAGCGCGCCGTGGGCGGCGACGACGCCGTCGCAGGAGCCCAATGCCTCGAACTTGTTGGGCGCGGTGACGAAGGGCAGGCCGGTGAGTTTTTTCAGCTGGGCGGCGACATCCTTCGCGAATTTCGGGTGGGCGTTGAGTCCGGTGCCGACCGCGGTGCCGCCGAGCGCGAGTTCGCACAGATGCGGCAGCGCGGCGTCGATGTGCTTGAGGCCGTGGTCGAGCTGGGAGACATAACCCGAGAATTCCTGGCCCAGCGTCAAGGGTGTGGCGTCCTGCAGGTGGGTGCGGCCGATCTTGACGATGTGCATGAAGGCGCGCGCCTTCTTGTCCAGCGTGTTGCGCAGTTTCTTCACCGCGGGCTTGAGCTGTTTCTCCAGCGCGATCACCGCGGCGACGTGCATCGCCGTCGGGAAGGTGTCGTTGGAGGACTGGCCCTTGTTGACGTCGTCGTTCTCGTGCACCAGGCGGTTCGCGCCGCGTTTGCCGCCGAGGATTTCGGAGGCGCGGTTGGCCAGCACCTCGTTGACGTTCATGTTGGTCTGGGTGCCGGAGCCGGTCTGCCACACCACCAGCGGGAAATGGTCGTTCCATTTGCCGCTGAGCGCTTCGTCGGCGGCCTCGACGATGGCCCTGCCCTTTTTCTTGTCGAGCACGCCCAGCGCCATGTTGGTCAGCGCGGCGGCCTTCTTGACCATGATCTGCGCATGCACCACCGGCATCGGCATGGTCTCGCCGGGGAAATGGAAGTGGTGCAGGCTGCGCTCGGTCTGCGCGCCCCAGAGCATGTGGTCGGGGACTTCGATGTCGCCCATCGTGTCGTGTTCGGTGCGGAATTTGGCCATGATTGGTTCTTTATAAAAATGTCAATAAAATCAAATACTTATAAAAAATTCAGGGGCCAATCTCAGCCCCTCACCCTTACCCTCTCCCCGCATGCGGGGAGAGGGTAACTGCATGGTTGTTACTCACAACAGCGGGCGCTGTTCGCCGCGCTGGGCGTTGGCATCGGCCACGGTCAGCGCGGTCATGTTGACGATGCGGCGCACGGTGGCGCTGGTGGTCAGCACGTTCACCGGTTTCGCCGCGCCGAGCAGGATCGGGCCGACGGTGATGCCGTCGCCGGATGCGGTCTTCAGCAGGTTGAAGGAAATGTTCGCCGCGTCCAGCGTCGGCATGATCAGCAGGTTGGCCTGCCCCTTCAGCCGCGAGTTCGGGAAAATCTTCATGCGGATTTCCTCGGACAGCGCGGCATCGCCGTGCATCTCGCCGTCGATCTCGAGTCCGGGCGCGCGTTCGTTGATCAGCGCCAGCGCGGCGCGCATCTTGAGCGCCGTGGCGGAATCGGCGGAACCGAAACTCGAATGCGACAGCAGCGCGGCCTTGGGCACCAGGCCGAAACGGCTGATCTCCTCGGCGGCGAGGATCGTCGATTCGGCGATCTGCTCGGCCGTCGGGTCGCGGTTGACATAGGTGTCGCAGATGAACACGGTGCGGCCGGGCAGCATCACCATGTTCATCGCCGAGAAGTTCTGCACGCCGGCGCGTTTGCCGAGCACGAGGTCGATGAAGCGCAGGTGGCTGTCGTAGCGGCCGAGCAGGCCGCAGAGCATGCCGTCGGCGGCGCCCAGGCGCATCAGCATCGCGCCGATCAGCGTGCTGCGGCGACGCATGTCGAGCTTGGCGATCTCGGGCGTCACGCCGCGGCGTTCGCCGAGGCGCTGGTACTCCATCCAGTATTCGCGGTAACGCGGGTCGTCGTTGGGATCGACCAGCGTGTAGTCGCGGTCGCGCTGCAGGCGCAGGCCGAGGCGTTCGACGCGGGTTTTGACGACCTCGGGGCGGCCGATCAGGATCGGATGCACGATGCCCTCGTCGACGGCGACCTGCACCGCGCGCAGCACCACCTCCTGCTCGCCCTCGGCGTAGACCACGCGCCGCGGCGACTTCTTCGCGGCGGCGATCACCGGCTTCATGATCAGGCCCGAGTGGTAGACCACCTCGGTCATGCGCTGGACATAGGCGTCGAAGTCGGTGATCGGGCGCGTCGCCACACCGCTGTCCATCGCCGCCTTGGCCACCGCCGGCGCGACGGTGCTGATCAGCCGCGGGTCAAAGGGCCGCGGGATCAGGTAGTCGGGGCCGAACTTGAGATCCTGCTCGCCGTAGGCGGCGGCGACAATGTCGGACTGCTCGGCCTGGGCCAGCGCGGCAATCGCGTTGACCGCGGCGATTTCCATCTCGCGGTTGATCGTGGTCGCGCCGACGTCGAGCGCGCCGCGGAAAATGAAGGGAAAACAGAGCACATTGTTGACCTGGTTCGGATAGTCCGAACGGCCGGTGGCCATCACCGCATCGGGGCGCACTTCCTTCACCAGCTCGGGCAGGATTTCCGGCTCGGGGTTGGCGAGTGCCAGGATCAGCGGACGCTCGGCCATCTGCCTGACCATCTCGGGCTTCAGCACCTTGCCGGCCGAGAGGCCGAGGAAGGCATCGGCACCGGCGATGACTTCGCCCAGGGTGCGCGCTTTCGTGTCGATCGCGTAACGCGCCTTGTCCTCGTCCATCAGCTCGGTGCGGCCCTTGTAGACCACGCCGACGATGTCGGTGACGGTGATGTTTTCCTTTTTGAGGCCCAGCGACACCAGCAGGTCGAGGCAGGCCAGAGCCGCGGCGCCGGCACCGGAAACGACCAGCTTGATCTTGGAAATGTCCTTGCCGACGACCTTCAGCCCGTTGGTGAAGGCGGCGCTGACGATGATCGCGGTGCCGTGCTGGTCGTCATGGAACACCGGGATCTTGCAGCGCTTGCGGAGTTCGCGTTCGACGACGAAACACTCCGGCGCCTTGATGTCCTCGAGGTTGATGCCGCCGAAGGTCGGCTCCAGCGCGGCGATGATGTCGACCAGCTTCATCGGGTCGAGCTCGTTGATCTCGATGTCGAAAACGTCGATGCCGGCGAATTTCTTGAACAGCACCGCCTTGCCTTCCATCACCGGCTTCGAGGCCAGCGGCCCGATGTTGCCGAGGCCCAGCACCGCGGTGCCGTTGGTGATCACCGCGACCAGGTTGCCGCGGGCGGTGTAGAGGCTGGCGTCGGCCGGGTTGGCGGCGATTTCCTCGCAGACCTTGGCCACGCCCGGCGTGTAGGCCAGCGCGAGATCGCGCTGGTTGACCAGACCCTTGGTCGGGGTGACAGCGATTTTTCCCGGCACGGGTAGCCGGTGATATTCCAGCGCTGCCTTGCGCAGTTGATCGTCGGGCATTTTCTGAAAACCGCCTTTCGGAAGATTCGACCGCGCATCGGTGGCCAGCGGGGGCCGCGCGGGAGCGGAATTATACCGTAGCCCCTCCGGCCGGCCGGCTGCGCGGCGGTACCTTGCGCGCACTGCAAAGGCGCATCGCGGCACCCGCACGGTGCCCCTGCCGGCGATGCGCGCGGCGTGCTGCGCGGCAGTAAGGGCAGCGCAATGCGTGGCACAGGAATTGCTGATTGACCGGTGCCGGCCGCACCGCGGCCATCATCATTCCGGGAGAACGCCATGAATGCCCTGTCACGTTTCGCCGCCCTCGCGCTGTTCGTGCTGCCGCTGGCGGCCACTGCCTATCCGACCAAGCCGGTGCGCCTGGTCATTCCCTTCCCGCCGGGCGGCGCCTCGGATTACGTCGGCCGCGCGGTCGGGCAGTCGCTGTCGGAGCTGTGGAAACAGAATGTTGTCGTCGACAACCGCGGCGGCGCCGGCGCCACCATCGGCACCGGGCTGGTGGCCAAGAGCCCGTCCGACGGGTACACGCTGCTGATGGGGGTCAATGCCGGCGTGGTGATCGCGCCCAGCATCTATCCGGACCTGTCCTACGATCCGCGCAGGGACCTCGCGGCACTCGCCTCCTTCGCGCTGTCGCCGCAGCTGCTGGTGGTGACCAACGGCCTGCCGGTGAAATCGGTGCAGGACCTGGTGGCGCTGGCGAAGAGCAAACCCGAGCAGCTGTCCTTCGCGTCCTCGGGCAACGGCGCGCTGCCCCATCTCGGCGCGGCGATGTTCAACATGATGACCGGCATCAAGGCGGTGCATGTGCCGTACAAGGGCAGCGGCCCGGCATTGCCGGACCTGATCGCCGGGCGCACGCAGTACATGATCGACATCATCGTCTCGGCGCTGCCGCTGGTGCAGTCGGGCAAGCTGCGCATGCTGGCGGTGACCACCAACAAACGTTATCCGACGCTGCCCGAGGTGCCGACGGTGGCCGAAAGCGGGCTGCCCGGTTACGAGGCCGCGCAATGGTACGGGCTGTTCGCGCCGGCCGGCCTGCCGGCGGCGATCGCCAAAAAAATCGAAGCCGATGTCGCGAAACTGCTCGACAACAAGCCGCTGCGCGCCGGGCTCGCGCAACGCGGCGCGGAAATGATGTATGGTGATTCCGCGCAGTTCAGCGCGGTGGTGAAGCAGGACATCGCGAAATGGGCGAAGGTGGTGAAGGAAACCGGCGCGAGGGCGGA
>JALHND010000092.1:7864-12335 GCA_022843705.1 Burkholderiales bacterium
CAGATGCAGAGCTGGGTGCGCCTGCCCGAGGGCTGGCGCGTGGTCGCCGCCCACGTCAGCATGATGTAGTTCCGCGGTACGGCCGCGCGCCCCACGCTGTGGGCCCCGCCCCACGTTGCGCGGCCTTTGTGCTACCGTTGCGCTGCTTTTTCAGCCTCATCACTGCCGCGCCAAAACCGCACCGACATGCCCGACGTCCACCCCGCCCTGCGCGCCGAACTGTATCCGGAGATCAGGCCGTACAACGAGGGCATGCTCGCGCTCGACGGCCGCCACCGGATGTACTTCGAGGAGTCGGGCAATCCGCGCGGCGCGCCGGTGGTGTTCCTGCACGGCGGGCCCGGTGCCGGTGCCGCCGCCGCGCACCGCCGCTTTTTTGATCCGGCGCATTACCGCATCGTCATTTTCGACCAGCGCGGCGCCGGCCGCTCCTCGCCGCTGGGCGAGATCACCGACAACACGACGCCGCTGCTGGTGGCCGACATCGAAAAGCTGCGCGAATATCTGGGCATCGAGCGCTGGCTGGTGTTCGGCGGCTCCTGGGGCAGCACGCTGGCGCTGGCCTATGCCGAGGAGCATCCGCAGCGCTGCACCGGACTCGTGCTGCGCGGCATTTTCCTCTGCCGCAAAAGCGAGATCGACTGGTTCCTCTACGGCCTGCGCAACCTGTTTCCGGAAGCCTGGCGCGCCTTCACCGACCCGATTCCCGCAGCCGAGCGCGGCGACCTGCTCACCGCCTACCACCGCCGGCTGACCGATCCGGATCCTGCCGTGCACATGCCGGCGGCGCGCGCCTGGAGCACCTACGAAGGTTCGTGCTCGACGCTGCTGCCGAGCCCGGAGACCGTCGCCTATTTCGCCGGCGATGTGGTCGCCCTCGGGCTGGCGCGGATCGAGGCGCACTATTTCATCAACAACATCTTCCTGCCGGACAATGCGCTGCTTGAGCGGGTCGGCCGCATCCGCGGCATTCCCGGCATCATTGTCCAGGGCCGTTACGACGCGGTATGCCCGATAATCTCGGCCGACGACCTGCACCGCGCCTGGCCGGAAGCCGAGTACCATGTGGTGCCCGACGCCGGCCATTCGGCCTGGGAACCCGGCATCTGCGCGGCACTGATCCGCGCCTGCGAACAATTCAAGCACCTCAACAAATCAGTCACCAAGGGAGAATGAAGTGAAACTGGTCAGTTATTCCGCCACCAAACGCGGCCCCGTGGCCATCGGCGCCATCGCCGCCGACGGCAGCATCATCGATCTCGCGACCGCCGCCAAAAAGGCACGCGTGAAACTGCCTTTTGCCGCCGATGACATGATCGGTCTGGTCGCCGCCGGCAAATCCGGCCTCGCGCTGGTGAAAAAGGCCGTCGCCGGCCTGAAAACCGGCCATCACAGGTTCGCCAAGGTCACGCTGCACGCGCCGATCCCGCGCCCGCGCAAGAACGTGTTCTGCGTCGGCTGGAACTATGTCGAGCATTTCGAGGAGGGCGCCAAGGCGCGCCCGCATGTCACCGAGCTGCCGAAACATCCGGCGTTTTTCAGCAAGCAGCCGCTCGCCGTCAACGGCCCCTTCGCCGACGTGCCCTCGCACCCGGGTGTCACCGAGAAGCTCGACTGGGAAGTGGAAATGGCCATCGTCATCGGCAAGGGCGGCAGCAACATCAAGGAAGCCGATGCGATGAAACACATCTACGGCTACATGATCGCCAACGACGTGTCGGCACGCGAAGTGCAGCGCCAGCACGGCCAGCAGTGGTTCAAGGGCAAGAGCCTTGACGGCCACTGCCCGATGGGCCCCTGGCTGACCACCGCCGACGAGGTGAAAAATCCGCAGAACCTGCGCATCACCTGCCGCGTCAACGGCGTGACCAAGCAGGACTCCAACACCAGCTACATGTATTTCAAGCTGCCGCGGCTGATCGCGGAACTGTCGGCGGGACTGACGCTGGAGCCGGGCGACCTGTTCCTGACCGGCACGCCGGCCGGCGTGGGCCATGCGCGCAATCCGCCGGAGTTCATGAAGCCGGGCGACATCCTGGAAACGGAAGTCGAAGGGCTGGGGCTGCTGCGCAACAAAATCGCGGCGAAGTAGTTTTCCGCAGCCTGTTCCGCATCCGCCGATAAAAAACGCCGCTGATCGCGGCGTTTTTTATTTCGGCGTTTTTTTCGCGCCCTCGGCGGCGGCCTTGCCCGCCGCCTGCAGACTCTCGAGGCCGGCGCGCTGCATTTCCAGCGTCTTGATGGTCATCTGCACAAAGCCGGTGTTCATCGTCAGCCAGGTCTCGACCGCCTTCAGTTCGGCGATTTTCTTGTCGAGGTCCTCGATGTTCATCGTCGGCGCGATCATGCCCGGAATCGGGAACCCCATCGGGTTCCACATTTTCTGCATGAATTCGAAAAAGTCCTTCGGTACGTCCTGCTCGGCCATGATCGCTCCCGTTCGTGACGGAATGATTATAGGCGCCCCGGAGGACTCAGGCGGCTTCGATGCGCACCGTGTCGCCGTCGCGGGCGCTCGCCAGCAGCGCGGGATCGCCGCGCAGGCGGCCGAGGACATTGCAGGGAGACACCAGGCGGCATTCGTCATCGCGCGAGGCCGGGGTGCGGCCCCAGGGCAGGGCCAGCGCACTGCCATCGACCCAGAAACAGACCGTGCCGGGATCAACCACCTGCTGCGCGTCCGCTTCGAGGGCGAGCTGCAGCGGCAAGGTAAAGTAGATTTCCTCGCCCCAGGTATTGATGCGGGATTCGCAGGGCAGGATGGCCAGCAGGCGGTCGGCCGCGGGCCCGGGCCGCAGGTCGGCGGTCACCGACGCGGCCGGCCAGACGATGCGGATCGCCGCCACCGGCCGCTGCCGAACGTTCAGTCGCCGAACAGCGGATCGGTGCGGCGGGTCGCGACGCGCAGCCGCGGTGTTGCCGGCGCAGCCGGCTCGGCAAACGAGGCGACCACGCGCTGCAGGCGCTGTTTCTCGCCGAATACCTTGTTGGTATAGGTGTCGTTGTCGTCGCTGAGGGCGCCGGCATACATCTGCAGGGCAATGCCGAGGTTGCCGGTGCGGGCCAGGTACTCGCGGATGATGCGGGTGCCGACGCGGATATTGGCTTCCGGGTCGTAGACCGCGCGGTCACCGCCGAACTCGGCCAGCTTGTCGCCGTGGAACCGGGGGATGATCTGCATCAGCCCCTTGGCGCCGGCGACGCTTTCGGCGATCGGGTTGAAGCTCGATTCAACGCCGATGACCGCCATGATCAGCAGCGGATCGAGGCCGGCCTTGCGGGCTTCGGCATGGGCGATCTGGACAAATTCCAGGGTCAGGTCCTGCGACACCTTGTAACGCTTGGCCAGGAACTCGGCCAGCGCCGCATGGCGGGGCGCATCGGGATGTACGGCCGGGGCGGGCTTGGAAGCCAGCACACGCTCGGACACGGCCTTGGCCTCGGTCTCGACGACGGCATAGGCCGACGACAGCCACTGGTTTCCATAACGCTCGTGGAGCAGGAGGGCCAGTGCACAAATGCAGGCGATCAGCGTCGCCAGAGTGGCCATCCTGCGGGTCCGGTCCGGCGTTGCCGCCGGCGGTTCCCCGACAGTATCGGGGGATATTTCTGAGATCGATTTTGCAAACACGCAAAACCTCCTTTCGGGAGTAGCGCCGCACAGTGGCCGGCGCCTCAGCTGGGGTTACCTCGCTACGGTAACGGGTGTCTCCTTAAAGACTCGATTTAGCCATCAACCACTATAGGTTGTGGGCTACTCAAAAAAACTGGCCAATTCTAGGTGTTCAACCTGTGGGCCGCAACCCTAGAAACGCATTATCGGGCGATTCCTTGATTGGACCGGGGCGGGAGTTTAACGGCAACCCCTGATGCAATGCAATAAAAATATAAGTTATTGTTTTAAAACAATAATTTTACATTTTTCGGGGTTTTTAACGCTCCAGAACTGTCAAAGCCGCTGATTTGAGCGGCGATGCCGCAAAGAGTTCCCCCGGCTGCTCCGGTACGCCGGAAGAGAGGATAAAAGCCGCCAAAACAATCAGTTAAAGCTCATCCTGGGGGTCAGCTGCGGGGCTACCCTGGCGGGCCTCCCAGCTGCGCAAGGCCGCCTCATAGTTAGTGAGCGCCTCCCAATAGCGGTCGAAAATACAAGGATCGCAGCCACTGCCACAACATTCCCAGGGCTCGGGCTCCGGCGGCTTCTCCGGTTTGGGATCGAAATCGGCAGTCATGTTCAGCGTGCCTCGGCCGGCAGTTGCTGATCAGGAAACCGCCGGCCGAACTCGGCCGCCAGTGCATCGGCATCGGCGGTTTTTCCGGCGCGTCGCAGTTCGACGATGCGCTCGATCCATTTCTCCGCCGGCGCCGCGAGCAGATCCCGCCACAGCAGGGCCGGCTCAGGCACCGCCTGGACCGCCGGGCGGGCCGGCGCGGCGGCGGAACTGCCGGCCGGCGGGTCGGCGAGCGGTGC
>JALHND010000093.1 GCA_022843705.1 Burkholderiales bacterium
CCCGAGATCTGGGACCTCTATGAACGCGGCCTGCTGTCGCCGGACAGCGTGCTGAGCGGCCGTTTCGAGCGGCAGCAGGCGACGGTGGACCTGGCCGGCGTGATGCGCGAGATCGAGGATGCGCGCGCCGAGGAGTCGGCGCGCATCCTGCGCATGCAGTCAGCCTGAGTTGTGTCCGGCGCGTCCGCGCCGCCTATTCCGCCTTGATGCCGGCCTCGCGGATGACCTTGCCCCAGCGTTCGCTTTCCGAGCGCAGGAATTCCCCGGTCTGCTCCGGCGTGCCGGTGGCGATGTCGCCGCCCATCGCGGCAAAACGTTCACGCATGTCGGGCGCCGACATGGCTTTAACCGATTCCGCGTTCAGGCGGTCGATGATCGCGCGCGGCGTGCCGGCGGGTGCGAGGATCGCATACCAGTTGATGGCCACCAGCCCCGGCAATCCGGCTTCCTTCGAGGTCTGTACCTCCGGGATCGAGACATTGCGCTTGTGGTCGAGGATCACCAGCGCGCGCATTTTGCCCGAGTTGACGAAGGGTACTGCGCTGGAAATCACCACGATCACCATGTCGACGTCGCCGCTCAGCGCGCCGGCGATGCCCAGCGTCGCGCTTTTGTAGGGCACGTGGGTGAACTTGATTTTCGCAAACGACTGCATCAGTTCCGCGGCGAGGTGGTTGGCCGAGCCGAAGCCGCCGGAGCCGTAGGCGATCTTGCCCGGATTGCCGCGGGCCAGCGCGATCAGTTCGCGCATGTTCCTTGCGGGCACCGAGGGATGCACGATCACCACGTTGGGGATCGTCGCCAGCAGCGCCACCGGCGCGAAATCACGGATGCCGTCGAAGCCGACCTTGGGATTGAGGTGCGGATTGGTCAGCACCGGCACCGCACCCATCAGCAGCGTGTAGCCGTCATTGGGCGATTTGGCGGCGGCGACATAACCGATGTTGCCGGTGGCGCCGACGCGGGGTTCGGGAACCACCGGCTGGCCGAGTGCGGCAGACAGCTTGGTCGCCACCAGCCGGCCGACGGTCTCGGTGCCGCCGGCGAAGGGGAGGATCATGCGTACCGGTTTTGTCGGGTAATTCTGTGCCTGCGCCGTGGCGGCGAGCAGCAGGCCGGCGACGGCCAAGGTGCGGCGGACTGCAGGGCAGCGGATCGGGTGCGGCATTTCGGGTTCTCCTCCGGGTGGGTGCGTCGAATGGTTTTTTTCTGCGACGGCCCGGCGCTTTCGCGCCTAAGCGCTTGTGCCGGTCATGTTTTCACTGTCGCTTTCGACCAGCGCCCACACCCGCTTGAAGGGGCCCCGGCTTTTCAGCAGTTCGCCGCCGGCATCGGCGGCGAGTTTTTCGTCGATCCACAGCGGCTTGCCCATGCTCGCGGCGGTGTGTGCGCGGCGCGCATTCTCCTCGAACAGGAAGGTGCCGCCGACGCATTCCTCGACATCGGCGCCGGTGATCGCGGCGCCGTGCGCCCGCAGCAGCACCGCGCGGTGCGTTCCAAGGGCCCTGGCCAGCGCGACGCCGCGCTCGGGATTGCTGACCAGCCGCGGATCCTCGTAGATCGGGATGCCGTCATGGAACAGCGTGCCCATCAGGTGGATGGCGCGCAGGGTGTGTTCGCTGGTGCTGAACGCGGTCGAGTGCAGGCCGTGGTAATGGAAGATGCTGCCGATGTCCGGGCGCGCGCGCAGGATTTCGAGGTGGATCGGATATTCGCCGGGAATCGTGCCCTTGCCGGACACGATGCGGCCTTTCATGTCGATGACCAGGAAATCCCCGGGGTTGGCGCGCGGCCCCAGCGAATGGCGCGCCAGCAGGAACAGTTCCGGATCGTCAGGCAGGCGCGCGCTGATATGGCCGAAACCTTCAATAAAGCCTCGGCGATACAGAAAATTCCATGATTTCAACAGCTTGGAGATGAGCGTGTCAGGTGGATTCATGCCGGAAGTGTAACCGAGTCTTTGCGATGGAGGTGTAAGCCGGATGTTCTTTTCGCGACCCATGCCAATACCGTCACCACGAAAGGAATATCCGATGAAATCATGCCAGATGCACGATGCGCCCGATGCGGGCCGGCGCGCGTTGCTGGGCGCATCCGTTGCCGGGGCAGTGCTGCTCAACATGCCGGGCGCGGCGCGCGCGGCGCAACTTGGCGAGGTGATGGGCGAGCTGTACGTGAATGGTTTCCGGGCGCCGCCGGGCACCGTGATCAGACCCGGCGACCGCGTGCTGACCGGTCCCGATACCCGCCAGAGTTTTGCCATCGGCCAGGATGCCTTCATGATGCGGCCGCTGACTTCGTTGCAAATCGAGGGCAATGCCTTTGTTGCCGGACTGCGTGTACTTACCGGCGGCCTGCTGGGCGTGTTCGGTCGTGGCGGCACCCGCACCATTCGGACCGCGACGGTGACCGCGGGCATCCGCGGCACCGGCGTCTATGTCGAGGCAAGCTCGATCATGAGCTACTTCTGCACCTGTTACGGCGAAGTTGACCTTGAGTGCGTGAGTTATGGATCGAAGCAGCGGGTGAAGACCGACAACCACAAGGCCAATTTCATCTACGGCAAGGTCGACAGCGGCCGTTCCATAGTGGCCGCACCGGTGGTCAACCACAGCAATGAGGAGCTGATGATGCTGGAGAAAATGGTCGGCCGGGTGTCGCCCCTGGGTTGATGCGCCTCCCGCTGGATTGATTTAAAGGATCTTTTCGCCGAATTTCTTCAGCGCCGCCGGTGACAGCGTCAGGCCCAGTCCCGGCTGTTCCTTGAGGTGCAGCATGCCGTTGGCGATTTTCGGCGGATCCTCGAACAGCTCCGCCTGCAGCGGGTCGCGCTCGGGATCGGTGAAGGATTCGACGATGCAGCCGGCGGGGCTGCCGGCGACGATGTGGGCGTGGATGAAGCAGTCGTGGTGGGGGGCGACCTGCACCTGGTTCAGTTCGCACAGCGCTGCGAGTTTGCGGCCGGTGGTGAATCCGCCCATCATCGTGCAGTCGAATTGCAGGATGCTGATCGCGCCGTCCTCGATCAGGTCGCGGCAGCCATAGGCGGTCAGTTCGCTTTCGCCGGCCGACAGCGGGATGTTGGTCTGTTTCGCGAGTTTCACCAGTTCGCGGTGGTCATCGGCCCAGCGCACCGGTTCTTCCAGCCAGCGCGGATTGAGCGGCAGCATTTCACGCGCGGCGGTGATCGCGGTCGGCAGGTCCCAGGCACGGTTGACGTCAACCATCAGGTCCTTTTCGGGGCCGATGACGTCGCGGATCAGCTCCAGCCGTTTCATGTCTTCTTTCAGCGGCACCCCGCCGACCTTGGCCTTGAAACCCTGGTGGCCCTGGGCCTTCAGCATCTGCATTTCGTCCCTGATTTCGGCGAGGTCCTTGCCGTCGCGGTAATAGGCGCAGGTGACGTAGCAGGGGATGACATTGCGGAAGCCGCCGAACAGGCGATACAGCGGCAGCTTCGCGGCCTTGCCGATGATGTCCCAGCAGGCAATGTCCACGGCGGCGGCAATGCGCACGATGGCTTCACGCGTCCAGCCTTTTTCGGAGGCGATTTTCCGCGCGGTCAGCCAGAACACCTTGTCGTGCAGTTTTTCCGGTGCCAGCGGGTCTTCACCGATGATCTGGTCGGCGATGCCGCTGCGGAAGGCCTTGATTGCGGCCTCGATCGGCGTGTAGCTGGTGGCAATGCCGATGCCTTCGATGCCTTCGTCGGTGAACATGCGCACGAGGATCTCGTTGGCCTTGGGCACGATGAAGGTGCTGACCCAGAACGGACGTTTGTCTTCGTCCGGGGCGCGGAGGATGTGGACTTCGAGTTTGGTGATTTTCATCGGTGGATTCCGTGTGGGGGCCGGGCGGCCGTCAGTTTAACGTTTTCCATTGGCCATTTGCCGGCTTTCCGGCAGCTGCCGCAGCCGCCATGTGGCGATGGGGCTCATCAGCGCGATGATGCCCAGCGAACACCAGGCGAGCCCCCAGGTGATGACCGGCGAGGCTTCGGCCGCACCCGCGGCATCAAGCACCAGTCCGAAGACCCAGGGCGCGATGGCACCGGCGCCGAAGCCCAGCACCGAACGCACCGAGTAGGCTGCGCCGATATGCCGCGGCGGCACCAGCTCGGTGACCGCGGTCGAAAACACCGAGGAGTCGCCCACGGCGGTGAAGCTGTAGAAGGCGCAGATCGCCACCAGCAGCCACAGTGGCAGTCCGATCAGCCAGCCCAGTGCCAGCGAGCAGCAGGCGCTGATCGTGGCCAGTACCATCATCGTCCAGGTGCGTCCCATGCGGTCCGACAGCCAGCCGCCGGTGACGCTGCCGCCCATGCTGCCGATGTACGCGATTGCGGCCAGTCCTGCGCCGAGGCTGGCTGACGCGGTGGCGCTGCTGCCGGTGGAGTAGGCTGCGGCCGCGGAGAGAAAGGCCGGCATCCAGGCCTTCATGCCGAGCATCTCCCAGGAGTGGAAGGTGTAGGCCCAGGTCACCAGCATCGCCGGCTTGTTGGCGAGGATCACGCCGACCGGTTTTTCCGCGGCGTGTTCGGCGCTGCGCGGATGCACGACGTTCGGTGTTCCGCGCAGAGCGTACAGCGCCAGCAGCGTGCCCAGCACCGGGCCGGCGGCATTGACGATGAAGGCGCCGCGCCAGCCGATCAGCGGCGTCAGCGCGCCGGTGAGGACCAGAGCCAGCGCGTAACCGGCGGAGGCGGCGGCGAGGTAGAAACCCATCGCGCGGCCGCGGTTGCCGGACTGGAAACGTTCCGCAATCAGCGTCAGGCCCGGCGTGTACGAGCCGCCGGAGAACAGGCCGGTCAGTCCGTAGAGAATGACCCCGCTGACGAAGCTCCCGGCGAACAGCGCGAAGACCATCGCGCTGATGCTGGAGGCGATGCTCGACACCAGGAACACGCGTTTGGCGCCGTAACGGTCGGCAAGGAAGCCGACGGCGACCAGCGAGAACAGGTAGCCGAAATGCCAGGCCGACTGGATCATGCCGGCCTGGCCGGCGCTCATTCCCCAGTCCGGTTTCAGCAGGGGAATCGCCGCGGCGTAGGCTGTGAAGATCAGCGCGAAGCTGGTACGGCTGGCACAGAGCCAGAGCAGCCAGGTGCCGTCGCCGCCGCGCTGTTCACTCATGTGGAAGCGCGGATCATTTGCCGAGGAATCTCGGCGGACGTTTTTCCTTGAACGCGGCCACACCTTCCTTGTGGTCATGGGTCAGGCGCACGATGCCCGAGGCCAGTGTTTCCATTTCACAGAGCTGCTCCAGCGTCGGCACCGCCATGTACTGGAACATCTTTTTCGCCAGTGCCAGCGCGTAGGTCGCCGATTCCGCGCATTCGCGGGCCAGCGCCAGCGCCGCGGACTCGAGTTCGGCATCGGGCACCACGCGCGACACCAGCCCCAGCGACTTCGCCTCGCCGGCATCGACGGCGCGCGCGGTATAGACCAGTTCCTTGGCCTGCGCCATGCCGAGGCGCTGGGCCAGGAAAAACACCGCGCCGCCGTCGGGCACCACGCCGACCTTCTTGAAGGCCATCGAGAACTTCGTGGTGTCCGAGGCGATGACCAGGTCGCAGGCCAGCGCCAGCGCATTGCCGATGCCGTACACCGCGCCGCGGGTGGCGGCGATCACCGGCTTGTCGAGGTTGTAGAGCGCGATGATCGTGCGGTGGCGGCGCTGGGAGCGCGCGCGGCCGGAGACGATGTCCGATTTCGCCATGTTGCCGACGTCGCCGCCGGAACAGAAGGCGCGGCCCTCGCCCTTCAGCACCACGGCACGCACTTTGTCATCAGCCGCGATGTCGTTGATGTGGCCGAGCAGGGCATCCCACATCGCATCCGACATCGCGTTGAGGCGTTCGGGGCGGTCCAGCGTCAGGATGCCGACGGAGCCGTCTTTTTCGTAGCGGATGTTCAACTTCTTCCCTCACCCCCGGCCCCTCTCCCGCTGGGAGAGGGGGGGGTATTGGTGCCTTCCTCTGATGAGCAAGGCAATGACTCAGATTGAATCCCAGGGAAACACATCCGCAGTACGCTCGGTCGGCGGGTAGAACCAGCTCTTCAATGCCGGATACATGTGTTCGGCGCAGCGTCCCGGGGTCCATCCGTCGGCGCGGTGCACGCCGCGCAGCGGGCGCGACTGGCTCATCAGGAAGATTTCGTTCTTGCGCGTGGCGAAGACCTGGGCGTTGACGCCCTTGGCGGCATCGCTCAGCAGGAACACGGCCAGCGGCGCGTTGTGCTCGGGGGTGACCTGCTTGCGCTGCTCGATGCGCGCGGCGGTCGCCGGATCCTTCGCCGGGATCGACGCGGTCATCCGCGTCCAGGCCACCGGCGCGATGCAGTTCGAGCGCACGCTGAAACGCGACATGTCGACGGCGATCGCCTTCGACATCGCGACCATGCCGAGCTTGGCCGCGCCGTAGTTGACCTGGCCCATGCCGCCGATCAGGCCGGAGGTCGAGGTCATGTGCACGAAGGCCCCGGATTCCTGCTTGCGGAAATGGTCGGCGGCGTGGCGCGCGCAGTTGAAGGCACCTTTCAGCATCACGTTGACCACCGAATCCCAGTCGCTTTCCGTCATCTTGTGGAAAATCACGTCGCGCAGGATGCCGGCGTTGTTGACCACGCCGTCGATGCGGCCGAAGTTGTCGAGCGCGCACTGGATGATCTTCGCGGCGCTGGAGAATTCGGCGACGCTGTCGTAACTCGCCGCGGCTTCGCCGCCGGCTTTCTTGATTTCGTTGACCACTTCCTGCGCCGGGGTCTGGTCGCCACCGGCGCCGTCAAGTGCGACGCCGATGTCATTGACGATGACCTTGGCGCCCTCGGAAGCCGCCATTTTCGCGATCGCCGCGCCGATGCCGCGGCCCGCGCCGGTTACCACCACCACCTTGCCTTCCATCATCCTGTCTGCCATTGCCATGCTCCTTGAAGAACGTAAAACCTTTTTTGCCACAGAGGGCACAGAGAACACAGAGAACTGCAACAACTTGACCCCCAAAGACCTGTCGGCCGGCTGGATATTGCTGTTGGTTTTTCTCTGTGAACTCTGTGCCCTCTGTGGCCAAGTTGTTGACGTTGTTTTTAAACGATTTCCGCGCGCCCGTTGTTGAGCACCGTGACCCCGCGCGCCGGGACCGTGGCGCGGAAGCTGACGATGTTGCCGTCCTGCCAGATTTCGGTGCGGATGGTTTCGCCGGGGTAGACCGGCGAGGAGAAGCGGCCTTCCATGCTTTTCAGGCGCAGCGGGTCGTAGCCGCAGACCGTTTTCACCAGTGCGTGGCCGACAACGCTGAAGGTCGCGCGGCCGTGCAGGATCGGCATTTTGAAACCGGCCTTCGCGGCGTAGGCGGGATCGGCATGCAGCGGGTTGTAGTCGCCGGAGAGCCGGTAGATCAGCGCCGCCTGCGGCAGCGTCGGCAGGTCGCAGACCTGCTGCGCCGGCGTGTCGGGAATCGGTTGCGGCGCCTTGACCGGGCCCGATGGGCCGCCGAAACCGCCGTCAGCGCGGCAGAAGGTGGTCGAGGTCAGCGTGCAGATCAATTCGTCGGTCGACTTGTCGCGCACATCGCAGGCGGTCACCAGCAGCGCGCCCTTGTCCTTGCCCTTGTCGAGCACCGCGGTCACCCGTGTCTTGCCGATGATGGTGCCTTCGACCGGCAGCGGCTTGTGGATGGTGAAACCCTGTTCGCCGTGCACCACATGGCTGCGGGTTACGCCCGTGCCTTCCGCGGCATGCCAGGGACCGGGATAACCGAGGACGATGGCCATCGTCGGCAGCGCCTTGAGGTTTTCCTCGTAGACGAACTGCAGCTGCATGGGATCAACCGGGTCGGCGCCCAGTCCGACGCCCAGCGCATACAGCATGGTGTCGCGTTTTGTCAGCTTCTGTTCAACCTGTGGAATGTCCCAGTTGAGCAGTTTCTGGTAGTCGATGGCCATATGAGGATTCCGGAGATGTGCGCTGCCGGCGCCGCAGGCAACCGCAGCTTCTGGCGCGCCGTGCGCGGGATTTTTTTTCGCAGTTATACTAGCACGGAGCGGACACCATCCTGATCCGCGACCGCATTGTGAATCAAGGGATGCCAGCCGCGGCACAGCGGCGGCGTCCACCGCAAGGAGGAACAAGGCATGCCGAAAACTTTGACCCCGGCCCAGATCAAGGACTACCGCGCGAACGGTTACCTGTACCCGCTGGATGCGCTGTCCGCGGCCGATGTCGCGAAGTACCGCGAAGACCTGCGCCTGACCGAAGAACGTCTCGGCGGTTCGCTGATGGCCGTCGACAAGAAATTCCGCGGCAACCTGCATTTCATGTGCAAATGGGTCGATGAACTGGCGCGCACGCCGGCAATCCTGGATGCCGTGGAGGATCTGCTCGGTCCGGACATCCTGCTCTACACCAGCCGTTTTTTCATCAAGGAGCCGCAAAGCGAGGGCATCGCGGCATGGCACCAGGATTCCACCTACTTCGGCCTGCGGCCCTTCGACCATGTCACGGCCTGGGTGGCGCTGAGCGATGTCACCGCCGAGGCGGGCCCGGTGGAGTTTGCGGTCGGCAGTCACATCCGCGGCCAGCTGCTGCAGAAAAGCGGGCTGATCAAGAACAGCGTCAACACGGCGGGCCAGATCATCGTCGAGTGGTTTGACCAGTCGGAAATCGACCGCGCGATCCTCAAGCCCGGGCAGTTCTCCTTCCACCATACCTGCGTCGTGCACCAGTCGCAGCCCAACCGCTCCCCCGAGCGGCGCATCGGCATCGCGCTGAGCTACATCCCGACGCGCACCCGCTACATCGGCAAACGCCGGATGCCGGCCTGTCTTGTGCGGGGCAGTGATGAGCACAATCATTTCGACCTGCAGCCGCGGCCGCAGGTGGACTTCGGTGAAATCGAGATGCAGCGCCACGACACGACCTTCAAGGCATATATCGAGTCTTTTTATGAACAGCTCGGCGAGGCGGAGAAGGATCTGCCGCGGGACGCGGCGGCCGGAATGATCTATTGATCCGGGATCCTTTGCGCTTGCTGTGCTGCACCGGGCGCACCTACAATCGGCCGCAGCCGCGCCATTGCAGAGCGCCGGCCACAACGAGGAGATTCGCTTGAAACACACATTGATCAGCGCCGCCGTACTGGCCGCGCTTTCCTTTCCGGCAGCCCAGGCCTTCGCGCAGGGTGTCGCCGCGAATTATCCCGACAAGCCCCTGCGCCTGGTGGTGCCCTTCCCGCCGGGCGGCGGCAACGACATTCTTGCGCGCACGCTGGGACAGCGGCTGACCGAGGTGGTGTCGCAGCAGGTGGTGGTCGACAACCGCGGCGGTGCCGGCGGCGCGCTGGGCGCGACGATCGCGGCGCAGGCCAATCCCGACGGCTACACGCTGTTCCTGGGCAGCGTCGGCAACCTCGCGCAGAACCCGGCGCTGAAGGCCAAGCTGCCGTACGATCCGGTGCGTGATTTTGCGCCGGCGTCGCTGGTCGCGGTGTCCTCGTTCATGCTCGCGGTGCATCCGGGCGTGCCGGCAAAATCGGTGCAGGACCTGATCGCGCTGGCCAAGGCCAGTCCCGGCAAGCTGAACTATGCCTCGGCCGGCACCGGTTCCTCCCTGCACATGGCGGGCGAACTCTTCAAGTATGCGACCGCCACCGACATGCTGCATGTGCCGTACAAGGGCGCCGGCCCGGCGATGGCCGATCTGGTCAGCGGCCGCGTGCAGCTGATTTTCAGCACCATGCCGCCGGTGCTGCCGCAGGTCAAAACCGGCAAGCTGCGCGCGCTCGGCGTCACCACGATCAAGCGTGCCGCTGCGGCGCCGGATGTGCCGACGATTGCCGAATCGGGCGTCAGGGGTTTCAACGTGTCGAACTGGCAGGGTGTGCTGGCGCCGGCGAAAACCCCGGCGCCGATCATGCGCAAGCTTAACCAGGACATCATCAAGGCGCTGGCAGTGCCGGGCATGACCGAGGCGCTGGCGAAGCAGGGGCTGGAACCTGCGGGCGGCAAGCCGGAGGAATTCGGCGCCCTGATCAAGTCGGAGCTCGCCAAGTACACCCAGGTGGTCAAGGCGGCGAAGATCACCGTCGACTGACCGCTTCCGGCGGATTGGTTTGGATGAAACGGCGGCGGGCTGGTGCCCGCCGCCGTTTTTTATTTGACCGGAACCGCGCAGGCCTTGGCCGTCGCGGCCACGCAGCCCCCGGTGCAGACGATATCGCCGTTGATGTTCGTGGCTGCCGAGCCGCGCGCGGTTGACGAGCAGACGATATCGCCAGTGCGGTCGGCCATGCACTGGCCGGGTCCGCAGACCGGCATGCGGTAGCGGTCGAGCTGGATGCCGCCGCCGGGCGTCGAACAGCGGATCTCGCCATTGATGTCGGCCAGGCAGCGGCCGCCGGGCGGCGGGCACTGCGGGTTGCCGTAGCGGTCGTTGACGCAGCCGCGGCCCTGCTGGGCTGCGGCGGGTACGGATGCCGCCAGCAGGGCGGCCAGAAGCAGGAT
Source organism: Burkholderiales bacterium (assembly GCA_022843705.1). GTDB lineage: Bacteria > Pseudomonadota > Gammaproteobacteria > Burkholderiales > SG8-41. The sequence goes on from JALHND010000093.1 coordinate 10,500, forward strand.
CGGCAGGCGGAGCAGGGTGAGGGGCATGGTCGTCAGTGTGCGGTGTTGATGGTCTGGCTGATAACGCGCGTGGGACCGTTGCGGTTTACGCCGGCTTCTGCAGCATCACGATGCGGTTGCTGTTGGTGCCGCGCTCGTTGTTGCCGATGCCCCAGATGTTCGAAGTCTTGGTGAACTTCTGGGTGTTGATCAGGATCGCCTCGCAGCGGAAACCGGCGGCCGCGCCCAGCGGCAGCACCGCCTCGTCGAGGTTCACCGAGCCGCGCTGCACCTCGCCGACCTCGAAGGCGACCCATCCCTTGGGGCGCGTGACGCGGTGAAGTTCCTGCAGCACCGCCTGCATCACTTCCGACCATTCGTTGACGCTGGAGGCCATGGTGATGCCGGCGCCGATGGCCTCGGCGTCGAGGCTGTTGAACCAGCAGCGCAGCCAGTTGTCTTTCGCGTACTGCACGACGTTGAGGAAGGGCGGCGAAGTCACCGTCAGCTGGACGCTGTTGTCCGCGATGGCCGGTGTCCGTTCGGCGGGGCCGCAGAGGAACTGCGCGCCGATGGCCGCCTGCTGCAGGCGCCAGCGCGCGGCGGCATTGATCTCGCTCTGCAGCTGCATCGACTTGCGCAGGATCAGCGCGCGCACGTCGCGGTATTCCGGCGCCCTGCCGGTCTTCTCGTTGATTTTGACCTGGCTTTCCGGGGATACCGCCTGGTTCGGCGGCAGCGTGTAGGTCGAGAAGAAACCCGGCGAGTGCCCGGTCAGACGGTTGGTCGCGACCATGCGGATCCAGCGGTCGGCATCGTCCTCCATGCAGCTTTCGCGGCGTTCGGCGAGCCAGGCGCGCAGGTTCAGCAGCTCGCGCTCGGTGTCCGGGTGGTAGAACATCGACAGGTCGATGTCATTTTTGAGTTTCGCGTTCATGCGGATCGCGCGCAGCCGCACGTCGATGGCGGCAATCAGTGGCACCTGCAGCCGCGGCCGCGTCAGTATCGCCGACAGCGGATTGACATCGTTGGCGATGACGTTGCGGCCCGTCAGCGCGGCCTCGATCGCGGTGGTGCCGCGGCCGCTGAAGGGGTCATAAACGATGTCGCCGGGTTTGCTCAGGCGGTCGATGAAATAGGCGGGCAGCTGCGGCTTGAAGCAGCCGCGGTAGGACACTTCATGCAGCGGATTGGCCTGGCGCTGCTTGCTGGTCCAGAACTCCTGTTCGTACACCGGCACGCCGTTGATGCGGCGCGGCGGCGGCATGCTGCGGGCGCGGCGCGCTGCCGGTGCGGTGACGGCTAGATCGTAGGCGGTAACCGATGCGACTGCGGCCATGGCGTGCTCCTGTGCAGGTTGATGGCAGCGGAGGGTACGCCGGTGTCACGGAAAGTACAAGTGTTTCAATGCCTTCCGTGCCGCGCCGACTCCGCAGGCTGCAGCGGAAGGTACGCCCCTTCAACAAAAAGTACAAGGGGCCGGATCGTCATTCCGGCGTACGCCGGAATCCAGGCAGTTGTTGCGGATTGGAGGAAATGTGCGGATTCCCGGCGCATGCCGGGATGACCGCCTCAGGAGGAAGACG
>JALHND010000094.1 GCA_022843705.1 Burkholderiales bacterium
TCCAGCGGTTCATCCAGCCGAACATCGAGATCACCGAAACGATCTCGATGATCGCATCCTCGGAGTAGTGTTTTTTCAGCTCGTCGAAATGGGCATCAGTCACCGAAGACGGCGTGCCGCCGGCGGCCAGCGCAAGGTTCAGCGCAGCGCGTTCGGCGGGGGTGAACAGCGGGCTCGTCTGGAACTGCCACAGCGCATGCAGCTTCCCGTCGGCCACCTTGCCCGGCTCCACCGCGTTTTCGGCATTGTGCGCGGTGCAGTAACGGCAGCCTGCGGCATTGCTGACCACCTCGGCAACCATGAAACGCAGCGCCGGCGGAATTTCCCCGGCATCCGCCATCACCGCATCGCGCAGCTCGCGCACCAGCCGGAACACCCGCGGTTTGCGGGCCAGCGTCAGCCAGCTGTTGGGCACATAACCGCGCGTCTTGCGCGCCTTTTCAAAGTCGGCGGCGAGTTCGGCCAGGCGTTCAGCTGGCGCGGGGGAGACTCGGGACATGGGTTTTCCTTTTGGACCGTATTGAGCCTGGGTTTGCGGGTTTTTCACCGGCAGGCCGGCTTGACCACCTGCGGAATCATTATAGAATGATCATTCCAGAATGCAACAGCGCCCTGTCCGGAGCCGGATCGAGATATGAAGTGCGGCAGCCGGCCGTAAGGAGTACCCTGCTACGCCGACTGACGGGACAGACCATGTCACGGAATCCCGTTTTCCCAGGAGCCCATTGATGCACGCCACGCTGCCCCTGCTCGAATCCACCGACTTTCCGGCCATCCGCCGCCGCAAGACTGAAACCCTCCAGGTCAACCTCGGTTACAAGTGCAACCAGAGCTGCCTGCACTGTCATGTCAACGCCGGGCCGACGCGTACCGAGCTGATGGCGCGGGAGACCATTTTTGAAGTCGTCGCCTTCCTGAAATCCGCGGACATCCGCACGCTGGACCTCACCGGCGGCGCACCGGAACTGAATCCGCATTTCCGCCTGCTGGTCGAATCTGCGCGTGCGCTCGGCGTGCGCGTGATCGACCGCTGCAACCTGACCATCCTGTTCGAACCCGGCCAGGAGGATCTCGCGGAGTTCCTCGCCGCGCAGCAGGTGGAAATCACCGCCTCGCTGCCCTGTTACCTGGAGGACAACGTCGACCGCCAGCGCGGAGACGGCGTGTTTGCCGCCAGCATCCGCGCGCTGCAGAAACTGAATGCGCTGGGTTACGGCCGCCCCGGAACGGGACTGGCGCTGAACCTGGTCTACAACCCGCAGGGCCCCGTGCTGCCGCCGGAGCAGCGGCAACTCGAGCAGGATTACCGGAAACGCCTCGGCGAAGCCTACGGCATCGTGTTCAGCGAACTCTACGTGCTCGCCAACATGCCGATCCAGCGTTTCGGCAGCACGCTGGTGTCCAAAGGCCAGTTCGGCAGTTACATGCAACTGCTCAAGAATGCATACCGCCCGGAAAATCTCGAATCCGTGATGTGCCGAACACTGCTGTCGGTGGACTGGCAGGGTCATGTCCACGACTGTGACTTCAACCAGATGCTCGAATTGCCGATCGCCTGGAAAAACCGGCCGCGCACCCACCTGCGCGAACTGATCGGCGCCGACCTCGACGGCAACCCCATCGTGGTCAAGGACCACTGCTACGGCTGCACCGCCGGCCAGGGCTCGAGCTGCGGCGGCGCGCTCGCCGGCTGAAACGCCGAAAACGGACGACACCATGATCGAACCCGCATTCACGATCTACTTCTGGGCTTTCCTGCTGCTCTACGGCGGCGTGATGTACGCGATCTCGCCGAACGCGCGCAGCGAAGCCGGTTTTTTCACCGGCAGCGACGACGCAGGACGCCCGGCCAGCGAATGGGCACTGATGTGCAGCATCTTCATCAGCTGGATATTCGCCAAGTCGGTGACCAATGCCGCCAACCTCGGTGCAGCCCACGGCGTGGTCGGCGGACTGGCCTATGCCACCTACTGGCTGTCGATCCCGGTCGCCGGGATCGTCATCTACTGGCTGCGCACGCGCCACGGCGCGACCGGCCTGGTGCCTTTCCTGATAGGCCGTTACGGCCGCCTCGCGGCGCTGGCCTTCACCGCGGCGATCCTGATCCGGCTCTACAACGAGGTCTGGAGCAACACCGCGGTGGTCGGCGCCTATTACGGCCAGGCCGGCGACGCGATGTTCATCGGCGCCGCGCTGCTGTTCACCGCGGTGACGCTGGTCTACAGCCTCAAGGGCGGCCTGCGCAGCTCAATCGTCACCGATGTCATCCAGGCGGTGCTGTTCGTGTTTGTGCTGGGCACGGTGCTGTTCCTGGTGCTGCCCAAACACGGCGTCGGCACGCTGCTTTCGGTCGGCGATTTCCGCCTCAATGCCGGCGTCGACCTGCTGCTGGTGGCGCTGCTGCAGGTGGTTTCCTACCCCTTCCACGACCCGGTGCTGACCGACCGCGGCTTCATCACCCGCGAAAAGCCGATGCTGCGCGCAATGATCGTCGCCGGCGTGCTTGGTTTTTTCTGCATCCTTGCCTTCAGCCTGGTCGGCGTACACGCGAAACTCGAAGGCCTGCCTTCCGGCGACAACATGCCCGGCGCAGTCGCGCTGGCCTTCGGCACGCTGCCCTATCTGCTGATGACGGTGGTGATGATCATGGCCGCGGGATCGACGCTGGATTCCACCTTCTCCTCGGTCGCCAAGTCGATCGGCCGCGAACTGCCGATGCTCGCCGGGCGCACGCCCGGGCCGCGGGCGATGCTGATCGGCATGTGGACCATGGTCGCCTTCGCGCTGCTCGGCAACCTGCCGATGATCGCCGGCACCGACATCCTCAAGGCCACCACCGTCAGCGGCACGATGGTGATGGGGCTGGCACCGGTGTTCCTGCTGGCGCCGCTGGTCAAACATTCACCCTGGAGTTTCCACCTCGCCTTCTGGCCGGGCATCGTGCTGGGTGTGCTGCTCGCCGCCGGCATGATCCCGCAGTCCTGGGCCATCGGCGACGGCAAGTACGCGCTGCTGCTCGGCACCAACCTTTACGGGCTGCTGATCTGCATCGCCGGCTTCCTGCTGCCGGTCGCCTTCCAGCGCTTCTACGGCAACCATGCCTGACACCGCGCAACCCGGACGCAGCTGCCCGCTGCATTACCGTTATCCGCCGGCGGCGCTGAACCGCCCGCCGGAGATCACCGCGGACACGATTTACGTGATCGGCGGCCTCTACGGCAACGGACCGGCGCTGCAGGCCGTCGCGGCGATGGCCGCAGCCGAACCCGGCCCGGTAACGCAGGTGTACAACGGCGACTTCAACTGGTTCAACCGTGATGCCGCGGGTTTCGCCGCCATCAACGAGGCCGTGCTTCAGCACACGGCACTGCGCGGCAATGTCGAGACCGAACTGGCCGGCGATGATGATGCGGCAGGTTGCGGCTGCGCCTATCCGGATTCGGTGGGCGACGAAGACGTGGCTCGCTCGAATGCCATGCTTGCGGCGCTGCGCGACACTGCGCGCGGTCTGCCCAAGTTGCGCGCACAACTGGCGGCGCTGCCGATGCATCAGGTCGCCGAAGTCGGCGGTCTGCGCGTGGCGATCGTCCACGGCGACTGCGAATCGCTGGCCGGCTGGTCTTACGACGAATCGGCTCTTGCCGACAAAAACGGGCTCGCCACCCTCGCCGCCCATTTCGCCGCTTCGCGCACCCGCATCATCGCCAGCAGCCACACCTGCCTCCCGGTCGCACTGAAGCTGGCGACGGCGCGCGGCGCCTGCCTGCTGTTCAACAACGGCGCCGCGGGCATGCCCAATTTTGCCGGCACGCAATTCGGCGTCATCACGCGCATCGGCGTCACGCCGGCGCCGGTCGCCGCGCTGTACGGCACGGTGATCGACGGCGTCCATGTCGATGCCCTGGCCGTGCATTACGACCATGCGCAGTGGCTGGCCGGCTTCCTCGCCAACTGGCAGGAGGGCAGCGCCGGACATCTATCGTATTTCCAGCGCATCAGCCACGGACCGCGTTATGGCCTCAACAAGGCCATGCGCACCGGCATCCACATCAACAACAGGCTGCTGCGCGAGTTGCGCGCGGCCGGAGACTCCGCATGAACAAGGGCAGGCTGCTGGTCATCGTGCTGATCGCCGCGGGCATCATCGCGTTTTTTGCATTCGACCTGAAACAGTATTTCACCCTGGATTACTTCGAGGCGCAGCGCGCGGCCATCAATGCCGAAGTCCAGGCGCGGCCGCTGCGTTCGGCGCTGCTGTTTTTCGGCGCCTATGCCGCGGTCACCGCGTTGTCGCTGCCGGGTGCCGCCGTCATGACGCTGGTTGCCGGCGCGGTGTTCGGCCTGCTTTGGGGCACGGTGATCGTGTCCTTCGCGTCCACGCTGGGCGCCACGCTGGCCTTCCTCAGTTCGCGTTTCCTGCTGCGCGACTGGGTGCAGCAGAAATTCGGCGACCGGCTGAAACCGGTCAACGACGGCATCGCGCGCGAAGGCGCGTTCTACCTGTTCGCGCTGCGGCTGGTGCCGGTGTTCCCCTTCTTCGCGGTGAACCTGCTGATGGGGCTGACAACCATCCGCAGCTGGACTTACGCCTGGGTCAGCCAGCTTGGCATGCTCGCCGGCACCGTGGTCTACGTCTATGCCGGCACCCAACTCGGGGAGTTCCGCATTTCGGCCGGACTGGTTCTCGCCTTTGCGCTGCTGGGCCTGTTCCCGCTCGCCGCCAAAAAAACGCTGGACGCCCTGAAGGCGCGCAAGGTCTACGCCGGCTGGACACGCCCGGCGCATTTCGACCGCAACCTCGTGGTCATCGGCGCCGGCTCTGCCGGGCTGGTCTCGGCCTACATCGCCGCCGCGGTGAAGGCGAAAGTGACGCTGGTCGAGAAACACAAAATGGGCGGTGACTGCCTGAACACCGGCTGCGTGCCGTCGAAGGCGCTGATCAAGTCGGCAAAGCTGGTGGCCACGATGAAACAGGCCAGCCATTACGGCCTGAAGGATACGCAGGTCGATTTCGATTTCGCCGAAGTGATGGAACGCGTGCAGCGCGTGATCCGAGAAATCGAACCGCATGATTCCGTGGAGCGTTACACCGCGCTGGGCGTGGAATGCATCAGCGGCGAGGCAAAAATCACCTCGCCGTGGAGCGTGGAAATCAGCACCCCGGCCGGCCGGCAGACCCTGACCTCGCGCAGCATCGTCGTTGCCGCCGGCGCCCGCCCCTTCGTACCGCCGATTCCCGGCATCGGGGATGTCGGTGTCCTGACCTCGGACACGGTGTGGGACCTGCGCACGCTGCCGAAACGCCTGGTTGTGCTCGGCGGCGGTCCGATCGGCTGCGAACTGACACAGTGTTTCGCCAGGCTCGGCTCGCAGGTCACGCAGGTTGAAATGCTGCCGCGGCTGATGATCCGTGAAGACCCGGAAATCTCGGACATGGTGCTGCAGAAATTCCGCGCCGAAGGCGTGAATGTGCTGCTCGGCCACAAGGCGCAGCGCTTCGCGGTCGAGAACGGCGAGAAAGTGCTGTACTGCGAACATGACGGCAGCACCGTGCGCATCGCGTTTGACGAACTGCTCTGCGCCGTCGGCCGCATCGCCAACACCGCCGGTTACGGCCTCGAGGAGCTGGGCATTCCGGTGACGAAGGCGCGCACGGTCGAAGTCAACGAGTTCCTGCAGACGAAATATCCCAACATCCTCGCCTGCGGCGACGTCGCCGGACCCTACCAGTTCACCCACACGGCGGCGCACACGGCCTGGTACGCGGCGGTCAACGGCCTCTTCGGCGGCTTCAGGAAATTCCGCGCCGACTTCTCGGTGATCCCCTGGGCCACCTTCACCGACCCCGAAGTCGCGCGCGTCGGCCTCAACGAAACCGAGGCGAAGGAAAAAAACATTCCTTACGAGGTCACCAGCTACGGCATCGACGACCTCGACCGCGCCATCGCCGACGGTAATGCCCACGGCCTGGTCAAGGTGCTGACGGTTCCCGGCAAGGACAGGATTCTCGGCGCCACCATCGCCGGCGAACATGCCGGTGACCTGATCACCGAATTCGTCACCGCGATGAAACACGGCATCGGTCTGAACAAAATCCTCGGCACCATCCACATCTATCCGACGCTGGCCGAGGCCAACAAGTACGTCGCCGGCAACTGGAAACGCGCGCACGCGCCGCAGCAACTGCTGGCCTGGGTGGAAAAACTCCATGCCTGGCGCCGGAGTTGATATCGAATTTTATGTAAGTATTTGATTATATTTATATTTATGAAAAACCTCCTCCTGCTCCTGCTGTGGGCCGCCCTGCCCTTCACCGCCCTGGCACAGACCTTCGACCACACTCACGCCGCCTGGGGCGCCCTGCTCAAAAAACACGTCGTGCTGATCGACGGCGGCAAGTCCTCGCAGGCGCGTTACGCCGGTTTCGCGCAGGAACGCGCGGCGCTGAAAAACTATCTCGACACGTTGTCCAAAGTCAGCGCGCAGGAATTCTCCGGCTGGAACAAACCGCAGCAGATGGCCTTCCTGATCAATGCCTACAACGCGTTTACCGTCGAAAAAATCCTCACCCGGTATCCGGACATCCGTTCGATCCGGGATTTCGGCAGGGTCTTCGGCAATCCGTTCAAGGACAGATTCTTCACACTGTTCGGGCGCGAGTTTTCACTGGACATGATCGAGCACGACACGCTGCGAAAACCCGGTGCCTACAACGAGCCGCGTGTGCATTTCGCGGTGAACTGCGCCTCGATCGGCTGCCCGATGCTGCGCGAGGAACCCTATGTCGCATCGCGCCTCGACGCGCAGCTCGAGGAGCAGACCCGGCGTTTTCTCGCCGACCGCAGCCGCAACCGCTACAACGCCGCGGACAACGCGCTGGAAGTCTCGGAAATCTTCAAATGGTTCGCCGAGGACTGGAGCAGCGGTTACCGCGGCTTCGACGGCAAGGGCGAGGCCATGCAGTCGCTCGCACAGTTTTTCGCGAAATACGCGGACCTGCTCGCCGATGCGCCGGCGCACCGGCAGACAATCGCGGAGCGCAGGGCTGCGATCCGTCACCTCGATTATGATTGGACGCTGAACGACATCCGCAGGTAAGTCACACCGGAACGGATTGCCCTTGTCCCTGTCCATCATCATTCCCGCGCTGAACGAAGCCGCACACATCACCGCCACGCTGGAGAACCTGCAGCCGCTGCGCCGGCGCGGCGCCGAGGTCATCGTCGCCGACGGCGGCAGCACCGATGCCACCGTCTCGCTCGCGCAAAACACGGCCGACCGCGTGATCGCGGCGGAGCGCGGCCGCGCCCGGCAGATGAATGCAGGCGCGGCCGTCGCGCAAGGGGAAATCCTCTGTTTCCTGCACGCGGACACGCGGCTGCCGGAAAATGCCGACGGTCTGATGATCGGCGGACTGTCCCGCAGCCGCCGCAGCTGGGGCCGCTTCGACGTCGACATCGCGGGCCGCCACCCGATGCTGAAGGTCATCGCAACGATGATGAACTGGCGCTCGCGGCTGACCGGCATTGCCACCGGCGACCAGGCACTGTTCATCACGCGGTCGCTGTTCGAGGCGGCGGGACACTTTCCCGACATCCCGCTGATGGAGGACATCGCGCTGTCGCGGCAGCTGAAGGTCTACAGCCGGCCGCTGTGCATCGCGCACCGGCTGACCACTTCCGGCCGGCGCTGGGAACAGCAGGGCCTCTGGCGCACGGTGCTGCTGATGTGGCGGCTGCGCCTCGCCTACTGGCTGGGTGCGGATCCCCGTGAACTTGCAGCGCGTTATGTCCGGCAGCAACCCTGACACTGCGATCCTGGTCTTCGCCAGGGCGCCGGTCGCCGGCGCGACAAAAACACGCCTGATACCGCTGCTCGGCGCCGAGGGTGCCGCAGCGCTGCACCGGCGCCTGCTGCTGCACACACTCGCCGCCGCCGCAACCGCGGCCCCCGGCAAACTCGACCTGTGGTGTTCACCCGATGACGGCCATCCCTTCCTGCAGGCTGCGGCATCGCGCCACGGTGCCCGCCTGCAGGTGCAGCAGGGCGCAGACCTCGGCGCACGCATGGCCCATGCCTTCGCGCAGGCGCTGCGACAGTCGCGCCAGGTGATCATCATCGGCACCGACTGCCCCGCGCTGACCGCGGCGCAGCTTCAGGCCGCCGCCGGCGCGCTGCGCGGAGGTCAGGATGCAGTGTTCGCCCCGGCCGAAGACGGCGGCTATGCGCTGATCGGCCTCGCCCGCGAAGCGCCGCAGCTGTTTGCCGGCATCCCCTGGGGCGGCCCCGGGGTGATGGCAGCCACCCGCGGGCAGCTGCGTGGCAGCGGTCTGCGCTGGCAGGAGCTGGCAACACTGTGGGATGTCGACCGCCCCGATGACTATCGGCGCCTGCTCCAGTCAGGACTTCTCGATGCGCTGCCCGATCCGGTTTGAAGCCCTGCTGCTGATTGCACTTGTGGCGGCCGGCGCCGCACTCGCCGCGACCGATCGTTTCGTGATCGGCGCCTTCTCCGCCGCGCGCCCGGGCGGGGCGCTGCCGGCAGGCTGGTTGCCGCTGAACGCTTCCGGATCGGCAGCGCCGACGCGTTACACCCTGGTGGATGACGGCGGGACCACCGTGCTGCACGCGGAAGCAAAAGCCTCGGCCTCCGCGCTGTCGCATCCGCTGCGGGTCGATCCCGCAGCCACGCCCTGGCTGCGCTGGCGCTGGAAAATCAGCACCCTGATCGAACAGGCGGACCTGCGCACCCGGGAAGGCGATGATTTTCCGGCACGGCTGTACGTGATGTTCGACTATCCCCTGGAGAGGCTGCCCTTCGTCGAACGCAGCAAGTTGCGGCTCGCAAGGGCGCTGTTCGACCCCAATCTGCCGGCGGCGACGCTCTGTTATGTCTGGGACGGCAAAACCGCGCGCGGAACCATTGTGCCCAGCGCCTACACCAACCGGGTACGGCTGATCGTCGTCGAGTCGGGCGGCACGCGCGTTAACCGCTGGGTGGATGTCGAACGCAACATCGCCGATGATTTCCGTGCGGCCTTCGGCGAAGACCCGCCGGCGGTAACCGCCATCGCCGTGGCTGTCGATACCGACAACACTGGCGCATTTGCAACAAGCTATTTTGGAGATATTTCCTTTAACAAACAAAGTGTTATGAAACCACTCCCCGGCGCTGGCGCAGGACCCTGAGGAAATTGTTGTTGCCTTTTGGGGGCCCCTGGGAAAGAATAGCCGTCCTTTTTCGCGGACCCGGTGCAAGCCTAAAACGCTTAAGAATCATGACCTTGAAAAGCCCTCTTCGGCTGCTCAACCCGTAAACCAGACACCGCTGCATGTCCGATCTCTCCAGCGTCACCGCGCTCCGCAGGACCGCGCCGCAACTCCCCGTCCACTGGTACTTCGATCCGCGGATCCACGAGATCGAACAGCGGCTGCTGTTCGACAACGGCCCCGGCTACGTCGGCCATGAACTGATGGTACCGAACGCCGGCGACTATCACGCCCTGTCCTGGACCGGCAACGCGCAGGCGCTGGTCCGCAACGCGCGGGGCGTCGAGCTGCTGTCGAACATCTGCCGCCACCGTCAGGCGGTGATCCTCAAGGGCCGCGGCAATGCGCAGAACATCATCTGCCCGCTGCATCGCTGGACCTACGGGCTCGACGGCAAACTGCTCGGCGCGCCGCATTTCGCGGACACCCCCTGCCTCGACCTCGCGCGCACGCCGCTGACGCGCTGGAACGGCCTGCTGTTCTCGGGCAAGCGTGACGTCGCGCGCGACCTCGCCGGCATGGGCGTGATGCAGGATCTCGATTTCTCCGGCTACATGCTCGACCGCGTCGAGGTCGAGGAATACGCCTGCAACTGGAAAACCTTCATCGAGGTCTACCTCGAGGACTACCATGTCGAGCCCTTCCATCCGGGGCTCGGCCAGTTCGTCAACGTCTCCGACCTGCGTTGGGAATTCGGCGACTGGTACAGCGTGCAGACCTGCGGCATCAAGAACGGACTCGCACGGCCCGGCAGCGCGGTCTACGGACGCTGGCACGAACAGGTGCTGCGTTACGGAGAAGGCAGGTCGCCCTCGCACGGCGCGATCTGGCTGACCTACTTCCCGAACATCATGGTCGAGTGGTACCCGCATGTGCTGGTGATCAGCGCGATCATCCCCCGCGGCCCCGAGGCCTGCAGCAACATCATCGAGTTCTACTACCCCGAGGACATCGCGCTGTTCGAGCGCGAGTTCGTCGAAGCCGAACAGGCCGCCTACCGCGAGACCGCGGTGGAGGACGCCGAAATCATCGCGCGCATGACCGAGGGCCGGCGCGCCCTGTGGCAGCAGGGTCGCAGCGAAAGCGGACCCTACCAGTCACCGCTGGAGGACGGCATGCTGCACTTCCACCAATTCCTGCGCCGGGAAGTGGCGTCTCACGTCTAAAAATATCAATAAAAACAAATATTTATGATATAAAATGGCAGCCCGGCGCTGCCGTTTGCCTTTTCCGGCGCTTGCTTTTCATTCGGTGTTTGCTACCTTTGCCGCTCCCGACAACGCCGCGCCGGACCGTCTTATGGCACCGATGAACTACACCACGCTTGTCAGCGCCGAAGAGACCGCCGCACATCTCTCCGACCCGCAGTGGGTGATCTGCGACTGCCGCCACGACCTGGCGGACCACAGCGCCGGCTACCGCGCCTACCGCGCGGGGCATATTCCGGGGGCGCGTTTCCTCCATCTTGACGTCGATCTCTCGGGACCCAAGACGGGAGTCAATGGCCGCCATCCGCTGCCGCATCCCTCGACTCTCGGCCTGCGCCTCGGCGCGCTGGGCATCGGCAACAACAGCCAAGTCGTCGCCTACGACGAATCCGGCGGGGTGTTCGCATCGCGGCTGTGGTGGATGCTGCGCTGGGTCGGCCATGCAAAAGTCGCCGTGCTCGACGGCGGATGGCAGGCCTGGAACCGCGCCAAACTGCCCTTCACCGTGGAGCAGCCCGCGGTCGAGCCGGTGAGTTTCAGCATCAGGCCGCAACCGCGGCTTGCCGTTGACAGTGCAGTGCTGCAGGCCGGCCTGGGCGGGCGCAAGGCGCTGGTGCTCGATGCGCGCAGCAGCGACCGTTACCGCGGCGAAAACGAAACCCTGGATCCGGTTGCCGGGCACATCCCCGGCGCGCTCAACCGCTTCTTCAAGCTGAACCTTGGCGACGACGGCTGCTTCAAGGCCGCCGCCACGCTGAAAACCGAATTCGGCGCGCTGCTGAACGGGCATGCCCCCGCCGACATCGTCCACCAGTGCGGCTCCGGCGTCACCGCCTGCCACAACCTGCTGGCGATGGAAGTGGCCGGACTCGCGGGTTCACGGCTGTATCCCGGATCCTGGAGCGAATGGGT
>JALHND010000095.1 GCA_022843705.1 Burkholderiales bacterium
CATTCAGCAGGCCGCAACCGATGCGCGCAGCTTCGTGGAAGGGATGGCCAAGGACGACTTCTTGGCCGACAAGCGCACCCAGCAGGCCGTCATCATGAGCCTGATCGTCATCGGCGAGGATTAACAAAAGCGCCTGCCGCAAAGCGGGTTCACGAAACAGGATCGGTGTGCCTGTTGCCAATTCAGGGAGAAATTGCTGTGACGCCAACGTACCACCACTGCCAGATGCCGGATTTCTGAACGCAAAATATAGACCAGTCCGGCCGAAGCGAGAAAAGTCAGCGCACCGAACAAAAATACACAGCGAAGCTCCATCAACAGGATTGGCAGACCAGCCATTGACGGGGCGGCGACAGCCTCGATATCGGCGGCGATACGGGAAAATGACAACGCCTTGACGTAATTCTCAAGACCAGCCACTTCGGGAAGCATGGCTTCAAAGGTCGGGGTGAAGAATACGGTGACCGCGTTAATCGCGAAGATCAGGGCATAAATCTGCCATACGTTGTCGGTGAACGAAAACAGTGCAAGGAGCACGAATCTGATCACTTCGGACGGAATCAGGATTTTCTTGCGATTCAAGCGGTAGGCGAGGACGCCTGCCGGCTGAGAAGACAGCAGTATAAAGTCCCGGTTTGCCCAAAAGCTGGGCGGTCCGAGTTCGGTCCTGTTGTTCATGCACTATGGTTCAACGGTTCTAAATAGATCAAGCCCGTGCTTCTGTTGTCGGATGAGTGCGGTTGAACATCCGATACAGTATTGGGAGCACCAGCAGCGTCAGGATGGTCGCCGAGACGATGCCGCCGATGACTACTGTCGCCAACGGCCGTTGCACTTCCGCGCCGGTGCCAGTGTTGAGCGCCATTGGCAGGAAGCCGAGGCTCGCCACCAGCGCCACCATCAGGATCGGCCGCAAGCGCATCAAAGCACCGGATTCGATGGCCTCGTCCAGAGTCATGCCTTGGGCACGCAGGTCGCGGATGCATGACACCATGACTACGCCAGTGAGCACAGCCACGCCTGACAGCGTGATGAAGCCGATGCCGGCGGAGATCGACAGCGGAATATCCCGCAGCCAAAGCGCCGCGATGCCGCCCGTCAATGCGAATGGCACGCCACTGAACACCAACAGCGCGTCCTTGGCCGAGCCGAAGGTCATGAACAGCAGGCCGAAAATCAGCAGCAGCGATATCGGAACTACCACCTGCAGCCGTTCCGCTGCGGAAGCCAGCTGTTCGAACGTGCCGCCGTAACCGATCCAGTAACCGGCAGGCAGCTTGACTTGGGTAGCGATGCGGGTTTTCGCTTCGGCGACGAAGGAGCCGAGGTCGCGGCCGCGCACATTGGCGGTAACCACGACGCGGCGCTTGCCGTTTTCGCGGCTGATCTGGTTCGGGCCGGGCGCGATGTCGAAGGCGGCGATTTCACCCAGAGTGACAAAACGCGCGGTGCCACCATCTCGGCTGCCCGGCAGCGGCACGGGTAGCCGTTTCAGAGCATCGAGGTCGGCACGCAGGTTCTCCGGCAGCCTGACGATCAGGTCGAAGCGGCGGTCGCCTTCGAAGATCTCGCCGGCCACCTTGCCGCCGACAGCGATTTCAATGGCTTCTTGCACCCCCGACGTGTTCAGACCGTAACGGGCGATCCTGGCGCGATCCATGTGGATTGTCAGCACCGGCAATCCGCTGACCTGTTCGACCTTGACATCGGCGGCACCGGACACGCCTTCGAGCACCGCGGCGATACGCTCGCCGGTTTCGAGCAGCATATCGAGGTCGTCGCCAAATACCTTTACCGCGACATCACTGCGCACCCCGGAGATCAGTTCGTTGAAGCGCATCTGGATCGGCTGGGTGAATTCATAGTTGTTGCCGGGAATTTTCTCGACAGCTTCCTGCATCGCGCGGACCAGATCGGCCTTGGTGCGATCGGGATCGGGCCATTCAGAACGCGGTTTGAGTATCACGAAGTTGTCGGCGACATTGGGCGGCATCGGATCGGTGGCGATCTCGGCGGTGCCGATCTTGGCGAAAATACGTTCAACTTCTGGGAACGCCTTGATGCGTTTTTCGAGTGCGGTCTGCATCTCGATGGCCTGTGTCAGGCTGGTGCCCGGAATGCGCAGGGCATGCAGTGCGATATCGCCTTCATCCAGGCTGGGGATGAATTCACTGCCCATGCGCGTGGCGAGCAGGCCGCTCAGCACGACGATCATCGCCGCCGCTGCAACCACCGGCACGCGGTTGGCCATCACCATGCGCAGTGCCGGCCGGTATGCGCTGCCGGCCCATTGCATCAACCGGTTCTCCTTTTCTTCCACGCGACCTGTGACGAAGATCGCAACAGCGGCGGGAACGAAGGTGACCGAGAGCAGCAGCGCGCCGAGCAGCGCGACCACTACTGTGAAGGCCATCGGGTGGAACATTTTTCCTTCGATGCCGGTCAGCGCAAAAATCGGCAGATTGACCAGAACCACGACCATGACGCTGACCAGACTAGGTACGAACACCTCGCGGGTGGCTTCGAATACGGCCTCGAAACGTTCGCCGCGGTTGAGCAGCCGGCCCAGACGGTGCTGCGCGATGGCCAGGCGTCGCAGGCAGTTCTCGACGATGATGACGGCGCCGTCGACGATCAGACCGAAATCGAGTGCACCCAGGCTCATCAGGTTGGCACTGACCCTGTTTTCGACCATGCCGGTGATCAGCAACAGCATCGACAGCGGAATGACCGCCGCGGTGAGCAGTGCCGCGCGCCAGTTGCCGAGAAGTGCGAGCAGGACGACCACGACCAGCAGTGCGCCTTCCACGAGATTTGTGGCCACGGTTTTGATGGTGCGATCAACCAGCGTGGTGCGGTCGTAGACGGTTTTGGCGACCACGCCTTCTGGCAGGGAGCGGTTGACTTCCTCCAGTCGTGCTGCGACGCGCTGCGACACCGTGCGGCTGTTTTCACCCAGCAGCATGAACACGGTGCCGAGGACAACCTCCTTGCCGTCCTCGGTGGCGGCACCGGTGCGCAGTTCCTTGCCTTCCAGCACTTCGGCCACATCCCGGATACGCAACGGTACACCGCTGTCGCCGCGGATCACGATGTCGCGGATTTCTTCCAGGGTGGTGACCTGTCCCGGTGCGCGGATCAGGTATTGTTCGCCGCTTTTTTCAATGTAGCCGGCGCCGACATTGGCGTTGTTTTTGGTCAGAGCCTCCATCAAGTCATGCAGGCCGAGACCGTAGGCAACCAGTTTGGCGGGGTCTGGCGCCACATGAAACTGCTTGAGATAACCGCCGATGGTGTTGATTTCAGTGACACCGGGAAGGTTGCGCAACTGCGGGCGTACGATCCAGTCCTGTATGGTGCGCAGGTCAGTGGCGCTGTAGTCGCTGCCGTCCACCCTTTTGCCGTTCTCCTTCGGTTCTACGGTCCACATGAAGATTTCACCCAGACCGGTCGCGATCGGGCCCATCGATGGTTCCACGCCCGGCGGCAGTTTGCTGCGCGCTTCCTGGACCCGTTCGTTGACCAACTGGCGGGCAAAATAGATGTCGGTGCCATCCTTGAACACCACGGTGACCTGGGACAATCCGTAACGAGACAGCGAGCGCGTCTGTTCCAGTCCGGGCAGGCCGGCCATCGCGGTCTCTATCGGAAATGTGACGCGCTGTTCGGCTTCCAGCGGTGAGTAACCAGCGGCTTCGGTGTTGATCTGCACCTGCACGTTGGTGATGTCCGGCACGGCGTCGATGGGCAGGCGCTGGTAGTTGTAGATGCCGAGCGCGGCCATGCCCAGTACCACGAGCAGCACGATCCAGCGCTGCGCGATGACGGATTTCAGGAGCTTGTCCAGCATGTCGATTCCTTGTTAGACGGCGGCGGCGCCGCGTTCGTCGGTGCGGATGCGCACCATTTCGGAGATTTCACTGATCGCGATGACGCCGTC
Source organism: Burkholderiales bacterium (assembly GCA_022843705.1). Taxonomy (GTDB): domain Bacteria; phylum Pseudomonadota; class Gammaproteobacteria; order Burkholderiales; family SG8-41. Next base: position 3,941 of record JALHND010000095.1, read on the forward strand.
ACCGGGACTGCCGGTGCGCGCGGAATTGCGGATGGCGTCGATGACCCCGGGTGTGAACTCGTCGGCACAGAACATGAGCATCATCACGTTGTCGTGTTCTTCGAAGTCCCATTCGGCCGGCGCATAGGCATGACCCGGCGCCCGGCCGCGGCTCTCGCCGCGGACATGGAGCAGCGTGAACCCCGGAAAGTGGCCCAGCTCATGCAGGGCATGCTCCACCCGTTCAACCGCGGCCGGTTTGATGATGGCGATGATCTGTTTCATGTTTGTCCCCCTCAGTGGTCGTGGCTGGCACCGGCTTTGCCGATGTCGGCCTTCAGCACAAAGCTGTTGGTCGCGGCATATTGCGTGCCGGGCGCGAGGCCGCTGACGATTTCGACGAGCTCGCCGTCACTGCGGCCGAGTTCGACCGGCCGCGCCTCGAAAACATCGCCAAAGCGGGCAAACACGACCTTCCAGTCGCGCAGCGTCTGGATGGCGGCGACCGGTACCGCGACCGGTACTTCGGCTTCGTCCTGTACGACTTCCACGGCGACAAACAGTCCCGGTCGCCAGCGCTGGTCCGGATTGCGCAATGTCACCCGTGCCTTGGCCGTGCGCGACTGCTCGCCGACCAGCGCGCCGACGTAGGAAATCACCCCTTCGGCATCGGCGTTGAGGGCTGCCGCCTTGACCCTGACTTTCTGGCCGGTTTTCACGTTGTTGAGGTCTGCGGGGTAGATCGTCATTTCCGCCCAGACAGTGGATAGATCGGCAATGACATACATGGTGGCGTCGGCGCCGACGGCCTCGCCGGCAGCGATTTTTTTCTCGATCACCACGCCGTCGATCGGCGCACGGATGTCGAGGCGGGTGAGTCCTTCCAGGTTCTGGCGCGGCAGTGCATCGCGCGTGAAACCCAGGCCGGTCAGTTTTTGCTCGGCGTTGCGCTGTGCAATCTCGGCCTCAGCCAGCGCCTGCCGACTGGCGAGGTAATCCTGCTCAGCGGAGATTTTTTCTTCCCATAGCTTCTTTTCGCGGTCGAAGGTGGTGCGCGCCATGTCCAGGCGCCGGTGTGCGGCCAGATACTCGCTTTTCAGATTGCCGAGTTCCTGGCTTTCGATGACGGCCAGCACATCGCCGCGCTTTACGCGGTCGCCGAGATTTTTCGATACACCGGTGATCACGCCGCCCAATCGCGGCACAACGCGGACCAGCCGGTCCTGGTTGAACTGGATTTCGCCCTGCAGTTGCCGGATCGAGCGGATGCGCGCCGGTGCGGCGGTGTTGATGCGGATGCCCGCGGTCCTGGCGGTTTTTTCATCCATGCTGATGCGGCCTTCGATCTGCTCGTAGTTCCAGTTGTGCCGTTGTCCTTGGTATTCGGCGGCAACCTGGATGGCGAATGAATGCGGTTCGACGATTTCACGGTCGCCGCGCAGATGATCCTGCCGGGGAGAGAATTTGATGGCCTCAGGAGAAGATCCTAATCTATTGATTATTATGGATAAATTAACTTTCTCAGGATTGACGGGTTTGCCGTTCTCGAAAGGGTAGACGCGGAACTCCGGCGGTACGCCCTGCTCGAAAATGCTGACTTCGACCGCGAAGCTGCCATTGGTCAGCAGGCGGCCGCCGTGGGGCCCCTTGTCCGGTGTTTGCTCCGCTTTGCCGTCACCACCGTCGCTCTTGGCCTCGGCATGTGCGGTTTTCTCGTTTTCATGGCCGTGTTCATCCGAGGTTTTCGCCGACTGGCCGCCGAGCATGATGAACAGTCCGATCGCTGCACCCGCAGCGACGATACCCAGTGTCAAAACAGTTGATTTCTTGTTCACGTTGCAGGCTCCTGGCTTATGGTTTGTGGCTTACAGTCGACCCGCCGAGGGGGCCGCCGATCAGCCGCTCGAGATCGTTGCTACCGCGGTGATAGTCCGCTAGTGCTTTCAGGTGCTGGGCGCGCGCCTGGAAGAGGGTGCGCTGCGCATCGAGGACGTCGAGGATGCCGAATTTCCCGAGTTGATAACCCCTGGTCGCGCCTTCGTAAGCGCTGCGTGCGCCCGGCAGGATGTCGCTGCGCAGCGTGGCGATTTCAGCGTGGATGGCGCTGAGGCGTTGAAAATTCTGTGCAAGTTCTGCCAGCAGCCGGTTTTCTGCGGCACGTTGTTCATCCATCGCCTTGTCGAGCTTACGATGAGCCGCGAGGATGCCGCCACGGTTGCGGTCGAACAGCGGCAGCGGGATCGAAAGACCCACCATGTAGGCATGATCCTCGAACTGGCTGAAGCGCCGCCTGCCGACGCTGACCGTGATGTCCGGGATTGCCTTGGCTTTTTCTGCTTCGACGGCGGCTTGTCGAAGCGTGATTTCCGTGTTCCATCGCGCCAGATCCGGGTTGTTGCGGATGCGACCGACGAGTTGCTCGTAACCTGGTAGTGCAGGCAGATTTTCCAGGTCACCAGCGGCGCCGGTGAAAGCCGGGGCTGTGTTGCTCCACATCGACGACAGGTTTCTGCGTGTAGTGGCAAGCTGGCGATCCGCCTGTTCGGCTTCGATCTGTGCGGCCGACAGCGCAAGCCGTGCCTTGGTTTCCTCGATGGGCGATACTTTGCCCGCCTGCACCCGCCGCGCTACCGCGGCGGCAACGTTCTGGGCGAGTTTCAGGGATTCGGCGGCAAGTTCACGCGCCTGTTGTGCGGCCATGGTATCGATGAAATGCTGCGATACCCGCGACAGCACGTCGATACGCTTGGCTTCATAATCCCAGTTCGCGAGGTCGCGGCCAGCCTCGGCAATGCGGATGCGGGCTGCACGCTTGCCGCCGAGCTCGATCAGCTGTCCGATCTGGATGGCCGTGGTGCGATCACCGTCCTGGCGCAGGCGATCGTTGTCGAGATTGTCGCCTTCCAGTTCGAGAACCGGGTTTGGCAGCACACCGGCCTGCAGCACGGCCGCTTCACCGGCCCGCAAATCATGAGAAAACGCGGACAGTTCCGGATTGTGTTTCAGGGCCAGTGCGAGCGCCTGACTCAGCGTCAGAGGGGAAATGCTGTCTTTTGCTGCGGCTGCGACTGGTTCGGCGGCGATGACCAAACGGTAAGGTAGCAGCAGATACCCGACGGCGACAACGGCCGCAAGCAAAGACCAAGTCTTGCGAACATTCATGCGAATTCCTTCAACAGCAGCCGGCAAACAGCCGGATGCAGTAAACGATCGAAGATAAGGGGGGGGCGCCAGGCAGCCGGCGAACGACTGCAATTCCTGCACCGGATTACATCAATCGGTGCGGTGACTACGGCGCGACGGGATCAGCGTTTACCGCGGGGGGCGGAAAAGGGATTCGGCAGTGTCCCGCATTACGGGAGCCTGATAGGAAATGACCGGCGCCAAGGCTGGGGCCGGGGGAAACATTAGTGGTCCAGCTGCAACGATCGTCTGGAAATAATGACTGGCATGGCACTCGTGCTTGATCAGCTTCTGGCCGGAAGATTGTTCCGGTGAGGTGTCCGTATGGTTAGAATCAACGGGTTGCTGTATGGCCGAAAAATGGCTTTTCTCGTGTTGAAGCCAATCGGCGGGAGAGGCAAAACCGGGGCCTGCTGCCATGATATTGGTGACAAAAACAGCCAGCAACAGACGCACCAGCTGTGATTTAAAGCGCAATGTATGGCGTAACCAGTTCACGATGCGCGGCACTCTAGCATAACTTGAGCTGTCGGCAAATACAGCCTTTGGGCCTTCGGCATGCGGTTGTTCAAGAAACGAATCGTCACGGCGCTATGCATTCATGCGGGTTTTCTGGTGTTTCCTGACAATGGGCAGAAACGGGTGTGTCGCAGTTCGTGCATTGCCGTAGTGACGACGGTATATGCGGAGAACAGTGCAAGCAGCCCGAGCGCTACCGCAACTGCAAAGTCAGGCCAGCCCGTACCGATGCCGAACACGCTCAGAGCGGCAAACATTACCGCAACATTACCGATTGCGTCGTTGCGGCTGCACAGCCACACGGCTCGCATATTGGCGCCGCCGCCACGGTATTTGTAGAGCATGATTGCGACACTCACATTGGCGGTCAGTGCGAGCAGGGCAACGGCCCCATGGTCAGTGGCTCCGGTGTGACACCGGTGGCTGCGTTCCAGGCGGTTTTGCAGAGGACGAACAGGCCGAAGGCGCCCATTGTGCACCCCTTGATCAGGACTGCCTTGGAGCGCCATACCGGGGCTAGAGCGAGCACTGCGAGCGACACGCCATAATTGGCGGCGTCGCCGAGAAAGTCGATAGCGTCCGCAAGCAGTGCTGCCGAGTCGGCCAGTGCTCCGGCACTGACTTCGACCACAAACATCGCAGCGTTGACCGCCAGTGCAATCCACAACACTCTGCGGTATGACGGATCATTGTCGTCGCCCGCAGGGTGGCACAGCAATGCGTGTTCATGGTTTGGCTTTGTTGCGGGCAATCATTTTCCGATATTTGAAACTCTGTAGCCGCTACAGGGTCAAGAGTAGAATGAATTGACAAGGAAACCCCATGCGCATCGGAGAATTGGCCGCCGCAACCGGCGTGGATCCGGAAACCATCCGTTATTACGAACGGGAAGGGCTGCTGGAATCGCCTGCCCGACAAGCGAATGGTTATCGCAACTACGCCAGGCAGCAGCTGGAACGCTTGGCTTTCATCCGGCATTGCCGCGCGCTTAATATTCCGCTGGCGGACATCTGCCGGCTGATCGACTTTCTGGATCGGCCCGGCGAGGATTGTGGCGACATTGACCGTTTGATCGAAGCGCAGCTTGTCCGTGTTAAGGCACGGCTGCAGTCAATGCGAGCGCTGGAAAGGCAATTGACCGAATTGCGCAAGAGCTGTGCAGCCCAGCATGCAACGACCGAATGCGGTATCCTGCACGAACTGGTAGCTGCGGCGCATGACGAAGCCTGCATTTGTCACGGCGAGTTTGCCATTCCGCTAAGAAATAACCATGATCATAAGTGAGCTGCTACGCGCATTCGGATTATTTGTAGTGACGGCATTGGCCGAGATTATCGGCTGTTACTTGCCCTACCTTTGGCTTAAGCAGGGAAAATCGATATGGCTGCTCGTGCCGGCCATGTTCGCCTTGGCAGCTTTTGCATGGCTGCTAACATTGCACCCGTTTTCTGCGGGACGCACTTATGCCGCTTATGGCGGGGTTTACATCCTGATGGCGATCATCTGGCTCTGGCTGATTGATCGTATTGAACCAACACAGTGGGATATGGCCGGAGCTGCTATTGCTTGGCAGGCATGGCGATTATCGTGCTGCAACCTCAGCGTGCAGTCTGAAAAGCCGTCGAGGCTTTTATGATCATTTCGCCAACGCGATAATCGTGTGGCCTTGAGCGACAGTCTTCAAGCTGAAAATTATACTTGGAGTGTCAGTAAAGCCCGATCAAAGCACTGACGATTGAACAGGCTACAGTGGCCTGCCGACACCCAGTGTCCGCAATGTCTGTTCATCCGGACCGCGTCCGGCGCAGCAATCCGAGAGTTTTCCGTCGACGACCACTGCAGGAACGCTGCGGATGCCGTAACGTCGCGCTTTTTCTACAGTTTCGGATTTATGCATGTCGAGGATCAGCACCTCGCAGGAGGAGCAGGCAATGCGGTTAATCAGCGCGACGGTATCGTCGCACACGCTGCATCCGGCGCTGAACACTTCGATTATGCGGGTTGTGGCCATCGGTTTTTCCTTAATGTGCCTTGGCTGGTTGATCACTGCCGCCGGAGATACAGGCCGGACAGTCTGGCGTGGTGCTTGTTGGGTTGCGGTTTCCGACAAGTATGGCCGTGATCAGCAGGATGACACCGCCGGTCGTCAGCCAGTCGTGTTCGACATAAAATTTTCCGAGCAGCACGATTATTGTTGCGGTAAAGCCGAGCAACAGGGCGCCGACATTGCCCGTGCGCCGCGCCTGCAGTGCCAGCACGCCCAGTGCTACGGCAAGAAAAAATGCCGTCAGTGGCAGCAGATACGGCGTGTAATCGATAAACTCAATGCCCAGCGCACTGAGTAGGGCTGCGTACGCGGGGAAGCACAGCGGGCAGACCAGTTTGGGCAGTAACGCCACGCCAAGTGCCGGAGAGGCAGCAGCCAGTGCCCGCCAGCGTCCCGGGGATGATGACGTCAAGGGAGCGGCTTTTGTCAGCAGGGCCAAGGAAACCGTCTCCAGCGGTGGGATGCCGCTCAGCCGGCCCGCGCTGTCGCTGTAAACCCGGCAAGCGCCTGATCCCGATACGGCGTCGGTTTCGGCAACATCCTTGCCGTCAACGAGTATGGTCGGCGAGCCAAAGGCCCGCACATAGCCGGGGCTTTCGGGTGAGGCACGGTCCCATTCCAGCCATCGTGCCGAAACGCCGGTGCGGGCAAATGCCTTGATCAGCAGGGCGCGGGCCTGCGTCAGATTCGGGCAATCGGCGTCGTAGATCAGCTCGATTTTCATTTTGTTTCCAGTGCTTCGAGTATTGGGCATTCTGCGGTCGGGCCTTTGCCGCGGCAGGCAGAGGCTAGTCCGGTCAGCGCGTTTTTGATCCGTTCCAGATCTTCGATTTTCTTTTCAACGGCACCGATTTTTTCTTTTGCTCGCGATCTGATGTCCGCACAGGTGGTGCCGGGCTGCATGCGCAGGGACAGCAGATCTTGGATTTCGGTGAGTGAAAATCCCAGTAGCTGGGACTGCCTGATGAACTGCAGGCGGCGCACCGCATCGTCGGCGTATAGCCGGTAGCCGGACGCCGTGCGCGTCGGCGCGGGCAACAGCCCGCGCCGCTCATAGTAGCGGATGGTCATGATGTTAACGCCACCATGGCGAGCCAGTTTGCCGATCGTGAGTGCATTCGGGTTCTTCATATTGACCTCCGCAGTATGCATACTATAAACCCGGTACCTTGGTATAGAGTCAAGTGTCGGATTTCTGGTTATTAGACTGCGACAGGCATATTCGCCGGGGGATATTTGTTGTGATTTTCGGAATTCCTGCACCTCAGCTTCATTCAGTCTGTCTATACGATCGGCCGTAATACCCTAATTCGGCAATGATGCTTTTAACCGTTGCTAAGGATAGTTCTATCTACGTTAATTGCTCGACATTGAGGTAAATTCTGTCAACGCATAAAACCGCAGTTGAATTTGAGAGGTCGATAAATATTTCTATAAACACAGTAGAATTGAGCAAAATGACTGGGATGAATAACCGCAAAACTCCTTGCGGGAGTTTTGCGGAAATCCGTTATGCATCGTCCTACACGGTTATGCTTTGTTTGCGGCGAGCGTCGTGCAATTATTTGTTAATAAATATATAGTTACCATAAACTGCTAGGCATGGGGTGCAGGTGGTCGGAGGTTCAAATCCTCTCGCCCCGACCAGATACTTCCAAAGGGTTCCTCCAAGGGACCCTTTTTTATTTCTGCGCCCCTAGCTGGAATGAAGCTCCGGCA
>JALHND010000096.1 GCA_022843705.1 Burkholderiales bacterium
ATCGCGGCGATGCGGCGGACGATCTCCCGGTAACGCTCGCTGCCGTCGAGCTGCGACATGTCCTGCGGCAGCAGGCCGAAACGGCAGACCTCGCCGTCGGCGAGCCAGGCGTCGATGCCCAGCACGTTGTGCACCATGTTGCCGTATTCGATCGAGCGCGAGCCGCAGGAATTGTTGCCGGTCATGCCGCCGATGGTGGCCTGCGCGCTGGTCGACACATCGACCGGAAACCACAGCCCGTGCGGCTTGAGCCAGGCGTTGAGGTGGTCGAGCACGATCCCCGGCTGCACGACGACGCGGCGAGCATCGCGGTCGAAGGTGATGATTTCGTTCAAGTGTTTCGACACGTCGAGCACCAGCGCCGCGCCGACGGTCTGGCCGCACTGCGAGGTGCCGCCGCCGCGCGGCAGCACCGGCACGCCGGCCTCGATGCCGATCTGCAGTGCCGCCAACGCGTCATTGTCGTCACGGGGGATGACCACGCCGACGGGTTCGATCTGGTAGATCGAGGCATCGGTGGAATAACGGCCGCGGGAGGCCGCATCGAACAGCACTTCGCCGCGGATTTCGCGGCGCAGCTTGCGCGCGAGGGTGCTGCGGTCAGGCGAGGACCGGACGACATGCACCGCCTGTGCCGGGGCGTTCATCGTACAACCTCCGTCTTCCGGGCCTGCAGCGCTTCCATGACCATCACCAGCTTGTTCGCAAGATGGTCACGCAGCAGCATCTGCAGTTTCGCGCCGTCGCGGCGGGTCAGCGCCTCGATCATCTCTTCGTGCTCCTTCACCGCCTTGTCCCAGCGTTCGCCCGACAGGTTGGCGAGGTACCGCGCGCGTTTGACATGGGCGTTCATCGCGCGCCAGGCCTGGGCCAGCGTGGCATTGCCGGCACAGTCGATGATGCGCTGGTGGATCTGCTGGTTGTAGCGGAAGTAATGCGCCAGTTCGCCGCGGGCGTGATGGGCGAGCATGTGGTAATGCAGTGCGCGGATGTCGGCGATGTCGGCTTCGCTTGCATTGCGGCAGGCGAGGTCGCCGGCCAGCGCCTCCAGCGCGCCGAGCACGACGAAGACCTCCTGCATTTTCTCCGGCTTCAGCGCCGCCACCACCGCGCCGCGGTTGGGCAGCAGTTCGACCAGGCCTTCGGAGGCGAGGAACTTGATCGCCTCGCGCAGGGGCGTGCGCGAGGTGCCCAGCCGTTCGGCCAGCACCCGTTCGTTGAGTTTGGTTTCCGGCGCCAGTTCGCCCTGCACGATCAGGTCGCGCAGCTGGTCGACCACGGTTTCATGCAGCAGCCGGCGCTCGGCCAGGGAAGTCACGTTGGAAGGATTCGCAATCGACGTTGTCAGCATTAGTCGCTCCGTTTGTATGCATAATACCTTCGATCAGAATTTCAGGCAATTTATAATATTTAATAAAAACATATACTTAATATAAATCTTGCTCTGCCCAAGCCAGACTCGGCTATTTTTGCATACAAAAAATGATTGCTCTGGCGGTGCCGCAGGTTTACCATGCAGGCTCATCCACTCCCGTTCTGGAGCCTGATCATGAGCCACACCGCCGGCCGCCACTTCCTGCAGATCCCCGGACCGAGCACCGTCCCCGAGCGCGTGATGCGCGCCATCGACATGCCGGTGATCGACCACCGCGGCCCCGAATTCGCGCAGCTCGGCAAGGACGTGCTGGCCGGAATGAAGCGTGTGTTCAGGACCGCCGGCGACGTGGTGATCTATCCGGCCTCCGGCACCGGCGCCTGGGAAGCCGCGCTGGTCAACACGCTGTCGCCGGGCGACACGGTGCTGATGTACGAAAGCGGGCAGTTCGCGACACTGTGGAAAAACCTCGCGCTGCGCCTGGGTCTCAAACCGGAATTCATCAACGGTGACTGGCGCCACGGCGCCGATCCGGCCGCGATCGAGGCGCGCCTGCTCGAAGACAAGGCACACACGATCAAGGCCGTCTGCGTGGTGCACAACGAAACCTCCACCGGCGCCACCTCGCGCATCCATGAGGTGCGCAAGGCCATCGACCGCGCGCAACATCCCGCGCTGTTCATGGTGGACACCATCTCGGGCCTGGGCTCGATCGACTACCGCCACGACGAATGGGGCGTCGACGTCACCGTCGCCGGCTCGCAGAAAGGCCTGATGCTGCCGCCGGGCCTGTCCTTCAATGCCATTTCGGCCAAGGCGCTGGCCGCCAGCAAGAACGCCAAGCTGCCCTGTTCGTACTGGTCCTGGGACGAGATGCTGGCCCCGAACAAGAACGGATTTTTCCCCTACACCCCCGCCACCAACCTGCTCTACGGCCTGCGCGAAGCCCTGCGCATGCTCGAGGAAGAGGGTTTCGACAATGTGTTCGCGCGCCACCAGCGCCATGCCGAAGCCACACGGCGCGCGGTCAGGGCCTGGGGCCTCGAGATCCTGTGCCAGAACCCGGCCGAATATTCCGGTGTGCTGACCGCGGTGCTGATGCCCGCAGGCCACAGCGAAGTTGCCTTCCGCAAGGTCGTGCTCGAACGTTTCAACATGTCGCTCGGCAGCGGGCTCGGCAAGATCGCCGACAAGGTGTTCCGCATCGGCCACCTCGGCGATTTCAACGACCTCACCTTGCTCGGCACACTGGCCGGCGTGGAGATGGGCCTCGAGCTGGCCGGCGTACCGCACAAAAAAGGCGGCGTGGCGGCGGCGATGGACTACCTCACCGGCGAAAAGGCCGTGGCACACGCCGCCAAGGCAGCCTGATCCGGGGCACATCGCGCCGCCGGCACGCGGCGCGATGCATCACCTGCAGGGCTCCACAAAGTGTACGTGAAGTCCACATCGTGCCGATACGGTGATATGCTCGACTCCGACCGGAACCGATCCGTCTGACCACAGCGGACGAGTGCCGGGGTTTCAACCATAACGGAGGAGTCATGATCAAACACTCAGCAATCGTCGTTGCCGCACTGTTCACCGCCTTTCCCGCAGCCGCGGCCCAGTACCCCGAACGCCCCATCCGCATGATCGTGCCCTTCGCCCCGGGCGGCGGCAGCGACATCAGCGCGCGCACGATGACCGATGCCTTCGGCGAAGCCCTGGGCACCACCATCGTCGTCGACAACCGACCGGGCGCCGGCAGCACGCTGGGCGCCGACATCGCCAGCAAGGCCTCCCCCGACGGTTACACCCTGTTCCTCGGCAACATCAGCCTCGCATTCAACGCCGCGCTGTACAAAAAACTGCCCTTCAACGCGATCCGCGATTTCGCGCCGATTTCGCTGGCGACCGAGCAGCCCAACATCATCGTCACCCACTCTTCGCTGCCGGCAAAAAACCTGCAGGAGTTCGTCGCGCTGGCGAAAAAACAGCCCGGAAAGCTGACCTACGCGTCCGCGGGACTGGGCTCAGGCACGCACCTGGCGATGGAAATGCTGATGATGTCGCAGAAGATCGAACTGGTGCACGTGCCGTACAAGGGCACCGGCCCGGCGGTCACCGCACTGCTCGGCAACGAAACCAGCGCATTCATGTCGACCTTCGCCTCGGCACTGCCCCATGTCAAAAGCGGACGGCTGCGCGGCATCGCGGTGACCACCAAATCCCGCTCGCCCGTGTTGCCGGAAGTGCCCACGGTGGAGGAGTCTGGCGTGCCGGGATTCGAATACGCCACCTGGTACGGGATATTGACGCAGTCGGCCGTGCCGAAACCGATCATCGACAAGCTGAACAAGACCATCGTCGCCGTGATGAGCACGCCGGAAATGAAGCAGCGCTACGAGCGCCAGGGCATGACGGCAATACCCAGCACGCCGGCCGAATTCGTCAAACTGCTCCGCAGCGAAACGGATAAATGGGCGAAAGTCGTGCGCGAGGCTAAAATCCCGCAACAGTAGGCCGGCATGGTGCCGGCCGTCATCAGGCATGCCCACCGACACCCTGCTCCTCGCCCGCAAGGACGACATCGCCACCGTCACGCTGAACCGGCCGGAGCGGCTCAACGCGCTCAACCGGGGGATGTGGCAGGCGCTCGGCGACACGATGCGCCAGCTGTCGGCCGATGACAGCCTGCGCTGCGTCGTGCTGCGCGGCGCCGGCGGCAAGGCTTTTGCCGCCGGTGCCGACATCGCCGAATTCGCCACCGAACGCGCCGACGCACGCCAGGCCAGGGACTACGGCGAACTGATCCACGCGACGATGCAGGCGGTCGCGCGGTGCAAACACCCCACGGTCGCGCTGATCGAAGGCGCCTGCGTCGGCGGCGGCCTCGAAATCGCGGCGATGTGCGACATGCGCATCTGCGGCAGCTCCAGCCGCTTCGGCGTGCCGATCAGCAAACTCGGACTGACCATGGGTTACGGCGAACTCGCCGGCCTGCTGGCACTGGTCGGCCGCGCGGTGGCGCTGGAAATCCTGCTGGAGGGCCGCGTGTTCACCGCCGACGAGGCGTACCGCAAGGGCCTGGTCAACCGCGTGGTGCCCGATGCCGACGTGGAGCAGGAAAGTTATGCGCTGGCGCGGCGCATCGCCGACGGCGCGCCGCTGGTCGCGCGCTGGCACAAGCAGTTCATCGAACGCCTGACCCCCGGCGTCGACATTCCGCCCGCCGAATGGGACGAAGGTTTCGCCTGCTTCGACACCGAAGACTACCGCGAAGGCGTGCGCGCCTTCCTCGCCAAGACCCAACCGGACTTCAAGGGACGCTGATGCGCAAACTGGTCATCCTGCTGTTCAGCGCGCTGAGCCTCAACGCCTGGGCTGCGGCCGACTACGCCCGCGAAAAACGCTGGGCCGACGAAATCACGCCGGCCATACTGGTCGGTGATCCGGTCCGGCTCGCGTTGCCCTCGGGCCGCAAGTTCCTCGCCATCCACGCGCCGAACGCCAAGGCGCAGGCCGGCGTGATCGTCATCCACGGCCTCGGCGTGCATCCGGACTGGGGGCTGATCAACCCGCTGCGCAGCAACCTCGCGGATCAGGGTTACGCGACGCTGTCGGTGCAGATGCCGGTGCTCGCATCCGAGGCGCGCGGCGACCAGTACCCGCCGCTGTTTCCGGAAGCCGCCGAACGCATCGCCGCCGCGGTGCAATTCATGCGCGGCAGGGGCCACAAAAAAATCGCGATCGTCGCCCACAGCCTCGGCGCGCGCATGGCCAATGTGTTCCTCAATACGGCCGGCATGCCGGCGATCGACGCTTTCGTTGCCATCGGCATTTCGGGCGTATACACGAAACCCGACACCTTCAAGGCGCCGGTGCTCGACCTGATGGGCGAAAAAGACCTGCCGGCCGTACTCGACAACGCAACGAAGCGGGCGGAAGCAATCCGCAACATCCGCGGCTCCGGCCAGATCAGCGTCGCCGGCGCCGATCACTTCTTCAACGGCATGGAGCGCGAGCTGCTGCAGCAGGTCAAGCTGTTCCTCGATCGCGCCACGCGGTAGAGTTCAAAAATATCAATATAATCAAATACTTACAGGGTAGCTCATGGCGATGATGTTTGACGCGCTGTCGGAGCGCCACATCGAATTCATCCGCGCGCAGAAAATCTATTTCACCGGCACCGCCACTGCCGACAGCCGCATCAATGTCTCGCCCAAGGGCATGGATTCGCTGCGCGTGCTCGGCCCGAATCGCGTGGCCTGGCTCAACGTCACCGGCAGCGGCAATGAAACCTCGGCCCATGTGCAGGCCGATGCGCGGATGACCCTGATGTTCTGCGCCTTCGAGGGCGCGCCGCTGATCCTGCGGCTCTACGGCAGGGCAAGCGTGATTCACCGCAAGGATCCGCAATGGGCCGCGCTGTACCCGCAGTTCACGCCGCTGCCCGGCGCGCGCCAGATTTTCGACCTCGCGATCACCCATGTGCAGACATCCTGCGGCATGGGCGTGCCGCTGATGGACTACCAGGGCGAGCGCGGTTCGCTCGAAGCCTGGGCCGAAAAAAAGGGCGACAGCGGCCTGCTCGACTACTGGGCGCAGAAAAACCAGAGCAGCATCGACGGACTGCCCACCCACATCGTGGCCCGCAACAACGGCTGAAGCACCCCGCCGGTTAAAATCGGGGACCCAGTCACAACGGAATCCTGCATGACCATAGACCATTCCGCCGTCACCCTCACCGGCGGCCATTTCCAGTGGGACGATCCGCTGCTGATCGAAAACCAGCTGACCGACGAGGAGCGGATGATCCGCGACACCGCGCGCCAGTACGCGCAGGAAAAACTCGCACCGCGCATCCGCGACTGGAACCGCCATGAAAGCTTCGACCGCGAAGTGATGCGCGAGATGGGCGAACTCGGCTTCCTCGGCGCGCCGCTCGAAGGTTACGGCTGCGCCGGCATCGGCTACGTCGCCTACGGCCTGATCATGCGCGAACTCGAGCGCGTCGACACCGCCTTCCGCTCCGCGGTGGGTGTGCAGGGCGGCCTCGCGATGACGCCGATCTACGCCTACGGCAACGAGGAACAACGGCAGAAATACCTGCCGAAAATGGCGACCGGCGAACTGCTCGGCTGCTTCGGCCTGACCGAACCCGACCACGGCTCCGACCCCGGCAGCATGAAAACCCGCGCACGCAGCGTCGACGGCGGTTACCGCCTCACCGGCACAAAACTGTGGATCACCCACGCACCGATCGCCGACATCATGGTGGTCTGGGCCAAGGATGACGGCGGCGTGATCCGCGGCTTCATCCTTGAGCGCGGCATGGAAGGACTCTCCACGCGCAAGATCGAGGGCAAGTTCTCGGTGCGCGCCTCGCCCACCGGCGAAATCGTGATGGACAATGTGTTCGTGCCGGAAGCCAACCTGCTGCCGAACGTCAGCGGCCTCAAAGGCCCCTTCGGCTGCCTCAACAATGCGCGTTTCGTGATCTGCTGGGGCGCGCTGGGCGCAGCAGAAGCCTGCTGGCACACCGCGCGCCAGTACACGATGGACCGCAAGCAGTTCGGCAAGCCGCTGGCGGCGAACCAGCTGATCCAGAAAAAACTCGCCGACATGCAGTCCGAGATCGCGCTCGGCCTGCTCGCCTGCCTGCATGTCAGCCGGCTGCGCGACGAAGGCCGCGCGACGCCGGAGATGGTGTCGCTGCTGAAGCGCAATTCCACCGGCAAGGCGCTGGACATCGCCCGCGCCGCGCGCGACATGCTCGGCGGCAACGGCATCTCCGACGAATTCCCGGTGATCCGCCACATGCTCAACCTCGAAACCGTCAACACGCTGGAGGGCACCCACGACATCCACGCGCTGGTGCTCGGCCGCGCCCAGACCGGGCTCTCGGCCTTCAACTGAACAGGCTCATCCGATCATGCTGAAGGGCACCTCCGGGGTTTACCGCAGCGACAACCATGTCGTTGTCGAACGCCACCGCCACCAGTTTCCCTCGCTGTGCCTGTCCTGCGGCGCGGTCTGCGCGGTGCCGGAAGCCGCGCCATCCACGCCCGGCACCCGCAGCAAGCTGCGGCCGCCGGTGTGTACGGACTGCAACTCGCGGCGCGGACGCGTCGCGACAATCGTCGCCATCGCCGGCGTCGCGATGATCATCGCCGCGCCGCCGGTCTACTACATGCTCGGCATGCTGCCCGCGATGGCAATGCTGCTGACCGGCGTCACCGACCTCGGCATCGCCTGGTGGCTGCGCGGCCACGCGCTCAAGTACCGCCTGATCCATGAAGATGAACAGTACGTGTGGATCGCCGGCGCGCAACGCGACTTCCTGGCCGCGCTGCCGGACTGGCAGGGCATGAAGCTCGGCGAACTGCAGGACCGCAGCGGCTGAATCCGCCGTGGCGGAAGCGCTCAAGAACCGCTACGGCCCGGAGATCCCGCGACGCATCGCGCGGATGATCGTGCAGGTGTTTCCGGCGTTTCCGCAAACCGCTTTTCTGCGCGACGCGCTTGAAGGTTACGAAGCGCTGGAACTGATGCCGCGCGGCCGCCACATCGCCCGCGCGCTGCGCAAACACCTGCCGCAGGAAGTACCGGCAGCCCTCGACATCCTGCTCGCCTCGCTGGATGCGCCGCACGGCGACAGCAACGGACCGCTGGCCTCCTTCCTGTTCCTGCCGCACACGGTTTATGTCGCCGAGTACGCCATCGGTCATTTCGAGGAAGCGATGCGCGCACAACATGCGCTGACCCAGCGCTTCACCGCCGAGTTCAGCATCCGGCCCTTCATCGACAAATATCCGGAACGCACGCTGGCGCGGCTGCGCGAATGGACACGCGACCCGAGCCCCCATGTGCGGCGGCTGGTGTCCGAAGGCACACGCCCGCGCCTGCCCTGGGCGCCGCGGTTGCGTGCGCTGCAGCGTGACCCGCGGCCGGCGCTGGAACTGCTCGAGCTGCTGAAGGACGATCCGGAACTGTACGTGCGCCGCTCGGTGGCCAACCACCTCAACGACATCGGCAAGGACCATCCGACGCTGCTCAACGCGGTGGCGAAACGCTGGCTGAAGGACGCATCACCGGAACGCGCCTGGATCGTGCGCCATGCGCTGCGTTCCGCGATCAAGCGCGGCGATCCCGGCGCGCTGGCGGTTTCAGGATTCGGCGCCAAGGCCGAGGTGTCGGTGCGCAAGGCCGCAGTCAGACCGCAGCGGGTCAATATCGGTGGCCGCGTCAACATCAGTTTCGAACTCGCCAGCAGGAAAACAACGCCCCAGCGCGTGCTCGCCGATCTGCGGGTGCATTACGCGAAGGCCGGCGGCAAAACCTCGGCCAAGGTGTTCAAGCTGAAGACCGTCGAGCTTGGACCAAAGGAAGTGCTGGCTTTCACCAGAACACTGTCGCTCGCCGACCTGACGACACGCAAACACCATCCCGGCCGGCATCGGGTCGAAGTGCTGCTCAACGGCCGCGCGGTCGCGCTCGGAGAATTCCTGCTGACGCGGACGAAAAACTAGGCCGCGGCGGACGCAGGAGCCGGCAGGAAACGCCGGCGCAGCAGGCGCCCCAGCACCAGCGCCAGCACGAAAGCCGGGAACACCGCGAGCAGCAGCGACGACGGCCCCCAGACGCGGAAAGACTCCGGCGACACCGTGTTGCCGTCCGTGACATAGGCGGCATAGATCACGTAATCATCCTCGGTGACCTTGAGCTCGACACGCTGGCGGCCGTCGGCCGCATCACCCGTGGTGAAACGCACGTAGGGCTTGAAATCGCCAAAGGCCGGCACTTCAAATTCCCCCGCGGGCTGCGGCAGCCGCAGAGTTCGCGGCGGCGGCGGCGGATCCTTGCGCGTGATGTCGGGCCAGCGCAGCAGCTCGTACTGCGGCGGATCCGTCGCCGCCGGCGGCAACGCAATCACCGGAAACAGGCGCACCGGCGTCGCGCCTGCCGGATAACGCTCGGCGGTGAAATAAGTGGTGCCCCAGGAAATCACCGCCATCAGCGCAAGAAAGACCAGCAGCTGCGCGATCAGGATGCCGGTGCGGATGAGAAAACGCATGGGAGGACTTTGAAAAAGGGAAAGGGCTACTGTACCGCTTCCCTTCCGGCAGGGATACCGCGTGACTGTCCGGAACCGCGGCGTATCAGCGGATGACCAGTCCCTCCGGCGTCGAACGCACGCCCGAGAGCAGGGTCTTCGGCGCCGCGCGGCGCAGGCGGCTGCGGCCGCTGGCACCGGTGGCGGCTTCGGCATGGGCCGCGTTTTTGTCCATCTCGTCGATGTAGAGGTTGCGGCCGCCGAAATGAACCGCGGCATATTCATAGGCGCTGTGCAGCTTGTACTCCAGGCGCTTCATCGCGTTGACATAGAACGCCGGCGTCTTGCTGAGCAGATCCTTGCCCGACTTGTAGACCACAACCACACTCCCGTCGGGTTGCTTGCGGCGGGCGATGCCGCCGAGCACGAACTCGGGGTACAGCCGGTCATGGCATTTCTCGAGGTAACAGCGGTCCGACATCTGCGCGATGATGTCCGCGGTGCCGAGGATCTCGCCGACGCGGCGCATCACCGGATCGTCCATGCGGATGCCCTCGGGATCACGCTCGTAACCGGTGAAATGGATGATCACCGAAGCATCACGCGCGTATTTCTTCAGGCCGATCTTCGGCATATAGCCCAACAGGAACTTCGCGCCGCGCGAGACATGGGTCAGCGTGTATTCGGCGCCGTAGCGGTGTTTGCGGTCATTGCGCCGGCGCAGGTAGCCGACGTCGTGGAACAGCGCGGTGACAACGCCGACGCTGAACAGCTCCGGCGACAGCGGCGCCTGTTCCCGCGGATCACGCTGGTAACCATCCAGCAGCCGCGCCATTGCCAGCGTCACATCCAGCACGTGCTGGATGTCGTGATACTCGGTATCGCAGGGGTGATAGTCCGGGTGTTTGCCGTGGTACATCTTCGACAGGTCTTCGAAGGCCCGCTCCATCGGCCGCGCATTGCCCTTCGGGTACAGCGCGCGGAACAGGCCCAGGACGTGATCGGAAACCTCGATCGCATCGGTGGTGCGGATCCTGTCCGTGATGTCGAAATCGCTGCGGCGCATGGTTTGTGGCCTTGTTTTCCTTGTTTTTCAGCAGTCTAGCAACCCGCGGGATTTCACACCATGCACTAATTCCTGCCGGAGAAGCCGCCGGACTGGCGTGCATTGGCGACCGACGAACGGTTAAGCCCTGCGCCTTGAATGGGAAAAGCCCCGGCCGTCAGGGGGTCTGATGGCGGGGATGTCCGTGGATCATATATCCCGCATGCCGGCAGATGCTTTCATGAACCGTTGCGCAGCCGCGGATCCTCCGGAAACTTCTGCCGCAGCCGTTCACGCTCCCGCGCCAGTTCCGTACAGATCAAACCGCGGGTGACCTGCAGGCCCTGACCCTCGGGCACCGGCCGGTCGCGGAACGGCGCGCAGAGTTCAACCGCGGCGAGGTGGCTGCGCAGCTCCGCGGCTTCCTCCGCCGGACGCGCGGCCGCGGCGCGCGCGACCTGCGCACTGAAATTCTCATGTCCGGCAAAACAGTCACCCGTGCCCGGCAACCAGCGCGGCGGCGTGTCATCCTCGTACAGGCACAGTGTCGCCCCGACCTTGTCCAGCCCGCCACGGCGCGCAGCCTCCGCGTCGCGGGTGAACAGCAGCGCCATCGACTCGGCACTGACATGGAAACGCGGATGCGCCATGGACGACGGCGCCATCACCCAGGCCTCCGCCCGCGCGCGGAAATCCGCCGC
>JALHND010000097.1 GCA_022843705.1 Burkholderiales bacterium
CGCTACTCCGGCCGGATGCCGCTGCCGCGGATCATCTCCTCGAAACGCAGGTATTCCTCCTGCATGTGGCGCATGAAACCGTCGGGCGTGCTCTCCGGCGTCGACTCCGCACCCTGCTGCAGGAAACGCTTGCGCAGCGGCGCATGGCGCAGCGCGACAACAATGTCGCCGTGCAACTGCTCGACGACACGCCGCGGCGTGCCGACCGGTGCGACGATGCCCGACCAGCTGTCGAACTGTGCATCCGGCAGGCCGAGTTCGCGGATCGCCGGCACCTCCGGCAACACGCCGCTGCGCTGCGGCGTCATCACCGCCAGCGGCCGCAGCCGGCCCTTCTGCACTGCGGGCAGCACGGTGGGCAGCGTCAGCACCGCGTAATGCACGCGGCCCAGGCCCATCTCGGCAAAGGTGTTGATCACGGCGCGGTACGGCACATGCACCGCGTCGATGCCCAGCGCCCGCGAAAACACCTCGCCGGCCAGATGCGAGGCCGAGCCGATGCCGAGTGACGCGTAATTGAGATCACCGGGACTGGCACGCGCACGGCGCACGAAATCCTGCGCCGTGCGCGCCTGCAGGTACGGCGCCACGACCAGCACATTGGTGATCGAGGCGACGTGTGCGACGCCGGTGACATCGGCCAGCGCGCGATACGGCGGCTGCTCGCGCAGCAGGGCAGTGATCAGGCGGGTGACGCCAACCATGCCCAGCGTGTAGCCGTCGGCGTCCGCGCGGGACACCCGGGTGTTGCCGATCAATCCGCCGGCACCGGGCCGGGTGTCGATCATCACCCGCTGCTTGTACAGCGCTTCCAGCCGCTCGCCGACCACGCGCGCAAAAAAGTCGTCGGCCGAGCCCGGTGAATCGGCAACAATCAGGCGGATCGACCGCTGCGGATAATCCGCAGGATCGGACTGCGCGAAGGCGACGCTGCAGGCGGCCAGCAGCAGGCCGGCACAGAACAGCCGCGGCATCACCGCTCCCGCAGGCACCGCCCCGCCCTAGCCGCGCAGCTCCTTGTTGAAAAACTCCAGCGTGCGCTGCCAGGACAGCTTCGCCGCCGCCTCGTCGTAACGCGGTGTGGTGTCGTTGTGGAAGCCATGCAGCGTGTTGGGATAGATGTGCGCGGTGTAACGCACCTTGTTCGCCTTCAGCGCCTCCTCGTAGGCCGGCCAGCCCTTGTTGACGTTTTCGTCGTCGCTGGCGAACTGCAGCAGCAGCGGCGCCCTGATCTTCGGCACTTCCGAGGCCGGCACCTGGCGGCCGTAGTACGGCACCGCCGCGGCAAGATCCGGCATCCGCGTCGCCAGCAGGTTGCTGATGTAGCCGCCGAAACAGAAACCGACAACACCGATCTTTCCCGCCTCCGGCCGCTGCTTCAGGAACTGCGCGCCCTGGTAGAGATCCTCCTCGCGTTTCTTCGGATCCTGGGCCGCGAACAGCGCGCGCCCCTTGTCCTCGTCACCGGGGTAACCGCCGACCGGACTCAGCGCGTCGGGCCCGAAGGCGACGAAGTTTGCCGTCGCCAGCCGCCGCACCACATCCTCGACATAGGGATTGAGGCCGCGGTTCTCGTGGATCACCAGCACCGCCGGCAGCTTGCCCTTGAGGTTCGCCGGCGCGGCGTAATAACCGCGGATGCGGCCGTGGCCCTGCGGCGAATCGTATTCCAGGTACTGGGTGCGGATGCGCGGGTCGTCCTTCGGCACCTGCTGCGCCCAGGCGAAATTCGGCTTCAGGCTCTCCAGCATCGCTGTCGCGGTGAAGGCGCCCACCGCGTACTTGCCGGCGCGTTCAAGGAATTCTCGACGGTCGATCCGTCCGTGCACATAACCGTCGAACAGCTTCATCACTTCCGGCGGATAATCACTCGCTTTCCTGCGTTCCATCGTCGCGTCTCCTGTCTGACAACAATCAAAGCGGAATGCCGAGCAGCTTCGCCGCCGTTTCGCCGAGCATCGCCCGGCGCTCGGCATCGCTGAAGCCCGGCGCATTGAGAATGTGGTTCACCGAATCGCCCTGCCACGGAATCGGATGGTCGGTGCCGATTACCAGCCGGTCGGAACCGACTTCGGCGGCGAGGTGGCGCAGCGCCTCGCCGGTAAACACCAGAGTGTCGTAATACATGTCGCGCAGGTATTCCGTCGGTTTTTTCTTCAGCTTCACGCCGGTGTCCATCTCCGGCGCCACGCGCAGGCTCTGGTCCGAACGCGGAGCATAGGACGGCAGGTAGCCTCCGCCGTGGGCCGAGCAGATTTTGAGACCGGGAAAACGGTCCAGCGTTCCCTCGAAGATCAGGTGCGACAGCGCGATCGTGGTGTCCAGCGGATTGCCGATGGTATTCGACAGCCAGCCGTTGCCCTTGAAACGTCGTTCCAGCTCCGGCGTGCTCTGCGGGTGGATGAAGATCAGCACCCCCAGCTCCTCGGCCTTCGCCCAGAAGGGATGGAACATCGGATCGGAGAACTCCCTGCCCGCGACGCTGGCGCCGACCGCCGCCCCGCGCAGCCCGAGTTTCTTCACCCCGTGCACCAACTGCTCCACCGCGAGGTCGGGATGCTGCAGCGCCACCGAAGCGAACGCCACGAAACGGTCGGGATATTCACCACACCATTCCGCAAGCTTCTCGTTCTGCACGCGGATAACTTCCGCGGCAAGGTCTCGCGGCGCGCGATACCACAGCGGATTGATCGACAGCGCCTCGATGTCGATGCCCTGCTCGTCCATTTCGGCGATGCGCCGCGAACCCACCTCGCCGATGCCGGGACCACGCTGGTCCTCCAGCTTCAGTTTCAGCAGGTCGAGCGCCCCGGTCACCACGCAATGCGCATGCACGTCGATGGTCTTCACCCGCTTGCCGCCGACCAGCACCTGGCGGCGGCGGCCACCTGCGGTCTGCGCCGCGGTGTTGGTCATGCTGCAACCGGTGAACACAATGCCGTCGTCGCAGCAATGCCGCGTGTGATCCGTATGCCCTTTGTGCACGAAACCCCTCCAGTCGATTGTTGTTGGTTTTACCCGCGGACATCCCGGCAACCGGCGCGCCGTGGCTCTGCAGAATACCAGCGCCGCCGCGTCCACACCATGGCCCCGCGACAGCGCTTGCGCCGCACTGACTTACAATCGGCCGGAGGAGGAACAAAGACATGGATCGCGGCATCTGGGCCATCTGGTACGACATCGCAGCGGCGAACAGGGACAGCTATCTGGACTGGTTTCACCGGGTCCACATTCCAGAAAAACTGTCACGTCCCGGTTACTGCTGGGCCGCGCACTATGCGCTGGGCCACGGCGGCCGCGGCACCGGATACCTCGCGCTGTTCGGCGGCGAGACCACGCAGACCTTCCTCAACCCCAGTCCGGGACAACTCGCCAAAAAGCAGAGTGCCGAGACGAAACAGTTCATCGGCATGCGCCTCAATGCCGCGGCCGCGATCCTCGCCGAGGAAGCCCGCGTCGACGGCCCCGAAACCCGCACACGCGATGCGCGCGGCACGACCGCCGCCGTGATCCAGATCGGCCACTACAACGCGCCGTCACCGGCGGTCGAGGACGATCTCGGCGGCTGGTACGCCCAGGAACGTTTCCCCTTGCTGAAAACCCTGCCCGGCTGCGCCGGCGCGCGCAAGCTGCTCGCCACCGTCGGCGGCTACAAACACGCGATCCTCCACGAGTTCACCTCGCTCGAAGAACGCGAACACCACTTCGGCCCGCACGAAGCCCGGCGCAACGATCCGCAGACCTGGATGGGTCGTGTCGTGCCGCAACTGCAACACGCGCCGTACTCGCCGGCCGTAGGCACAAGGCTGTGGCCAGTTGTGTAAGTACTCGCCGTTCCACATTTCACCCCTGACGCCTTACACCTGACAAGCATTAACACCCCCATGGAATACACCACCCTCGGCCGCACCGGCCTCAAGGTCAGCGTTGCCGGACTCGGCTGCGGCGGCAGCTCGCGGCTGGGCATGACCGCCGGACACAGCGATGCGCACTGCGTCGGCATCGTGCAGCGCGCGCTCGACCTCGGCGTCAACTTCATCGACACCGCGCAGTTCTACGGCACCGAACCCATCGTCGGCAAGGCGATCAAGGGCCGGCCGCGCGAATCGGTGATCATTTCCACCAAACACAAGGTCGCGCCCGGCGCCTCGCCGACCGCGGTCGCGAATGTCATCACCAGCCTCAACAGCTCGCTGAAGGCGCTGGGCAGCGACCACGTCGACCTGTTCTGCCTGCACACCGTGCTGCCCGGCGAATACGACCTCGTCGCCGCGAAGGTGCTGCCGGCGCTCAGGCGCGAACAGGAAAAGGGCAAGCTCCGCCACATCGGCATCACCGAATGGGCCACCAAGGACAACGGCCACAGCATGCTTGAACGCGCGCTCGCCGACGACCACTGGGACGTGGTGATGACCGCCTTCCACATGCTGTGCCAGAACTCGCGGCAGAAGGTGTTCCCGGCGGCGATCAAACACAATGTCGGCACCCTGGTCATGTTCGCGGTGCGCGCGCTGTTCAGCGTGCCCGGCCGGCTGCAGCAGGACATCGCCAGACTCGCCGCCGAAGGCCGCGTTCCGGCGGAACTCGCGCAGAAGGACAACCCGCTCGACTTCCTGCTCGGCGAAGGCGGCGCAAAAACCATCATCGAAGCCGCCTATCGTTACGCCCGCCACGAACCCGGCGCCCATGTCGTGCTCTTCGGCACCGGCAACCCGGCGCATATCGAGCCCAATGTGCGTGCCATCCTCGGCCCGCCGCTGCCCGAAGCCGCGCGCCGGCAACTCGCGGAGCTTTTCGGCGCACTCGAAGGCGTGGGGCTCGACGAGCCCAACCTGAAAAAACCCGCCGCCTGACATACCCGCACTGGCGTCCCGGTTTAATCCGCGGCCCCGCGCGTCAGAACATCACCGGATGATGATGTGGCTGCAGTCTGACAAAGCGATTGTCGTGCAGCCCGGATGCGGCGTATGCTTTTTTTCCAGGCCCCACACCGTCGCGCAATCGACGGATGCCGCCCCGCGAGGAGTCCGCGATGGCCAATACCGAAATGCCGGCAGGCGACCGGGTGTTTCTCGAGTTGTTCGAACACAGCGTGCAGCCGATGTGGATTTTCGACCTCGAGACGCTGCGTTTCCTTGCCGTCAACGAGGCGATGGAGCAGAAATACGGCTACAGCCGGGAAGAACTGCTGGCGATGACCGTGCTCGACATCCGTCCCGAAGGCGAGATCGAACGTTTCCAGTCGCACATCAGCCGCCAGGATGACGGTATCGACCGCGCCGGCCGCTGGCTCCACCACGCAAAAGGCGGCGGGGAGCTGCATATGGACATCACTGCGCGCAGGATTACTTACCGGGGCCGGCGCGCCGAGATCGTGCTGGCGATCGACGCCACCGACCAAGTCCGCGCCCTCGACCGCCTGAACAGCGCCGAAGCGATGTACCGCAGCATGGTGGAACACACGATGGTCGGCATCTACATCGTCAAGGACATGAAAATCGCCTACGCCAACCCCGGCCTGATGAAAATCTTCGGCTACAACGCCGACGAGATCGTCGGCCTCAACATCCTCGACCTCACCGTGCCGCGCGAACATGCAAAGGCCCTGGAAGCCATTCGCGAACGGCTGACCAGCGAAGCCAGCGCAGGCCGTCGCGTGTTCACCGGCCTGCGCAAGGACGGCCGCGAAATCGTCGTCGACATCCACAACACGCTGGCCGGCAGCGAAACCAACCCGGTGATGATGGGCGTGGTGATCGACATCACCGAGTCCTGGCGGGCCGAGGCACAGACCGCCGCTCACCTCGCCCACCTGCAGCGCATGCTGCAGGATTCCCTGAACGCCGTGTCGACGCTGTGCGAGATCCGCGATCCCTACACCGCCGGCCACTCCAGCCGCGTCGGTGAACTGGCCGCCGCCATCGGCGGAGAGCTGGGCCTCAACGACGGCGAGATCGACACCCTACGCAAGAGCGGCATCGTCCACGACATCGGCAAGATCGGCGTACCCGTGGAAATCCTCACCAAGGCGGCCAAACTTTCGGTGCCCGAATTCGGGCTGATCAAGAACCACCCGCAGCTCGGCTACGACATCCTGAAGCACATCGACTTCCGCACCCCGGTAGCCGAGATCGTGCTCCAGCACCACGAACGCATTGATGGCAAGGGTTACCCGCGCGGACTCAGGAACGGTGCCATCCTGCCGCTGGCCGGCATACTCGCCATCGCCGACGTCGTCGAATCGATGAATTCCGACCGCCCCTACCGGGCGGGCCTGGGCATTGACGTGGCGCTGGAGGAAATCGAATCGAACATGGGCGGGCGCTACGACACGGATGCCGGGAAGGCCTGCCTCCTGCTGTTCCGAGAGCGCGGCTACCGGATCATCCAGTGACGCGGCAAACGCGCGGCGTCAGGGATTAACGGGTGGGCCGGCGGAAGGGAATGATCTGCGCCTCGGGCTGCAGCGAGAATTTCACCGCGCCGGGCCAGTCGATGCGCTCGATCACGCGGTTGTTGTTGGCCGCCCAGAAGCGCGCGGTGTCCTCGGTCATCGGCGTGCGCACCAGGCGCCAGCGCGCCTTGCCGCTGCGGTCCTTCTCCAGCACGCGCCACTTGTAGAGGGTTTCCATGTCGATTCCCCTGTCTGGCCGGGCGGATCGCGCCCGGGGCAAACATCTTAGCCGTACCTTCCGCGTACGGCCAGCCCGGACCTGCTCGACAGTGAGCGCCCCGGGGGTGCGCTTATCCGCGTGCGCTCTTGAAGTAGGTTTTCGCGCTGCCGGCCAACAACCGCGGCAAATGGGTGTAGATGTAACGCACGCCCTTGCCGAGCACCTCGCTCACGTGTTCGGCGGTGGCCGGCGTGCCCGGAGTGCGGCCGGCGGCAAGCATTTTCTGGAAGCAGCTGTCGATCGCCTGTGCCACCACCGGCGCCTTCGGATTGCCCGGATGGCCCATGGATTGCGACAGGTCCGACGGCCCGATGAAAAACACGTCGATGTCATCGACCTTCAGCAGTTCGTCGATGTTGTGGACCGCGGCCTCGTCCTCGATCTGCACCGCGATCAGCGTTGAGTCGTTGGCGGCCTTCACGTATTCGGCCAGCGTGCCGTGCGAATCGTAGACTGCCGAACGCGTGCCTGCCGCCAGCCCGCGCTTGCCCAGCGGGTGATACTTCACGGCGGCGACCGCATCGCGCGCGTCCTGGGCGGTGATCACGTGCGGAATCTGCACACCCATGACGCCGCGGTCGAGGACCTGCAGGATGTGTTCCGGGCTGCGGCTCACCGGCCGCGCAATCGCGGTGATGCCGCTCGCCTCGGCGGCCATCGCCATCAATTCGACGCTTTCGATGGTCAGCGTGCCGTGTTCGCAGTCGAGCAGCACCCAGTCAAAACCGGCGGCGGCGACCATTTCCACGATCTGCGGCGACGGAATCATCACCGAGACGCCGAACACCGGTTCACCTGCGCGCAGCTTTTCCTTCATCTTGTTTCGTTTCATCCTGACTTCCTCGGGTTAAAAGGCCGGCGGCCTGCGGGTTATCGTGGCTGCAACCAGCTATTTGGGTGGCGCCTGCAGCCGTTCATTGAAAAATTGCACCACCTCGTCCATCGCCGCAGGGGTGCTGGTGAATCGGCCCTGCAATCCCATTGCCCCTGAGCGCCGGAAAAAAGCCACGGTGGCATCGGTCATCAGCGGTTCGATGCGGAGACCGCGCAGCACCTCGGCCACCTGCTCCATCTCGTGGCGCCGGCGCGCATGCGCCGTCGCATGGCTGCGCACCCAGTTCGACGCCGTCTTCTCGAACGGGTGGTTCGCCATCAGTTCCGTCACTTCGCGCCAGAGATCATCGCGGATGCCCGCGCGCTCACCGGCCGCCAGGAACTCGATCAGCAGCGCCTCCAGCCCTTTCGAGAACACGCTGCGCAGCATCTTGAACATCGAAGCCTTGCCGATGTCCTCGGCGTAAAAGCGCACGTTGAGCCCCAGCTTGTCCTTGATCTCGGCTTCCGCCCGCCGGCCATGCGGCCCGCCCAGCAGGATCTCTGTTTTCGCACCGGTCACACCGACCGCCCCGAGCACCGCTCCTTCAACGAAGGCTGCACCCGACGGCGACACGATGGCCTCGATTTCGCGCTTGAGGCCGGGATCCGTGGCATTGAGGTCGACATAGGTCTGTCCTTCCGCCAGATGCGGCAGGCAGCGGCGCGCCGCATCGCAGGCGACGCTGGTGGTCACCGTCGACAACACGTAATCGGCGCCCCGCAACGCATCGGCCAGCGCGCAAAAGTCCACTTTCGCACCGCAGCTGCGCTCCTTCAGCCGATGGAGTCCGCCCTCCTGATCCAGCAGCACATCGTAGGCCGCCACCTCCGCCCCGCGCGCAGCGATTTCGGCGCTGAAGGCGGAGGCCACCTCGCCGTAGCCGATGAAGGCAACCCGAAGGGTCATGCGACTTCTCCCATGGGCAAGCGCCCCGGTCCGCCGGTCGCAACGGTCCCGCAGGCCTGCTGCATCCGTTCGCCGCTGGCGAGAATGTGATCGCGCATGGCCTTGGCGGCGGCATCGCTGTCATTGCGCCGGAACGATTCGAGGAAACCGCGATGCTCGTTGATGGACCGCTGCATGGCACCGGGCTGGCCCAGCGAGTGGCTCCGGTACAGGGACAGCTCGCTCAGCAGCCTGCGGTATATCTCCAGAAGCTTGCGGTTGCCCGTCATTTCGACCATGCGTTCGTGAAAAACCACATTCAGCTCGTGATACGCCGCTGAATTGCCCGCCGCGCAGGCGGCTTCCATTTTTTCCACCATGCGCTGCAACTCCGACAACTGGCCGGCCTTGATGCTGCGGGCCAGTTCCATGCCCACCCCGGCATCGATGCAGGCGCGGGCCTGGTAAATCTCGGCGACTTCCTCGATCGAAACCACGCGCACATAAACGCCGTAGTTCTTGCGGCTGACCACCAGCCCGGCCTGCTCCAGGGTGCGCAGACACTCCCGCACCGGCGCCCGGCTGACGCCCAGCTTGCGGGCAATTTCCAGTTCATTGACCCGGTCCCCTCCCGACAGCTCGCCCGAGAAAATCTGGTGCTCGATCTCCTGCCGGACCAGGTTCGCCAGGGGCTGACGACTGAGGAAGCGGATTTTCTTTAATGTGGAGGTGGACATATTATTGTCGACAATATATTGTTACTACGCTGATATGTAAAGGTAATTTGTCTGCTCTTTGTCACCGTTTTGCAACAATCGGACGTGATACTCCTGACCCTTCAGCGGTATCGCCGGGCACCAAAACAAACTCAGGGAGTGTGAACAAATGTCAAAGCTGACCCCCGCCTCGATCGCCGGATTGCTCATCATGGGCTTCGCCACGGCAGCAGGCGCGCAACAGGCCTACCCCAACAAACCCATCCGGCTGATCGTCGCCTTCGCGCCCGGCGGCAACACCGACACCGTGGGCCGGATCGTCGGCCAGAAACTGGGCGAGAGCATCGGCACACAGGTGATCGTCGACAACCGCGGCGGTGCAGGCGGAGTCCTCGGCACTGAAATCGCAGCCAGCGCCAACCCCGACGGCTACACGCTGACGATGGGCACCACCACCACCCACGCCATTTCCGTCGCGGCCTACGCCAAGCTGCGTTACGACCCGATCAAGAATTTCGCGCCCATCGCGCTCGTCGCAAGCGCACCCTACCTGCTGGTCGTCCACCCCAAGATTCCGGCGCGCAACCTGAAGGAATTCATCGCCTACGCCAAATCGCAGCCCGGCAAACTGAACTACGGTTCGGCGGGACAGGCCACGACCACCCATCTGGTGATGGCCACGCTGGCGGGACGCGCCGGGCTCGACATGGCGCACATCCCCTTCAAGGGCAACGGCCCTGCGACAACCGCCGTGCTCTCCGGCGAAGTGCAGGTGCTGTTCGGCGCCGTTCCGCCGCTACTCGGGCATGTAACCGCAAAGCGGGTGACTCCGCTCGCGATGAGTTCCGGCAAGCGCTCGATCACCCTGCCCGAAATCCCGACCGTCGCGGAATCCGGATTCCCGGGATTTGACATGGCACTGTGGCTGGGATTTTTCGCGCCCGCGGGCACACCGCCGGCCGTCCTGAAAAAACTGGAAGCGGCGCTGGTGCAGATCGGCCAGTCCGCGGAAATGAAAGAGCTGATGACCAAGCAGGGTGTTGAACCCTACAGCATGGGATCGGCGGATCTCGCCAAACTGCTGAAGGCGGACATCCAGAATTACCAGTCCGTATTCAAGGCCGCCGGCATCCCGGTGCAGTAACTGTCCGTCAGCGCGCCCGGTGCTGGACCGCGCCGGGCGCAGGGCCGGCTGCGGGATTAGAATTCCCCCCGCAACCCCGGAGGCCCCATGAAACTCTACGGCAGTCCCGGCAGCCCTTTCGCGCGCAAGGTGCGCATCGTGCTCGCCGAAAAAAACATCCCGCATGACTACATCGTCGCCCGCGGCTCGGCGCCGGATTCACCGGTGCCGGCCTTCAATCCGCTGGGCAAGATCCCGACCCTGGTGCGCGACGACGGCCGCGCGCTCTACGATTCACCGGTGATCGTCGAATACCTGGACGCGCTCGGCAGCGGGCCGAGGCTGATTCCGGAGGATTTCGAGTCCCGCATCGAGGTCAAACGCTGGGAAGCGCTGGGCGACGGCATCACCGAGGCCACCGTCAACATCAACCACGAATACCGCGAGCCGGCGGACAAGCAGCGCAGCAAGGCCTGGTTCGACAAGCAGCGCCAGAAAATCGACCGCGGCCTCGCGCTGATGGAGGCCGACCTCGGCAAGCGCGAATTCTGTTTCGGCGACCGCTACACGCTCGCCGACATCGCCGCCGGTTATGCGCTGGCTTATCTCGATTTCGCGCTGGCGGAAGTCGAATGGCGCAAGGCGCATCCGGCGCTGGCGCGGCTGGCCGAACGCCTCGCGGCGCGGCCGTCCTTCAGCAGCACCCTGCAGGCGCCGAGGGCCTGAAGCGCTTCAGAACACCGCCGGCAGCAGCAGCCCGAAGGCGCCGACCAGCAGCAGCGCCAGCACGACAATGATGATCCCGGCGGCACGGGGACGCGCCGCCACCTGCGCATCGAGCCCGGTGTTCATCGCATC